>NZ_LT629784.1:1588636-1906363 GCF_900105595.1 Stappia sp. ES.058 | reverse complement strand
GCGCCGTTCGTGTCCACGATCTTCGAGGCGGGTACATTGAGAGCGGGATGGTGGACATTCGCACCCTGGTCTTCAAACCAGTGCATGCCGTCGTCACCCAGGGTCACCCCGCCGACGCGACACCCGTGACCGCGCAGGTAATCAAGCGTTTCGCCAATATCGAGGCCGAGCTGTTCGCAAAAGCGCGCCGAGACGATGGCCACATCGATGAAGTGGAGAAGCTCGTCGGTGTTTTCGCGCACCGCTCCGCCGTCCAGTGACGTGAGAATTCCCGCCTCCCGGCAGGCGCGCGCGTAATGAAGCGCGGCATCCGGCATGTGTCCGTCGAGATGCAACGCCCGGCATCCGTCCAGTCTCAGCTGCTGGAAGGGATGGAGATAGTTGTCGTCGCGGCAGCGCACGATCGCTCGTTTTCCGTCCTTCGGCATGATGAAGGAAAGAGAGGATTCCTTCACCTTCCGGCCGTGAATGGAAATGCCGTAGCGCGCTGCCATGTCGAGAAACATGTGCGCCAGCCAGTCGTTTGCCTGCGAGCACATGATGTCCGGGGAGATCCCGAGCTTGGCGCAGGTGAAGCCGGCCGTGACGGCGTTTCCTCCAAAGCTCACGGCATAGTCGTGCGCAAGGGCTTTTTCGTCGCCACTGGGCAGTGTGTCAGTCAAAAAGGTGATGTCGATATAGGCTTGGCCGATGAACAAAGCCTCCATGGAATTCCCCGTTCCTGCAATCCGAGATCATTGGTTCCTGATGATTTCTGATCGAAATTGTCATGTTTTGTCAAAGCGGACGCCCGTTCTTCAGGTGTCATTTACAAAGCTTGGGCATAGTGGCGGCGCTGCTTTAATCCAGGACGTGCCGTGTCGCATCGCTATACCCTTTTTTTCAGGACGTTGTTGATTGCACTGGCTTTGGCGCTCGCGCCGCTCGTGGCGGCCAACTATGTCTTGAACAACTACGCGGTCACCCAGGCGCAGGCGGAAATGACGGCAATTGCCGAACGCTACGTCCTGCGTGCCGAAAAGGCCATCGGCGACGCCGTGTCCATCCTGCAGAATCTGCATCAGGGCGGAACTGTCACCTGTGCACCGGTGGATCGCACCGCGTTCCATGCCGGCGTTGTCTCCGCTCCGTTCGTTCAGATGATCGGGGTGGTGAATGCGTCCGGTGTGCTGATGTGCAACGTTCCGGAGATGCCGACCTCGGGCGAGGCGATATTGCCGGTCTTGAAATCGGATGCGCCGCTTGTCGGCATCGGAATGCGCGACAGGGCGTTCGAGGGGACACGGGTTGCACTTGTGAGCTGGCGGATCGGCAAGGGAAATCGCTTGCTGGCAGAAATTTCCCCGGTGGCGATTTCCATTGATCCTGGTCCCGACTATCTGCGGGCGCATCGGCTTGTCGAACTTCAACTCGGAGACGGTGTGGTGTGGTTGCGGTCGGGGGAGACCGCACAGCGCGACGGACATGGCGAAAGCGATGAGCTCATCGCCGAAGTGCAGTCAACCAAATACCCGATGATTGCGGTGGTGACGGCACCGGCTTCGGCCGCCGACAATCTCGTCCGCGACCTCAAGGTCGTCGCGGCGATCGCCTGCGTCGGCTTTGCCGTTCTTTTCGTGGCGGTCGGCGTCTGGTTTTCCTGGCGCCCGGAAAGCGAGGCCGAGGACGAGTTCGTCCAGGCGATCCGCAAGGGCGAGTTTGTGCCTTACTACCAGCCGGTGATGGACATCGAGACCGGACGCCTGCGTGGCTGCGAGGTTTTGATGCGGTGGGCGAGGCCCGATGGGTCGGTGATTTCTCCCGGCGCCTTCATGACTTTCGCCGAGACCTCGGGGCACATTTTCGAGATGACCCGCCAGATCATGCGCAAGACGTGTGAGGAAGTCGGCGATCTTTATTACGAGAATCCGGAATTCAAGCTCTCGGTCAACCTCTTTGCCGGTCACTTCGAAGATCGTCAGGTCATTGAGGATATCCAGCAGATCTATGGCCAATCGAAGATCGCCTTCCAGCAGATCGTCATGGAAGTGACCGAACGCCAGCCGTTGTCCGATATGGAAACGGCGCGCAAGATCATCGCCGAGATGCAGGCCATCGGCGTTCGCGTGGCGCTGGACGATGTGGGAACCGGTCACGGCGGCTTCGCCTATCTGCAAAAGCTCGGGATCGACATCATCAAGATCGACAAGATGTTCATCGACAGCCTCGGAACAGATGACAATTCGACAACGATCGTCGACACAATGGTCGAGCTCGCGGACAACCTCGGGATGGGCATCATCGCCGAGGGCGTGGAGACGATTGAGCAGATCGAACGCCTGCGCGAATTGGGCGTTTCAGCTGCGCAGGGTTATATTTTTGCTCCGCCGCTCCCCGCGAAACTCTTTATCGACCTTGCACAGGCGCTCTCCGGCGGGCGCGGTGAAGGTGAGGGCGAGAGTGACATGATCGCGGACGACGCACAGGTCGCGTAGTCGCCAGCGGTCGCGTCCTGCGTCACCGCCGCCTTTTGCTCGCGGAATTTCTCGACATCACAGCCCTGTCCGCGCTTCCGCTTCCTTGTGTCCGTGGACCGTTTCGCTATGGTGGCGCCGCTTTCACCGCAAAGGAGCGCCCCGTGGGCCCTGTCTCTGTCCAATCTTCGAGTGATGAGCTGGCAACCGTCGGGTCACGCACCGGCTTGCGCAAGCGGCTTGTCGCCGTGTTTGCGGCCGCGTCTCTTACGCTTGCCGCCTGCCAGACGGCGCCGCCGCAGGGTGGGTCGGTCGATCGCGGTGCCATGCCTGCGGTGGCGGCCGTCGAGGCTGCACCCTTGCCGGAAATGCCGGGCCAGGTTGCGGAACTGGGATTGGCGCCCGGCGGCGAGGCCGCGCCGCGGGCCCATGCCGCGATCGTGGTCGATGCCGTGAGCGGGGCTGTGCTCTACGAAGAGGCGGCGGACGGGCTGCGCTATCCCGCTTCGCTGACCAAGATGATGACGCTCTACCTTCTGTTCGATGCGCTCGATAGCGGTCGGCTGTCGCTCGACAGCGCGCTTGAGGTGTCCCAGAACGCCGCGCGTCAGCCCCCGGCCAAGATTGGCGTGAAGGCTGGTACGACGATCGCGGTGCGTCAGGCGGTACAGGCGCTGGCGGTAAAATCGGCCAATGACGTTGCGGTGGTTGTGGCGGAAAACCTTGCCGGTTCCGAAAGTGCCTTCGCCGCGCGGATGACCGCCAAGGCACGGTCGCTCGGCATGCGACGGACGCGGTTCGTGAATGCCTCGGGCCTGCCGGACACGCGTCAGGTGACGACGGCCCGCGACATGGCGATCCTGGCACGCGCCCTGAAAAGCCGTCATTCGGGGCGTGCGCGCGCCTTCACCGCACGGTCCTTCACCTACAATGGCCGCACCTTCGAGGCGACCAACAACCTTCTGGGCCGTGTCGCCGGCGTCGACGGCATCAAGACCGGCTATATCCGCCTGTCGGGCTACAATCTCGCGGTCTCCGCCCGTCGCGGTGGCAAGCGTGTGATCGCCGTTGTAATCGGCGGGAAGAGCGAGCGCGCGCGCGACAGCGAAGTCACCGCGCTGCTGGAACGTTACCTGTAACAGACATCCGGTTGAGGCTCGCTCCTCTTGCGGCAAAAATCGAGGCTATCGAGATGAGTTCGGTCAAGGAGACCAGCCGGCGGTTCTGGAACAAGGCCGCGCGCAAATATGCCGCGCGTGCCGTCGGCGATGAAGCGGCTTATGCCCACACGCTGGAGCGGGTGCGCGTCCATATCGACGGCTTCGAGCGGGTGCTGGAGGTCGGCTGCGGCACCGGCACGACTGCGTTCAAGCTCGCCGATTGCGTCGGTGCCTATACGGCGAGCGATCTCTCCGAGGAGATGATCGACATCGCGCTGGAAAAGGCGGCCGCGGCGAACGACACGAAGGTCCGTTTTCTCAAGGCGGCCCTGAGCGATCTGCCGGAAGACGACACGCCCTACGATGCCGTACTGGCGTTCAGCCTGCTGCATCTGACGGAAGATCCGCGGGCGGCGGTCGCGCAGATCGCGGAGCACCTGCGCCCGGATGGCCTGTTCATTTCCAAGACCGTCTGTCTCGGCGACATGAACCCGGTCTTTCGCTTCATCATTCCCGTGATGCGCGTCTTCGGCATGGCGCCGCTGGTCCATTTCCTGAAGGCACAGGAACTTGAGGCGATCATCGTGGAGGGCGGTTTCGAGATCGTCGAGACCGGCACTTTCCCGAAAAAGCCGCCGGCGCATTTCGTGGTTGCACGAAAAGCGTAAGGGGAGGCCGGCATCGCGGCAGCATCGCGAAGGTGAGCATCCGGTGAGTGAGCCTGCTGTCGGCGGGCTGCGAAGATCAAATGCGTAACGCGGATGCGGCCGGTGCACTCGACCGGCTTATCGGATCGCCCGAAATCTTGGGGTTTACATCGCCCGGCAGACTTGCGAGCCTGTGAATCGAGCGACTGAGCACCCGACGTTTCACCGGGTCTCGTCAAACCCACACTTTCCCGAAAGAGACTTCTTCATGACACAAGCCAAGCCGGGCGACACGCTGCATCTCCATTACACGGGCACGCTGGATGACGGCACCGTCTTCGACAGTTCGGAAGGCCGCGATCCGCTGTCCTTCGAACTGGGATCCGGTCAGATCATCCCCGGCCTCAATGACGGTGTGACCGGCATGGCGGTCGGCGAAAAGCGCAAGGTGCGCATCGAGCCGGAAGACGCCTATGGCGCGCACGTGCCCGACCGCGTCCAGGCCGTCGACCGGGCCAATTTTCCCGACCATATCCCGACCGATCCCGGCACCCCGCTTCAGGTGCAGACGCAGGACGGCCAGACCATGGACGTCGTCATCGCCGATGTGACCGAGGACAAGGTGCTGCTCGACGCCAACCATCCGCTGGCCGGCAAGGCGCTGACCTTCGACGTGGAACTCGTCAAGATCGCCTGACGTCGGGCTGACCATCTCAAGGGCCGGTCTCGGGATCATCGAGACCGGCCCTTTCAGCAAGAACGCCTGAACGCGTCGTCCTCACGCGGAGCATGCGCGCGATATGATGACAGCAATCGGGCGCAATCAATGCCCGACGCGGAGCACGCCCGTGTCGGGATCGTAGTCCCAGGCGTAGGCAAGAAACTGGTTGTCGTAGATCAGCACTGCCGTCTCCGGACTGAGATCTATCGCCAGATCCGCGATTTGCGCGACCGTCTCGGTTTTGAGTTTGAAGTGATGGCCGGGTTTTCCGGGCTCGGGAACCAGCAAATCGTCGATGGCGACGGGGATCTCCGTGCTCGTCTGGTAGGCCATGACGACCGTGAACTCGGGAAGCGGGCGGATGGCCATCGCGTCAAGCAGCATCTTGTCTTCAAGCTCGGGTAAGCCGAAGAGCGACATGCGCTCGCCACCAATCGCGTCTGCGACAAGCGTGTTGTCCGACACGCGCCGGTCGTAGATGACGACGCTGATGCGTTCGCCGACACGCGCTTGCGTGTAGGCTCTCAAAGCGGCGGAGGCATCAGGCTTCAGCCTTATTGACGGCGACTCCTTGTTGACGCTCCAGCCGTCGGGCGGTCGGATCTCTTCGATGTCCGTGGACTTGATCACATGTCGCGATTTCAGGAGGAAGAGCGTCATGTCGTTTTGCGCCGAAACCGGCTGCACAAGCGAGAGAGCGCAGGTGAGGGTCAGGCAAAAGCCTTTGCAAGAACCTAGTATCGCTCCGACCACTTCGCCTGTCCTTCTCGCTTCAGATGATCGAGACCAGTATTCTCTGGGCAATGATTCCGTGGCTGCGCGCCCGCATTCTGATTTCCGTCGTCGTGTTTTCCGTCAAGCGAACGGTTGCCGACCCGGGGCCCAGTCGTTCGAAATTTTGACCGTTCCCGCCCTGGATTTCGACGCTGAAGGTCGAGGGCGTTTCGGTGGTGGTTTTGAAATCGATACGCAGGGTTCGCGCGGGTCCGGCCACTCGATCGAAAACAGTTTCCCACGGCCCCCAGTTTCCGGGCGGGGCGGCAAGGGATCCTCCCCGGCCTTTTGATTCCGTTGGTTGCTTCTGGTTATGCGTGCAGGCCTCGCGGGGGTATTTCGCCTCGAGGCAAGACCGCAGCGCGGAGCCGACAGTCGCTCCAAAAAACTCATCCATGCCATGATCTCCAAGGACAGACCGAATGCAATCATAAATTGATTGTCTCTACCGGGGATTATTTCACGGCGGTCTATGAAGGAGGTCGGGGCCGTTCAAACAATCGAAGGCTTCAATGCAAAACGGGCGCCCGAAGGCGCCCGTCTCATTGTCGTCGTCTTGCTTAAGGCGCAACCGCCTCAGCTGCAGCCGCTCGTCGAGCCGCAGGTGTCGCACTTCAGGCAGGTGCCGTTCCTGACCATGGTGAAGTTGCCGCATTCCGCGCAGTTCTCGCCCTCGTAGCCCTGCATCCGGGCCTTGGCAATCTGCTGCGCCTGGCTGGCGACCGGAGCGGGGGAGGCGGTGCCGATATCGGTCGCCGTCTCCGTCTCGATCTCCACATCACGCTTGAACGCCGTGGCCACGGCGGCCGTGCGGCCATGGACGGAGGCTGACGAAAGCGTCGTGCCGCCCTTGGCCGTCTCACTGCTGCCGAGCGCGCCGGCCGGTTCCTCGCCTGCGCTGACAACGCGGAAGCGCTCGGTCTGGCCGCGCACCAGGCCGCGCGACACGACGCCGCTGTGGCCCTGATCGTTCGCGCGACCCTCGTTCGGCCCTGAGCTCATCGCCGTGTTGCCGATTGCCTCCGGCGGCACATGCGCCAGATCGTTGCGGGCGAGATAGGACACCGCCAGCTCACGGAATATATAGTCGAGGATCGAGGTCGCGTTCTTGATCGCCTCGTTGCCCTGCACCATGCCCGCCGGCTCGAAGCGGGTGAAGGTGAAGGCGTCGACATATTCCTCAAGCGGCACGCCATACTGCAGGCCGAGCGAGATCGCGATGGCGAAATTGTTCATCAGCGAGCGGAAGGCGGCGCCTTCCTTGTGCATGTCGATGAAGATCTCGCCAATGCGGCCGTCGCCGTATTCGCCGGTGGTGAGATACACCTTGTGCCCGCCGACGCGCGCCTTCTGGGTGTAGCCCTTGCGGCGGTCCGGCATCTTCTCGCGCTCGCGCACCGGGCGTTCCACGACCCGCTCCACGATGCGCTCGACGATCTTTTCCGCGACCTTTTCGATCCGTGCGGTCTGCGGCTGGGCAATCAGTGCCTCGACCGCATCTTCCTCGTCGTCCTCGTCATCGGCGAGAAGCTGGGAGTTCAGCGGCTGCGACAGCTTGGAGCCGTCGCGGTAGAGCGCATTTGCCTTGAGCGCCAGGCGCCAGGACAGCATGTAGGCCTCGGCGCAATCCTCGACCGCCGCGTCGTTCGGCATGTTGATCGTCTTGGAAATCGCACCGGAGATGAACGGCTGGGCCGCCGCCATCATGCGGATGTGGCTTTCCACCGACAGGAACCGCTTGCCGAGACGCCCGCAGGGGTTGGCGCAATCGAAGACCGCGTAATGCTCTTCCTTGAGGAAGGGCGCGCCCTCCAGCGTCATCGCACCGCAGACATGGGTGTTGGCGGCTTCGATGTCGGCCTTCGAGAAGCCGATATGCGTCAACAGGTCGAAGTCGGGATCGTCGAGCTTCTCGGCCGGAACGCCGAGCGTGCCCGTTACGAAGTCGTCGCCCAGCGTCCAGCGGTTGAACACGAACTTGATGTCGAAGGCGGAGCCGAGGGACCCGGCGATCTTCGCGAGCGCCTTGGCGTCGAAGCCCTTGGCCGTGAGGCTGCCGGGGTTGATGGCAGGCGCCTGGTCGAGCGAGCCGTGGCCCACGGCGTAGGCCTCGATTTCGGCAATTTCGCTTTCGCTGTAGCCGAGGCCGCGCAGGGCGGCGGGCGCAGCCCGGTTGATGATCTTGAAGTAGCCGCCGCCGGCCAGCTTCTTGAACTTCACCAGTGCGAAATCCGGTTCGATGCCGGTGGTGTCGCAGTCCATCACCAGGCCGATCGTGCCTGTCGGCGCGATCACCGTCGACTGCGCATTCCTGTAGCCGTGCTTCTGGCCGAGATCCAGCGCCTTGTCCCAGGCGATCTTGGCCCGTTCGACCAGACGCGGGTCGGTGCAGGAGGCATGGTCGAGTGGCACCGGATTGGTGTTGAGCGCCTCGTAGCCCTCCGTTTCGCCATAGGCGGCGCGGCGATGGTTGCGCATGACGCGCAGCATGTGGCTGGCGTTTTCCTCATAGCCCGGGAAGGGGCCGAGTTCGCCGGCCATCTCCGCCGAGGTTGCGTAGGACACGCCGGTCATGATGGCGGTCAGCGCACCGCAGATCGCGCGGCCCTCGTCGCTGTCGTAGGGGATGCCGGAGGTCATCAGCAGGCCGCCGATGTTGGCATAGCCGAGGCCGAGCGTGCGGAACTTGTAGGAAAGCTCCGCGATCTCCTTCGAGGGGAACTGCGCCATCAGCACGGAGATTTCCAGCACCATGGTCCACAGGCGCACGGCGTGCTCGTAGTTCTCCACGTCGACAAGGCCGTCTTCCTGGCGGAACTGAAGCAGGTTCAGCGACGCGAGGTTGCAAGCGGTGTCGTCGAGGAACATGTACTCCGAGCAGGGGTTCGACGCGCGGATCTCGCCGGAGGCCGGGCAGGTGTGCCAGTCGTTGATGGTCGTGTGATACTGGATGCCGGGATCGGCGGACGCCCATGCGGCATAGCCGATCTGCTCCCACAATTCGCGCGCCTTGACGGTCTTGGCGATAGAGCCGTCCTTGCGGGCGGTCAGGTTCCAGTCGTCATCGTCCAGGACCGCAGTCAGGAAGCCGTCGGTGACGCGCACGGAGTTGTTGGAATTCTGGCCCGACACCGTGAGATAGGCCTCGGAGTCCCAGTCCGTGTTGTAGGTTGGAAACTCGATCTTGGTGAAGCCCTGACGGGCGAACTGGATGACGCGCTGGATGTAATTTTCCGGCACCATCATCTTTTTGGCCGCGCGGATTTCACGCTTCAGGGCCGGGTTCTTCGCCGGGTCGAAGCAATCGCCGTCATGGCCTTCGCAGTTCACGCAAGCGCGCATGATCGCGGAGAGATGCTTCTGGCAGATCTTGGAGCCGGTCACGAGCGCCGCGACCTTCTGCTCTTCCTTGACCTTCCAGCTGATGTAATCCTCGATGTCGGGATGGTCGATGTCGACGACGACCATCTTCGCCGCGCGGCGCGTGGTGCCGCCCGACTTGATCGCGCCGGCCGCCCGGTCGCCGATCTTGAGGAAGCTCATCAGGCCGGAGGACTTGCCACCGCCCGACAGCTTTTCGCCTTCGCCGCGCACGCGGGAGAAGTTGGATCCGGTACCGGATCCGTATTTGAACAGGCGCGCCTCGCGAACCCACAGGTCCATGATGCCGTTCTCGTTGACCAGATCGTCCTGGACGGACTGGATGAAGCAGGCGTGCGGCTGCGGATGCTCATAGGCGGTCGCCGAGCGCGTCAGTTCGCCGGTCTCGAAGTCGACATAGAAGTGGCCCTGGCTCGGGCCGTCGATGCCATAGGCCCAATGCAGGCCGGTGTTGAACCACTGCGGGCTGTTGGGCGCGACCTTCTGGGTCGCGAGCATGAAGCGCAGTTCGTCGAAGAAGGCCTGGGCATCGGCCTCCCCGTCGAAATAGCCGCCCTTCCAGCCCCAGTAGGTCCAGGTGCCGGCAAGACGGTCGAAGACCTGGCGCGCATCGATCTCGGACCCATAGCGCTCGTCCTCGGGCAGGTCTGCGAGCGCGTCGAGATCCGCTTCCTTGCGCCACAGCCAGGAGGGAACGGTGTTCTCCTCGACCGGCTTCAGTCGCGCCGGCACGCCGGCCTTGCGGAAATACTTCTGCGCCAGGATGTCTGAGGCGACCTGGGAGAACTGCGTAGGGACGTCGATGTTTTCGAGGCGGAAAACGATCGAGCCATCCGGATTGCGGATCTCGCTGGTGGCGACCCGGAACGGAACCTCCGCGTAGGGCGATTGTCCGTCCTTGGTATAGCGCCGCTCGATTTTCATCCTAAAGCCCCCTTACGTGCATCCGGCCCGTCGGGGCCAATCGTTGAGTGATCGCGGTCGTGCCGCTGTCTGGTCAGTGGCGAACACGTCGCCGCGCATCCGCGTTGAGAAAACGCGAACGCCGAAGCAGGCGCTGCCCTGTTATGTGGTGCCGCACGTGCGCCGCGCGATCCGTATCTGTTGGATGTGCACCAAATATAGTATGCAGATGCACATCTGTCACGACATATCGTGTCGACTGGTCGAGAAATTCCGCCCACCGTGAGCCGCCGCGCTCAAGCCGGATGGTGTCTCGTCGACTGTCTGTGGAATGGACGCGGAGCGACTGGCTCCAACCTTCGTACGATCTGTCTGACAGTTCGAAGGTAGGGTGAATCGTTTGTAAGCGTCAAGCGATGAAATCCATCTATTGTGGACCTGGCGCGCCAGGGCGCAAAATGTAGTGTATGGGTGTGGATATCGAGGATGGTTGGCCGCGAGCCTTGCGCCCGGTGGCCCCGTCAGGGTCATGCCTGTTGCGCGGGATCTGTCGGCGAATAGCCAACCAGAGACCAAGGCTTCTCCGCAGACTGCCAGGAGCGGCACTCTCACGCGCTCGGAGAATCGCCACCGACATTTTGAAGTGTATCATTCGAACCGTTCGAATTTTAGCAAAACTGTCTGAAAATACGCGTTGCCGGATCAACCGGAGAACAATGCGGTCGTGTTTCTCTGCGTCTTGATTGTCTCAAATGCAGGATGCGCTCGTGGCCCGAATGACGCGGCACTACGCCTATGGTCTTGATATCACCGACCTCGACGTCGTGGTGGTGGACGATTCCAAACCCATGCAGACAATCCTGCGCTCCACGCTTCTCGGTTTCCGCGTGCGCCGGGTGCGCACGTTCGACAGCGCGGAAGAGGCTTTGGAGGTGATGCGCATCGATCCGCCGAATATGGTGATCACCGATTGGCGGATGAAGCCGACAAGCGGGGTCGGACTTTTGCGCAGTATCCGGCAGCGCAAGATGGCGCCCTTGTGTTTCCTTCCGGTGGTGTTTGTCACTGCCCATGGAACGCGCACGCTGATCGACCGAATCTTGCGCGACGGCGCTCAGAATGTGATCATCAAGCCGCTGTCGCCATCGGCATTGTTTGAAAGGTTGAACTGGACGCTTCGTGACAGCCGGCCACTGGTGCTGGGCGAGAATGGCCGATATGTCGTCGACGGGGTGGCCGAAAGCCTTGACGAGAAGGCGCGCAAATGGCAGCAGATCGGCGGCGGACGCAGCATTGTCGCCGTGTCTCCGGCGCGCGCCGCGGTCAGCCATCAACGCTCGCCCGCGCCGCTTGAAGATCTTCGATTGCCAAAAGAAGCCATCATCTCCGATACCGCGGCCAGGACGGCAGAACGTGGTGCCGACAACACGGAACATGCAAAAGGCGAAAAGACCGGTTTTGCCAAGATCGCTCGCGTTCGCCGGGCCAACAGTGTGGCGTGATTGGCAGACAATTGCACAACTGGACATCGGTGGGACGACAAGGCATAGTCGCGCCGCCTCGACAGGCGGCCAGGCGGAGACGTGGCCCCCGAGGCGGCATGCTGCGGAACCCGTGGCGCGCCGGTTTGTTCCCGAGAAAAATGGCCGATGTCGATGAAAAGCCTGCTGGTTCAGTTTTTCACCTGGTGGAACGGTGCGACGTGGGGCACACGTTTCTTCACCTGGCGCAAGGGCGAGTTCGTTGGCAATGACGAATTCGGCAACAGTTACTATCGCGAGCGCGGCGGAAAGAAGCGCTGGGTGATCTACAAGGATCTGGCCGAAGCCTCGCAAATTCCTTCGGGATGGCACGGCTGGATGCATCACCGGGTCGATACGCCGCCGAGTGAAGTCGCGTACACGCCACGCAGCTGGCAGCAGTCGCACCGCCCCAATGCGACAGGCACTCCCGGAGCCTACCGGCCAAAGGGGTCGATCCTGACGCCGGAACACCGTCCGAAGGTCTCGGGTGACTATGAGGCGTGGTCGCCGGACAGCTGAGGCGACGGTCGTAACGACGGCGCGCCCGGTTCGATCCGGCTCGATTTCAGTATTCTTCAAAACAAAACGCCGGCTGAATGTCAGCCGGCGTTTTTCGTTTCGTGTGGCCGTCGCCCGGTCTTGTCAGGCGACTTCTGTGTCGATCCCCAGACGACGGTCGAGATAGTTTCCGCATTCGCCCATCAGTTCGTCCATGTGGTTCTCGAAGAAGTGGTTCGCGCCGGGAATGATCTTCTGGTCAATGACGATCCCCTTTTGCGTCTTCAGCTTGTCGACCAGGTTCTGGACATCCTTCGGCGGCACGACCTTGTCGGCATCGCCATGGATGATGAGGCCGGAGGACGGGCAGGGCGCCAGGAACGAGAAGTCGTGAAGGTTCGCCGGCGGGGCCGCGGAGATGAAGCCCTCCACCTCGGGGCGGCGCATCAGCAATTGCATGCCGATCCAGGCGCCGAAGGAGAAGCCGGCAATCCAGCAGGCGCGCGCATCGGGATGAACGCTCTGCACCCAGTCGAGCGCCGCTGCCGCGTCCGACAGTTCGCCTTGGCCGTGATCGAAGGTTCCCTGACTGCGCCCGACGCCGCGGAAGTTGAACCGCAGAACGGCAAATCCGCGTTTCGCGAACATGTAATAGAGCTGATAGACGATCTGGTTGTTCATCGTCCCGCCAAACTGCGGGTGGAGATGAAGAATCAGAGCGATCGGCGCCGTGCGCGATTTCGCCGGCTGGAACCGGCCTTCGATGCGGCCGGCCGGCCCGTTGAAAATCACCTCAGGCATAGACCACCTCGTGCATGGGGCTCGTGTTCCTTTTTATGTCACGCGCGTTCGACAAACATCAGGCTAGCTAAGGGCTATTGCGTAGTGCTGCCTTGACTCGGATGAACGCCGTTCCTAAAACTTCTTTAGAATCGTTCGAAACTTCGCGGTCGAGCCGGTCACGTCGAACCCTTCGGTCCTTCGCGTGGCTTGTAGGCTTGTCTTATCCAGATCTCCGTGCGGAAATGCAAGGATTGCGTGGGTGTCTGGCGTCGACTGCATCGCTTTTCGTGTTTTGCGCGATGTCTGGTGCGACGCCGTCAAATGTCTCCGATCCGGGAAGACCCGGTCCGGCAGAAGGGGTTGATGCCGCAATGGCGCAAGGCAGAGCCATCTATCTGGATCACAACGCGGGCGCAAAACTGCGCCCGGCGGTGGCGGGTGCGATGCGCGATCTGCTCGGAGTGAGCGGAAACGCGTCCTCCGTTCATGCGCCAGGCAGGGCGGCGCGCGCTCGGATCGAGGCTGCACGCTCTGCGGTCGCAGCGCTTGCCGGTGTTGAGCCGGCCAATGTCGTCTTCACCTCCGGCGCGACCGAAGCCAATGTGACCGCCTTGTCGCCTGACTGGGTCGACGGACGCGGCAGCCGTAGCTTTGACCGGCTGCTGGTCGGGGCGTGTGAGCATCCTTCGGTTTTGGCCGGTGGACGTTTTGCGGCGGATGCGGTCGAGACGCTTGCGGTCGACGCGCAGGGACGGGTCGATATCGCGCGGTTGTCGCAGCGGCTGGCCGAACATGCCGGGGACGGGCAGTCCGTCCTGGTCAGCGTGATGGCGGCGAACAATGAAACCGGCGTGATCCAGCCGCTGGACCTGATCGGCGCGGCGGTTGCCGAAGCCGGTGCGGTTCTACATGTGGACGCGGTTCAGGCGGCCGGCCGCATCCCGATCGACCTCGAGGGCTGGCGGGCCGACAGCATGGCGTTGTCCGCGCACAAGATCGGAGGCCCTCAGGGGGCCGGAGCCCTTGTGCTGCGAAACGCCGACCTGCATCCCGTGTCGCTTCTTACCGGTGGCGGCCAGGAGCGGCGCAAGCGCGCCGGAACGGAGAATGTGCTGGCGATAGCCGGTTTTGGCGTGGCAGCGCGAATTGCGTTGGATGAAATCGCCGATTGGGACCGATTGGGCGGTCTTCGGGATGGTCTGGAACGCGATCTTCTCCATATAAAGGGGGAGACCCGCGTGTTCGGTCGAGACGCGCCGCGTCTGGCCAACACATCCTGTTTCGCCGTGCCCGGGATGCCGGCCGAGACAGTGCTGATCGCGCTGGACCTTGAGGGGATTGCGGTCTCTTCCGGGTCGGCGTGTTCAAGCGGGAAGGTATCCTCGTCGCATGTTCTTGTGGCGATGGGCGTCGATCGGGACCTGGCACGCTGCGCCTTGCGCGTGAGCCTCGGGCCGGACACGACGAAAGACGAAATTGAGGCCTTTGTCGCCGCCTGGCGACGTGTATCGGCCCGGATGCGGACAGCGGACGCGGGGCGTGCCGCCTGACCCGATCGGGCTTGTGAGTAGCTGCCGAAGGCGACGTTTCGTTGCTGACGGTTACAGATCGACAACCCGCGGTCCTTGACGCCGCAGTGGATGGAGACGGAAATGCCTGCAGTTCAGGAGACGATTGACCGCGTGCGGTCGATCGATGTGGATCAGTACAAATACGGCTTCAGCACCGACATCGAGTCCGACAAGGCGCCCAAGGGCCTCAACGAGGACATCATCCGCTTCATTTCGGCCAAGAAAAACGAGCCGGAGTGGATGCTGGAATGGCGGCTGGATGCCTACAAGCGCTGGCTGACGATGACCGAGCCGACCTGGGCCCGCGTCGAGTATCCGAAGATCGACTTCAACGACATCTACTATTACTCCGCGCCGAAATCGACGCCGGGGCCGAAGAGCCTCGACGAGGTCGATCCGGAGCTGCTGGCGACCTACGAGAAGCTGGGCATTCCGCTTCAGGAACAGGAAATTCTCGCCGGCGTCGAGCCGAAAAACCGCGTCGCGGTCGATGCGGTGTTCGACAGCGTGTCGGTCGTCACGACGTTCAAGGAAGAGCTGAAGAAGGCCGGCGTCATCTTCTGTTCCATCTCCGAGGCGCTCCAGGAGCACCCCGAACTGGTGAAGAAGTACATCGGCTCGGTGGTTCCGGTGACCGACAATTACTATGCGACGCTGAATTCCGCCGTCTTCACCGACGGGTCCTTCGTCTATATTCCCGAGGGCGTGCGCTGCCCGATGGAACTGTCGACCTATTTCCGCATCAACGAGCAGAACACCGGTCAGTTCGAACGCACGCTGATCATCGCGGAGAAGGGGTCCTACGTCAGCTATCTGGAAGGCTGCACGGCTCCCCAGCGCGACGAGAACCAGCTGCATGCGGCCGTGGTCGAACTGATCGCGCTCGACGATGCCGAGATCAAGTACTCGACCGTCCAGAACTGGTATCCGGGCGACAGCGAGGGCAAGGGCGGCATCTACAATTTCGTCACCAAGCGCGGCGATTGCCGGGGGAAGAACTCCAAGATCTCCTGGACCCAGGTGGAAACCGGCTCGGCGATCACCTGGAAGTATCCCTCCTGCATCCTGCGCGGCGACAATTCGCGTGGCGAGTTCTATTCCATCGCCGTGTCCAACGGCCGCCAGCAGATCGACAGCGGCACCAAGATGATGCATCTGGGCAAGAACACCTCCAGCCGCATCATTTCCAAGGGCATCTCGGCGGGCCGTTCGCAGAACACCTATCGCGGGCTGGTCTCGGCGCATCGCAAGGCCTCGAATTCGCGCAACTTCACCCAGTGCGACAGCCTGCTGATCGGGCAGGACTGCGGCGCGCATACCGTGCCCTATATCGACAGCAAGAACGCGACCGCCGTCTTCGAGCATGAGGCGACCACCTCGAAGATCTCGGACGACCAGATGTTCTATTGCCAGCAGCGCGGCCTTTCCGACGAGGAAGCGGTGGCGCTGATCGTCAACGGCTTCGTCAAGGACGTGATCCAGCAGCTGCCGATGGAGTTCGCCGTCGAGGCGCAGAAGCTGATCTCGATCAGCCTCGAAGGCTCCGTGGGTTGATGACGACGGCCGACTTCATCGATCTCTTTGCGACCCCGATTGCGGGTGGCGTCGGAGGCTTCCTTGGAATGCTCTTCGTCGCGAAAGACAAGGGATTCACGCCGAAAATGGCGGTTGGAGTCGGTTTTGCCGTTGCTGTGGTGCTGTTTGCCTACAAGCTTGCGACCCGATGAAGGGATCGAGCTGCTCCGGCGCTGCGCGGCCTGCCTGCGCCACCTGATGAACCAGACATTCACGGCGGAGCCGGACCGGCTCGCCGAAACGAAATGAAATGAACGAGGATTACCCGATGCTTGAGATCAAGAATCTCCATGCCCGCATTGCCGATGACGGCACCGAAATCCTGCGCGGCGTCAATCTGACCCTGAAGCCCGGGGAGGTGCATGCCATCATGGGGCCGAACGGCTCCGGCAAGTCGACGCTCTCCTATATTCTCGCCGGCAAGACCGATTACGAGGTCACCGACGGCGACATCCTCTACAATGGCGAGAGCCTCTTGGCGCTGTCGCCGGACGAGCGGGCCGCAGCCGGCATGTTCCTGGCGTTCCAATACCCGATCGAGATCCCGGGCGTCGCGACGATGACGTTTCTGAAGACTGCCCTCAACGCGCAGCGCAAGGCACGGGGCGAGGACGAGCTGTCCACGCCGGAGTTCATGCGCCGGGTGAAGGAAAAGGCGGCTGACCTTCAGATCACGATGGACATGCTCAAGCGCCCGCTCAACGTCGGTTTCTCCGGCGGAGAAAAAAAGCGCTCCGAGATCCTGCAGATGGCGCTGCTCGAGCCGTCGCTCTGCGTGCTCGACGAGACCGATTCCGGCCTCGACATCGATGCGCTCAAGGTGGTGTCGGACGGCGTCAACGCGCTGCGCTCGCCGGAGCGTTCGTTTCTGGTGATCACCCACTACCAGCGGTTGCTCGACCACATCGTGCCGGATGTCGTGCATGTGCTGTCCCGTGGCCGGATCGTGAAGACCGGCGACAAGGACCTGGCACTTGAACTGGAGAAAAACGGCTACGCCGACTATGTCGGCGCGGCCGCGTGAGCGCGGGGGAAGCTGTCATGAACATGGAACCACGCACGCTTGAAACCAAGGCGGAGGCCGCGCTGGCCGAGGCCTATGAGACAGTGCGCGACACCTTGCCGGGTGGCGCGGGCGTTGCAAAGCTGCGCACGGAGGCCTTCGATGCGTTTCGCGCCAAGGGGCTGCCGCATCGTCGGGTGGAAGAGTGGAAATACTCCGATCTTCGCGCAAGGCTGAAGGACGTTCCGGCATTCGCGGCCAGGCGGTCCGACACGGACGCGAAGGCCGTGCTCGCCTCTGCGGGTGAGGCCTATGCCGCGGTCGAACGCCACCGTCTGATTATCGTTGACGGGCATTATCATCCGGAGCTTTCGGATGTAACCGCTCTGGCGAACGAGGGCGTCACTGTGCGGTCCTTCGCTGAGGCGCTTGCCGCCGATGGCGAGACCTTGCTCGAACTTCCGGTCGTGGCGCGCGACGATGCGGCTGTGGGCCTGAATGCGATCTTCTGTGCCGACGGTCTCGATCTCGTGATCGCCGATGGCGCCGCGCTGACGAAGCCGCTTGAAATCGTGCATGTGTCGGGCGGGGAGGCGATCAGCACGGCCGAGCGGGTTCTCATTCGCGCCGGGGCGAAGAGCGAGGCGGTGATCCTGCAGACGTTCGTCGGCGGCGCGCAAGGGACGTTTTCCAACACGCTGACCGACATTCGTGCGGGCCAGGGGGCCGGGCTGACCGTTGCACGGCTGCAGACAGAGGCGCCCGGCACAACCCACATCGCCACCGCGACGTTGACGCTTGCGGAAGCGGCGCAGGTCAAGTTGATTTGTGCCGGCATCGGGTCCGGTTTTGCCCGCCATCAGGCTTTTGTGGCCTTTGACGGCGAGAACGCCCGTGCCGATATGCTCGGCATCACCATGGTGCGCGACAGGCAGCACGTTGACCAGACGCTTGTCATCGATCATGCCGTGCCGAATTGTCAGAGCCGCGAGATCTTCAAGACGGTTGTCGACGATGGCGCGAAAGGCATTTTCCAGGGCAAGATCATTGTCCGCCCGCATGCACAAAAGACCGACGGGCAGATGATGACCCAGTCGCTTCTCCTGTCGGAAGACGCGGACATGTCGCTCAAGCCCGAGCTGGAAATCTTTGCCGATGACGTTCAATGCGCGCATGGTGCAACCAGCGGTCAGATCGACGAGGACCTCCTGTTCTATCTTCGCGCTCGCGGTATTCCGGAGAAGGAGGCCCGTACGTTGCTCGTGCTGGCGTTCCTCTCCGAAGCCGTGGAGGAAATCAACGACGAGATCGTTATCGAGGCGTTTGAAGGCCGGATCAAAGACTGGCTTTCGACCGAGGAGTAAGACATGGCGTTGAGTGCGAATCCGGCTGCGGATGCGGCTGCCACCTACGATGTCGCGGCGGTGCGCCGGGACTTTCCGATTCTTTCGCGGGAAGTCTACGGAAAACCGTTGGTGTATCTGGACAACGGCGCGTCTGCCCAAAAGCCCCAGGCGGTGATCGACGCCGTGTCGCGGGCTTATTCGCACGAATACGCCAATGTTCACCGTGGCTTGCACTATCTGTCCAACACCGCGACGGAAAACTTCGAGGCGGCGCGCGAGACGGTGCGCCGTTTCCTGAACGCGCCGTCGGTGGACGAGGTGATCTTCACCCGTTCGACGACCGAGGCCATCAATCTCGTCGCGCAGACCTTCGGCGATGCCGAGATCGGCGAGGGCGACGAAATCGTCTTGTCGATCATGGAGCACCACTCGAACATCGTGCCATGGCATTTCCTTCGGGAGCACAAGGGCGCGGTTCTAAAATGGGTCTATGTGCGCGAGGACGGTTCCTTCGATCTGGACGCGTTCGAGCAGGCGATCGGGCCGCGCACCAAGATGGTGGCGATCACCCACATGTCGAACGTGTTGGGAACCGTGGTGCCGATCAAGCAGGTCTGCGAGATCGCCCATGCGCAGGGCGTGCCGGTGCTCGTCGACGGCAGCCAGTCGGCCGTGCACATGCCGGTCGACGTTCAGGATCTTGATTGCGACTTCTACTGTTTCACCGGGCACAAGGTCTATGGCCCGTCGGGCATCGGGGTGCTCTGGGGCAAGATGGAGCTTCTGGAGAAGATGGCGCCCTTCAACGGCGGCGGCGAGATGATCCTCGACGTCACCGAGGACGGCGTGACCTACAACGCTCCGCCGCATCGCTTCGAGGCAGGCACGCCGCCGATCGTTCAGGCGATTGGTCTGGGCGCGGCGCTCGACTACATGGATGCAATCGGCCGCGATCGGATCGCCGCGCATGAAGCGCAGTTGCGCGACTATGCGCAGGAGCAGCTCAAGAAGCTGAACTCGGTGCGGATCTTCGGCGAGGCGCCGGGAAAAGGCGCGATCATTTCGTTTGAAATGACGGGGATTCACGCCCATGACGTGTCCATGGTGATCGATCGGGAGGGTGTTGCCGTGCGCGCCGGTACCCATTGCGCACAGCCGCTGTTGGCACGATATGGTGTAACATCGACCTGCCGCGCGAGTTTCGGTCTCTACAACACCACCGAAGAGGTCGACAGTCTCGTCGCGGCCTTGCAAAAGGCTCAGGACTTTTTTGCGTGAGGATGCCATGAGTGAACAATCGACAATGCCCGATGCCGGTGCCGAAGAGGCGCAGGCAGAGATTTCAAGCTCCGGCAGCGCTATTCCCGCGGGAGAGTTGCAGCAGATCACCGAGGACATCGTCGGGGCCCTGAAGTCCGTGTACGATCCCGAAATCCCTTGCGACATCTACGAGCTCGGGCTGATCTACAAGGTCGACATCGAGGATGACCGGTCGATATCCGTTGACATGACGCTGACAGCTCCCGGCTGTCCGGTTGCCGGTGAGATGCCGGGTTGGGTCGAGGATGCGGTGAGTTCGGTCGCGGGGGTCGGACCGGTGAATGTCAATATGGTCTTCGATCCCCCGTGGACGCCGGATCGTATGTCCGAGGAAGCCAAGATCGCGCTCAACTGGTATTGACCCGACTGACTTCCTATATTGAGATGACGTGACAGGGGGCGTGACCCTGTCCAGAGTGATTGTGCGTGACAAAAACGCTGGCGGCGTTCCGACGCACCGATGGCGCGAAGCGCCGGACAACTCCCCGGACTGCTGGATTGGACACTGCGATGGCATCGAAATTTCAAGTCCTGACGCTGACCGAAGCCGCAGCAGGGCGTGTACGCGAAATCCTTGAGAATTCGGACAGGGATGCGCTGGGACTGCGTGTCGGTATCAAGACAGGTGGCTGTGCCGGCATGGAGTACGACATGTCGCTGGTCGAAGAAGCAAGGTCCGGTGACGACGTGATCGAAGACAAGGGCGTCCGCATCTATGTCGATCCCTCGGCGGTCCTGTTCCTCCTTGGAACGGAAATGGACCATGAGGTGACCAAGTTCCGCTCAGGCTTCGTCTTCCGAAATCCCAACGAAGTCTCAGCCTGCGGTTGCGGCGAATCCGTATCTCTCAAGGCCGCGGATTCGGGTGGTCTTCACCCGGCCGACGCGGTGGGGTAGGCGCTCAAGGCCTTCAAAACTGGCAGCTTGCGTCTCGCAATCACCCGTAATTCGCTTTCGCTTCTGCCGAGAGCGCTTTGGTATGACGTGCCCATGCGCGCCGCTTTACGCGCTAAAGAGCGGGCCACGGTATTGGCGTTGCATAATTTTTCACAAAAGGTCTTAGCGGCAATGTGCCGTTCAGGCGACGCGTGTGTCTGACTGAACGTCCGGATCGGTCTCGCAGCGCACGAGATTTCGGCCTGCGGCCTTGGCTGCATAAAGCGCTGTATCCGCACGGCCGATCAGGGACTGGGCCGTATCTCCCGGCTTGAACGACGAAACGCCGATCGAAATCGTGACCCGGCCAAGATTTTCGCCCGTCGAGCGTTTCACCAGTTCCTTTGACAGGACCGCGCGGCGGATGTGTTCGGCAACGGTGACGGCCTGACGCAGTGACGTATGCGGCAGCAGGATCGCGAACTCCTCGCCGCCATACCGGCAGGCGATGTCGTGCCCCTTGACGTTCTGTTTTACGGCAAGCGCCACCAGTCTCAACACCTGGTCGCCGGTTTGATGCCCATAGGTGTCGTTGAATTTCTTGAAGTGATCAATGTCGGTCAGCAGAAGGGACAGTGGTTCCTGCGATTCAGCCGCATCTGCCACAACACGCTCAATGGTGTGATCGAAATGCTTGCGGTTGCTGAGGGTGGTCAACTCGTCCGTCAACGATTCATAACGGATCGCTTCAAGGCTTTCCTGCAGCTCTTCGATCTGCTTGCGCGAGTCGACAAGCTGGTCTTCAAGTGCCTGGTTTGACGCGGCCGTGCTTTTGGTTGCCTTTATCATGTGGCCGACGACGCGCTTGAGCTGCGTCGGATCTTCAAGGTCTTCCAATTGTGATTGAACACCGGCAAGCGACGCGCCGTATTCCGCGACGCTGTCGACACTCTGTCCCAGAATGTCGACCATGTCCCTGATCTCGTCAGAGATTTTCTCTCCGACTTCATCAATGCGGTCGCCCAGCTTCGTCGGAGACAGAAAGCCGTTGTAGATCTGCTGAAGCTGTTCGGTGGTGATTTTGCCGTTCGAACCGGCAACCTGGTTCACAGCCCGGTTGAGCGAGTGATTGAACCCTGCCGCATAGGTATACCAGAGCTCATAGAACCGCGGATAAGCAGGAAGTTCATTCTTGCGAATGTACTTTATCGCTGCGTCACCGTAGACGATCGTTCGCTTGTGGTCGTCTTCCTGGGCCATTCGCGGTTCCAAACGCAAGTGTGGAGCAATTTTTCTTGGTTGCGCCACCAATCCTTAGAGTTGGCATGAGTATTGTCTGCCAAGGTTTAAGGTATCGTTAAGGGTGATTGACCCTGTATCTGCGATCTCCGCTACGGCAGACAGCTTCACCGGCCTCAATGAGGCTGCCTGTCAACTTGCCTTCTTGGGGCGCGTGTCGCGCAGCAGGAAGGCGGGAACGTGATCGCCCAGTCCGATGACGGGCTCATCATCCTTGCCGCCGTTTCCGCGCCGCCGCTTCGGAACTTGACGTTTTTCTTCCTGGGTCGCCGATTTCGGGCCACGCCCGCGTCTGGCAGGGGCTTTTTGTTCGGTCTTTGCCTCCGCCTGCGGTTCGGATTTCGCCGGCTCCGGTGCATCGACAACGGCTTCATCCCCGGCCTTTTCGGCCTCTGGCTTATCGGTCTTGCGATCCCGACTGCCTGCCCGGGTCCGGCGCCGAGGCTTGGCCTCTCCGTCGGTCTCATTGTCGCGCGGCGTGCGCCCGCCGCTTCTGCGACGTGCTTTCTGATCGGTTGCCGCGTTTTCGAAATCGATTGCGTCGCCGAGCCAGGCGAGGGGGCGCTCGATCAGCTTTTCGATCCCGGCGAGGTACTTCTGGTCGCTGCCGGTCACGATAGAGATCGCAACTCCGCTCCGTCCTGCTCGACCCGTCCGGCCGATACGGTGGACATAATCCTCAGCGTGCGTGGGCACGTCATAGTTGAAGACGTGACTGACGTCCGGAATGTCAAGACCACGTGCTGCCACATCACTGGCGATGAGGAGGGTCAGCTCGCCTTTCCGGAACTGGTCGAGCGTCGCCATGCGCGACCGCTGGTCCATGTCGCCATGCAGGGCGCCCACGGAGTAGCCGTGGCGTTGCAGGGAGCGGAAAACGGTTTGAACATCACGCTTGCGATTGCAGAAAACAATTGCGTTCTTGAGATCCTGTGCCTCGTCGACCAGCTTGCGAAGGGTCTCGCGCTTGTCAAAATCCTTGCCGCCGGAGGCAACGACCTGCTGGGTCACCGTATCCGCCGTCGAGGACGTGCGGGCCACTTCGACCCGGGCCGGGTTGTGCAGGAAAGTGTCGACCAGGCGCTGGATCTCCGGTGGCATGGTTGCCGAGAAGAACAGTGTCTGACGGGTCATCGGAATCAGTTTGCAGATCCGCTCGATATCCGGAATGAAGCCCATGTCGAGCATCCGGTCGGCTTCGTCGATCACAAGAATGTCGACGCCCTGCAGCAGCAGTTTCCCGCGCTCGGTATGGTCGAGCAAACGCCCGGGAGTGGCGATCAGCACATCCACGCCACGGTCCAGCTTGCGGTCCTGATCGCCAAAAGAGGTCCCGCCGATCAGCAGCGCAACATTGAGGCGATGGTTCGCGCCATATCGGCTGAAGTTTTCCTCGACCTGGGCGGCGAGCTCTCGCGTTGGCTCAAGAATGAGCGTTCGCGGCATGCGCGCGCGACCTCGACCCTTCTCAAGCAGCGTTAGCATCGGCAATGTAAAGGACGCCGTTTTCCCTGTTCCGGTTTGGGCGAGGCCCAAAACGTCACGGCGTGCAAGCACATGCGGAATTGCGCCAGCCTGAATGGGGGTGGGTTCGGTGTACCCGGCGGCCTCGACGGCGGCGAGTACTTTTTCGCTCAGTCCAAGTGAGGAAAAGGACATATTACCTTGATTGCATGATTGGAAACCGTGCCAGAACCAACCGTATCGACCGGTCCCGGCTGCTTTGCCGCGCACACTACAGTTCGAAAACAAAATGTCAATGACGCAAAGACGCCATACGCAGTGATACAAGAATTTCCGATCATGCAGTCCGTCGGTCGTGCTGTCAGTTACTTGCCGGTCGGAAGGTGTGGCTCGAGGGGGTCTCACCCTCGAGGAAGAGTTCGTAGGTCGTTTCCTCGCCCTCAGGTGTTCGCAGGTCGACGAAGGCGGCCAGGCCGTAACTGTCCAATTCGCTTCGTAGACCGGTGATTCTGGCTGCAAGAGCGCGGGCACCGGTCACTTCGGCTGTCGTCTCTGCCGCATCCCGGGACACGATGAAAAGCCGGTCCCCATTTGTTTGTCGGACGACGACGAAGGACAGCGGCGAGCCTTCGGCGCCCGGGATGCGCGTGAGCGCTGTAACATCGCCCGGGAGCGTTTCCACCAGTTCTTTCACCGGATCCGCCGTCGCGGTCTGTGCGGCGAGGGTCAACGGGATCGACGCAGCCAGGGCGGCGGTCGGAAGAATACGACGCAACGGGGCGCCGGAGAAAATCCTGTGCATGGTTGCTCCTTTTCTGACGCATTGCGTGCAACACGTGGAAGCCCAGGCGGGGGCCTCTCAAACGCGGCCGACATGGCATTGGAAACGGCGAGCCATCGTGCGGGAGGATGTGCAGCCGGCTTTCGTCTGCTCACGCGCGCACCGACAATGCTGAGCGACGCCATTTCCTGTCCTTCGGAATTGGCTGGCTTGCGCCTCCAACCATTTCCACCTCATTCATGAGGTCACATCCTAAATCGTTTCCCGGCCGGATGGAATTGTTCCGCCCGCGGCTTTCCGCCTTTTGCCTGGAAGCGCGCAGGTTCGCGCTACATGGCGGCGGCAAGTGCTGCATAGCGCGCCGTCTTGCCGATCGAGACAAGAATCAGAAAGCGCCAGAATGGA
This sequence comes from Stappia sp. ES.058, assembly GCF_900105595.1. GTDB lineage: Bacteria > Pseudomonadota > Alphaproteobacteria > Rhizobiales > Stappiaceae > Stappia. The sequence continues at coordinate 1,881,880 of NZ_LT629784.1, read as the reverse complement.
ACCTTTAGCAAACCGGCGGCGAAGGTCAGCGGATCACCGACGACCGGCAGAAACGCAAACAGGAGTGACCAACTGCCATAGCGCGAGAAGCGAACCGAGGCGCTTTCGATTTGCGCGGGCGTGAAGGGAAACCAGCGATGCTCCTGCCAGGAGAGCAGGAACCGTCCGACAAGCCAGTTGAGTGCCGATCCCAGAATGTTGCCGGCGGTCGCAGTCGCAACCACAACCGAAGGTGGGAAATCCCCTGCTGCAAGCGCTGCGATGAGCATGACTTCGGAGGAGAACGGAAGCAGGGTCGCGGCGAGGAACGCACCCAGGAACAGAGACCCCATCAGTATCATGGCTGGTGTGTGTCCCGTGATCCGGGGGCCGGCGAAGCGCTGCGCTCAGCCTGACGGGTCCGGGTTGGCGAGGAGTTCGTAGTCGTTGCGGTAACGCTGTTTGACAGCTTTCCTGAGAGCCGGGTCCAGGGATCCCGCGATAGTTTCGACCGTCAGGTCAGGCGTGCCGTCGCATTCCGGCAGTGGGCCTATGTCGATGCCGTTTCGCGCCTCCACGCCGGAGCGCAAGGCGGTCCAGTCCCTGGCCTGGTGTTCAAAACGGATCAGATGCCGGGGCAACAGGCGGCCCTTGTGCATGAGAATGTCGGCCTGCCCGCGAAAGACGTTCGGGCTCTTTCTGTCGGGAATGCTGCAGACCCGTGCGGTAAAGGCATCAAAGTCCATGCCTTTCTGGAAACCGAGAAAGCGTGCGGAAGCCGGCACGTCACCGCCCATGCCGTAGTCGCGTACGTAACAGGCCGCAAGCCGCATAAGGGGATCGCGGATCGCTGCGAAGGTCAGGGCCCGGGGGTGAAGACGCTTGAGCTGACGTGCGGACAGCAGCGCCATTCCGTCGGTCCAGTTGGACAGTGTTCCGGTCGCATAGTGTGTGCGTGGCGGAGGCGTGGCTCCCGGAGCCGCCGCATGTCTCGCACTGAGATCCAGAAGCGCCTGGCGAATGCTGTCGCTCGCTGCATTGGGGCAGCGTCCGTAGGCCAGCCCGACCGCAGACAACATGAGGTAGTGATGATCGTGCATCGGCCGGCGGCGCCGTTCGATTGAATTGTAGATGGCCCTGAGCACCGTGCCTCGCTTTCCCGTGTGGCGGCTGCCCCGATTGTCGGAACCGAATCGCCGGACGGATCAGATATCGAGTTCTTCGGCGAACTGTGCGTTTTCCTGAATGAAGAGGAAGCGGGCTTCCGGCTTGTTCCCCATGAGGCGCTCGATGGAAGACTTCGTGGATGCGCCGTCTTCTTCCAGGATCCTGACCTGGAGCAGCGTGCGTTTGTCCGGATCCATGGTCGTCTCCTTCAGCTGCGCGGGAAGCATCTCGCCAAGGCCCTTGAAACGCCCGATATCAACCTTCGCGTTTTTCCGGAATTCGTTCTCAAGCAGCGCGTCCTTGTGGGCATCATCACGGGCATAGAGTGTTTTTCCGCCCTGACTGATCCTGTAGAGCGGCGGAGCCGCCAGATAAAGGTGACCGTTGCGGATAAGTTCCGGCGTCTCGCGATAGAAGAACGTGATCAGCAAGGATGCGATATGGGCGCCGTCTACGTCCGCATCGGTCATGATCACGATTTTCTCGTAACGAAGGTCGGTGTCGCGGTAGGCAGTCCCGGTGCCGCATCCAAGCGCCTGAACCAGGTCCGCAAGCTGCTGGTTCGCCGCAAGCTTGTCCCGGCCCGCGCTTGCCACGTTGAGAATCTTGCCGCGCAGCGGCAGCACGGCTTGTGTCTTCCGGTTTCTTGCCTGTTTCGCGGAGCCGCCAGCCGAATCGCCCTCGACGATAAAGAGTTCCGAGCCTTGCGCCTGGCTGGAAGCGCAGTCGGCAAGCTTGCCCGGAAGGCGCAGTTTGCGCACTGCTGTCTTTCGCGCGACGTCCTTTTCCTGGCGTCGGCGCAGTCGTTCATCGGCTCGTTCCACAACCCAGTCGAGCAGCTTGTTGGCCTGGTTCGGAGCTGCCGTCAGCCAATGATCAAAAGCATCGCGAACCGCGCTTTCCACAACCTTGGTGGCTTCCGATGTGGCAAGCTTGTCCTTGGTCTGGCCGACGAATTCCGGTTCGCGAATGAAAACCGACAGCATCGCTCCCGCCGACGTGACGATGTCGTCGCCGGTGATGATTGCGGCCTTCTTGTTGCCGACGAGTTCCCCGTAGGCCTTCAATCCCCGCAGGAGGGCATAGCGCAGCCCTGTTTCATGGGTGCCGCCTTCCGGAGTTGGAACGGTGTTGCAATAGGAGTGCACAAATCCGTCGCCGGCAAACCATGTGACGGCCCATTCGACAGAACCGTGCCGACCGGTGTCCTTGGTCCGGCCCGCGAAGGTGTCCTCGATTACCCTGCGTTCCTTGCCGAGCGCGTCCTGAAGATAGTCCCGCAGACCGCCGGGAAAATGGAACGTTGCCTCGGGTTCAACCTCGTCCTTGCCGCTGACCAGTTCCGGTGCGCATCGCCAACGGATTTCGACACCGGAAAACAGGTAGGCTTTGGAGCGTGTCATCTTGAACAGCCGTGCCGGCTGGAAGGTGGCCCCCTTGCCAAAAATATCCGGGTCTGGGTGAAAACGTACGAGCGTTCCGCGACGGTTCTGGACGTCGCCGACGCACTCCAGCGGTCCGACCGGAAATCCGCGCTGAAATCTTTGCCGGTAAAGCTTTCTTGCGCGGGCAACCTCCACGATCAGGTCGTCGGACAGCGCATTGACCACGGACACACCAACACCGTGAAGGCCGCCGGACGTCTCATAGACCTTGCTGTCGAATTTTCCGCCGGCGTGAAGCGTGGTCATGATGACCTCAAGGGCGGATTTGTCGCGATGTTTTGGATGCGGGTCGACCGGAATACCGCGACCATTGTCGGAAACGCTCAGGTAACCGTCAGCAGTCAGCGAGACTTCAATCCAGCTGGCGTGCCCGGCCACAGCTTCGTCCATCGAGTTGTCAATGACTTCGGCGAACAGGTGATGCAGCGCGCGCTCATCGGTTCCGCCGATGTACATGCCCGGCCGCCGCCGCACCGGTTCGAGTCCTTCCAGAACCTCGATATCGTCGGCCGTATAGTCCGAACTTTCCGAAAAACGCGTGCGCGCGGACTTGCGTGGCTCTGCCGGGCGGGAGTCGCGCGCAGGCTCCTTCAACGCGGGCGCCTCAAGCGGGGCTGCCTGATCTGTTGTTGGCCGGGCCGGCTGGTCTTTGCCGGAAAAAAGATCGTCGTCAGCGGTCATGTGTTGTCCAGGTCAGGGGAGGGGCAAACAGCCCGAATCGCCCATGATTCTGCCAATGGCGCGGATTTTGGCAAAGGGTCTCGCGTCGCGGTGATTCTGCAAACCGTTTTTCAACCGGTTCGCGCTACCTTCTCCGCATAAGGAGAAGCGGTGCCGCGTGGCGCCAGAACGAAGACAGAGGAGGACGTCAGGATGTCGCATTCGTCAAGGCCGAAGGCCGGGAAAATGGATCTGATCGCCGCCGCGATGCTGTTTGCCAATGCTGTCCTGCTCATTGCCGGCGGGTGAGGGCGCCATTATGTGGCCGCGGCGCAACACCGACGCAGCCGTCTTTGCCGCAGGGGCATATGGGGCTCCTGATGCCGTGTTTCGGCCATCTTTGAGGGCAGAAGGTGGGTTGTCGGACCTGTGACGGAAATGCGGCGATCCTGTCTTTGTGAAGTCAGGTGCAAGCCGCTGTTTCGCCTTCAACAGGCGGTATTGCAGGTCCCATCATCCTGCTGCTGTTTTTCGGGATGAAAGGCAGGACATCCGGAGCCGTGAACTCCGGTTGCTGCGAAAGAGAGTGGCATGGTCTTCACCTTTGTGAAGCCCGTGCAAAGGCAACAAGGCGCAGGCGTGCGGTGCGGACCAGTTCGAGCCGGGCGTCATCAGGCGGACGAAATATGCGGATCACTGTTTTTGGTTGTTTCAGCGCTGTCATGATGTGCGCGGCCTTCGCGGGGCCTGCGATCGCTCAGGATTCAGCCGCTGCTGCGGCCGCCAGGATGTCGGGGGCTGCGGCTTCCGCGCCTGATCTCTCTCCCGGAGAGGCGCTGCGTGCCGGAACACGTTTTTATTATGCCGGGAAGAAGAAACGCGCGCTCGATTCCCTGCGCTTTGCTGCGGAGAACGGGCATCCTCTGGCAGCCTGGAAACTCGGCCGGATGTATTCACGTGGCGATGGCGTCAAGGAAGACGATATCAAGGCGTTCGAGTATTTTCGCGAGATCGCGTCCAACTATGCCGATGACAGCCCCTCGTCTCCGCGCGCTCCTTTTATCGCCAGTGCCTTCGTTGAGCTTGGTTCCTATTATCTGACCGGGATCAATGACAGCGCGATTCAGCCGAATGTGGCGCGCGCACGAGAGATTTTCAGCTACGCGGCCTCCTATTTCGGCGATGCGGATGCGCAGTACCATCTCGGCATGCTCTATCTGGATGACAGTGATCGGGACATACGCATGGCGGCGCGCTGGCTGAAGCTGGCGGCAAAGAAGGGACATCTTAAGGCGCAAGCCCGACTCGGTGAGCTTCTCTTCACTGGCGATTTCCACGGGTTCGACAACAAGGTCGCCGGCCTGATGTGGTTGACGGTGGCGCAGCGCCGTGTCGATGGGACGGATGAAGCCTGGATCACCGAACTGCAGGAGCGCAGTTTCGGACTGGCCGAGGAGAGTGTTCGCCGTCGTTCAACAACCCTGGCCGAGTCATGGATGCAGGCCAACCCGGCGCTGATCGCCGACAGTCGGTAACTGTGAATTCCCGATTGTCAGTAGGACCCGGTGAGATCGGCGCGGCGCCCTGTATCAGCTTGCGCCACGGCCGGTTTTGGCGCTATCGGCACTTGAATCATCAAGAGGCTCTGGCATCGGCATGAACAGGCGTGTCGTCGGGCATCCTTCCTCAAGCGGCTTCCAGGTGGTGTTGTTGAGAAGCATCGAGCAGCGGGCTATTCGCATGCCATCCGGTCCGCGCAGGCACACGGTTTCACCCAGATGATAATCCTGGCCGAAATAGCGGCAGGTGCAGGATGAGCGGGCGGTTTGTTGCGATGCGGCGCCGGAGGCCAACAAGACGGGTGCGGCCAATGCCGCCATCACCATGATGCCGCCGCGAAAGCGACGATGACCGTGCCGTTTCTCACGCATGCCGTGATCATAGCACATTCGAACGAAAGTCACACATTTTCCGCTACGGCAACAGCGCAGCTTCCGAAGCATCTCGAGATCCTCGGTTCTGCTGTCGGAGCCTCAATCCGACAGCTCGACCCACACGGGTACGTGGTCGGAGGGTTTTTCCCATCCGCGGACATGAGCATCCACGCCGGTTCGCTCAAGACGGTCGACTGCCTCGGCGGACAAAAGCAGGTGATCGATGCGGATGCCGTTGTTCTTTTGCCAGGCGCCGGCCTGATAGTCCCAGAAGCTGTAGAGACCGTCGTCCTGGTTGGTGAGGCGAAGCGCGTCGAAAAGACCGAGGTTTTCAAGCGAGCGGAATGCGCGCCGGCTCTCCGGCTGAAACAGCGCATCTCCGGTCCAGGCATCGGGGTTCTTTGCGTCGCGGGGTTCCGGGATCACATTGTAGTCGCCAAGAAGGATAAATGCCTCCTCGCGCGCGAGACAATCCTGCGCATGACGGTGCAGGCGCTCCATCCACTTCAGCTTGTAGTCGAATTTCTCTGTTCCCAGCGGATTGCCGTTCGGCAGATAAAGGCATCCGACCCGCACTGACCCCGAGGAGGTCTCGACCCGTGCCTCGATGTAGCGCGCCTGCGTGTCCTCATCGTCGCCCGGAAGTCCGCGCGAGACGTCCTCGAGCGGGAGACGGCTGAGCACGGCAACTCCGTTGAAGCCTTTCTGGCCGTGGGTTTCGACCGCATAGCCCAGCGCCTCGAAGTCGGCGGCGGGAAAGCCGTCGTCGACCGACTTGATTTCCTGAAGACAGGCGATGTCGGGCTTTGCTTCCTCAAGCCAGGCGAGGGCAGTGTCGCGGCGCGCCTTCACGCCGTTGATGTTCCAGGTGGCGATCTTCAACGGAAAATCCTGTTCAAGGGCTGCGCGCCGCGCCGGGAAAGGACAAGCTTCAAATGGAGAAGCTCGTTCCGCATCCGCAGCCTGCCGAGGCGAGCGGATTGTTGATCTGAAACGATTGTCCCATGATGTCGTCGACATAATCCACGACAGAGCCACTCATGTATTGCAGGGAAACGGGATCGACGATCACCGTTGCGCCCGCATCCTCGACAATGAAGTCGTCAGCTTCGCGGTCGGTGACGAGATCGTATTTATACTGAAATCCCGAGCATCCGCCGCCCTCGACGCTGATACGCAGCATTGTTCCTTCCGCTTCGTCGGAGAGGATACGGGAAATCCGCCGGAGCGCTGACGGGCTGACCGTCACACTGTCTCCCGATGCGGAGGCGACCGAAACGGCTCCATCGTTCTGCCTTTCGGTCACAGTCGTTGCATTGGTCATTGCTCGACCTCACTGGTTGCGCCGAGAGGCGCTCGTTCGTGTGTCCTGCACGATGTGGGATTCCATCACGCCTGCCGATCCGACCGGCAAGGAAAAAGAAAACACCGCCACACCGGCCTCTCGACTGTGCAAGAGCTTACCCGATAGGTATGAACAGGGCGAGCTTGCGTCAACTGCACGAGGCTGGCAATCGCGTTCATGACAGTTCGGCTCAGAGCCCGAAACATCACGCAGAGCCCGGAATTTCACGGAGAGCCGATGACTGCTTCCCTTGGATATGGCGCCCAGCCGCGGGCGGCCTACGCCACCGACCCGGACAGAAGCGCGGGACGTCTTTTCCCCGAAGCGGAAAGCCCGACGCGTACGCCGTTTCAACGCGACCGTGACCGGATAATCCATTCCACGGCGTTTCGACGGCTGAAACACAAGACGCAGGTCTTCGTTTATCATGAAGGCGATCACTTCCGCACACGGCTGACCCATACGATCGAGGTGTCCCAGATTGCGCGTTCGCTTGCCCGTGCGCTGCGGCTCGATGAGGATTTGGCCGAATGTCTTGCCCTGGCCCACGACCTTGGCCACACGCCCTTCGGTCATGAGGGCGAGGATGTGATGGATGCCTGCATGGCGCCCTACGGGGGGTTCGATCACAATGCGCAATCCCTGCGCATCGTCACCAACCTCGAAAGGCGCTACGCCGAATTCGATGGGCTGAACCTGAGTTGGGAGACGCTCGAGGGACTGGTGAAGCACAACGGGCCGCTTGTGGACGCCGACGGCGCGCCGATCGGAAAATTCGCCGGGGGCGAGCTTCCCTTCGCGATCCGTGCGAACGCCGCGCGCCAGGATCTGCGCCTCGACACCTGGCCGGGCGCGGAGGCCCAGGCTGCTGCGATCGCCGATGACATCGCCTATGATGCGCACGATCTCGACGACGGGCTGCGGGCCGGACTGCTTGCCGTGGAGCAGATCCGTGAGGTCCCGTTCTTCTGCGCCATACTCGACGAAGTGGATGGGCGCTATCCAGACCTCGAGGAGCCACGCCGGATTCATGAGATCGTTCGCCGCTCGATCACGCGCATGGTGGAGGATGTGATCGAGGAATCCGTCCGCCGGTTGACCGTGCTGTCACCGCGCTCCGTGGAAGACATCCGCGCCGCCTCCGGCGCCATGGTGAGCTTTTCCGACGGGATGACGGTCTCGGAACGCGCGGTGAAGGCTTTCCTTTTTGCAAATCTCTACCGGCACAACAGCGTGCTTGCGGTTCGAAAGCAGGTTGCCGCGATCGTGCAAGATCTCTTCGCCGCCTATATGGCCGAACCCTCGCTGATGCCTCAGGAGTGGTTCCACGATCTGCGCCCCGGCGAGCCTGATCGGACCGCGCGCCGCGTTTGCGATTTCGTCGCTGGCATGACGGACCGTTTCGCCGTCGACGAGCATCGCCGCCTGTTTGACCATACCCCGGAATTGGGCTAGGTCACGGACCCATAAATGCGGTCGGTTCGGTATGAGACGATCTGGTTCGACAACAGGCGTGAAGGCGCTGGAAATGCGGGGTATTTTCAAGTCTTCACAACCCATTGGCGGGGCAAATCGTCCATATCCCACGGACGGTGAAACGGCTTCAAGCCGCCATGTCGCCGCCCTCAACCGGGCGTCCGGCCCGCTTTTCGGTCGGTTCCGCGCGGCTTATTGCCGTTTCAGCCGCCAAACCGGACGCATCTATGGATCCACACCCTAGGTCGCCCGCCCGCCAGTTTCACAGCAATGCCGCACGTCGGTTCGGGCGCATGCCGCGCCGAAACACACAGTGCCGAGAGAAGCCGCACATGAACATCTTCACCGAATATGCCGATCTGGTGCGTGACGCGATCACGCGGCTGTATCCCAACGGAGAGGTCGATGCGGCCCTGCTGGCGCGGTGTGTTGTCGAGCCGCCGCGCGATCCGGCACACGGGGACCTCGCGACCAATGCGGCGATGGTGCTTGCAAAGCCGTTGAAGACGAACCCGCGCGCGCTTGCGGAACGATTGAGCGTTGAACTGGCGGGGACGGGAGATATTCTCTCCGCCGAGGTTGCCGGCCCCGGCTTTTTGAACTTCAGGCTCGCCGATGTGGTCTGGGCAAGGGTGCTGCGTTCCGTTCTTGCTGACGAGCGCGACTTCGGCCGCTCGAAGATGGGTGGCAACCTGAAGGTGAATGTGGAGTATGTCTCCGCAAATCCGACCGGGCCGATGCATGTCGGCCACTGCCGAGGCGCCGTCGTGGGCGACGCGCTTGCCTCGCTGCTGGATTTCGCCGGCTATGACGTCACTCGCGAATACTACATCAACGATGCCGGCTCGCAGATCGACGTTCTCGCGCGGTCGGCCTTTCTGCGCTACCGGGAAGCGCTGGGCGAGGACATCGGCAAGATCCCCGAGGGGCTCTATCCCGGTGATTATCTCGTACCGGTCGGGAAGGCGCTTGCCGCCAAGCACGGGCGCGCGCTCCTCGACATGGATGAGGCTGCACGCCTTGCGCTGGTGAAGGAAGACACGATCGCCGCGATGATGGAGCTCATCCGTGCCGATCTTGCCCTGCTCAACGTGCATCACGACCTGTTCTTTTCAGAGCGCACGCTGCACGCGCGCAACGATGCCAACAGGTCCGAGATCGACAAGATGCTCGATGTGCTTCGGGCGCGCGATCTCGTGTACGAAGGGACGCTGCCCCCGCCGAAGGGTCAGGTGCCGGAAGACTGGGAAGACCGTGAGCAGACCTTGTTCCGCGCCAGCGCCTATGGCGACGACATCGACCGCCCGCTGAAAAAATCCGACGGCAGTTACACCTATTTCGCCGCCGACGTCGCCTATATGCTGTCCAAGTACGAGCGTGGCTTCAAGGAGATGATCTTTATCCTCGGCGCGGATCACGGCGGCTACGTGAAACGGCTCGAGGCAGTCGGGCGTGCCATTTCCGGTGGCGAGGCCAAGGTGATCGTGCGTCTGTGCCAGCTTGTGAAGCTTTTCCGCGCCGGTGAACCCGTGCGCATGTCGAAGCGCTCCGGCGATTTCGTGACACTGCGCGACGTCGTCGAGGAGGTGGGCTGCGATCCTGTGCGCTTCATGATGCTTTACCGCAAGAATGATGCGCCGCTGGACTTCGATTTCAGGAAAGTCACCGAGCAATCCAAGGACAACCCGGTTTTCTATGTCCAGTATGGCCACGCGCGCTGTCGCTCGGTGCTGCGGCAGGCTGCGGAAGAGCTGCCGGGTCTGGATGCATCCTCTGCCGCACTTGCAGAAGGCGACTTCTCGCTGCTCACCGATTCGGGCGAACGCGAACTCGCGGCGCGTCTGGCTGCGTGGCCCAGGCTTGTCGAGAGCGCGGCCGAAGCACATGAGCCACATCGCGTTGCCTTCTACCTGCACGACCTGGCCAGTGCCCTGCATTCGCACTGGAACAAGGGCAAGGATTTGCCGCAATTACGTTTTATTAACCCTGAACATCGACAACTAACGTTGGCCCGCCTTGGTCTTGTTCGTGCGGTCTCCCTGGTTCTAGCGTCCGGCCTGTCCTTGCTGGGTGTCGCGGCGCCTGAGGAGATGCGCTGACGGCGGGAGGGTCCTGCGGCCGCGCGGATTGCGGTCCAATCCAGCGGGGAAGTCCTCAGCATTATGTCCAACCGTTCGAACCATCCGGTCAGCGATACGGATCACCGCGGCGACCGGCGCGCGGATGACGGCCATGACGGGTTCGAAGAGGATCCGCTCGTCGAACTGGCGCGCATCGTCAGCGAGGGCAATGCCAAGTTTCGCCCCGTTGCGATGACGGAGCCCCGGTTCGAAGAGCCTGCGTTTCCCCAAGCCGATGACCCGGAATACGTGGACCCGTCAGGATGGGAAGAACCGGTTTCGGGTGGTGTCGGCTGGAACGAACCTTTTGAACAGCAGCCTGTTTCCGCACCGGACGAGCGGGAGGCTACGGCTTCTGACTATTCGGACGCCTATGCGCAGCGCGTCCAATCCGTCCCGGTTTCTCCCCCCGTTGATGTCGAGCCTGCTCAAGGCGCCTATGGCGATACCTGGCATGCGGAGGTGCAGGCAGAGGTGTGGGATGATGATGCGCATTTCGCCGAGGCGTCGCGCTCTGCCCAGGTCGAATGGCCGGACGGGCCGGTCAACCGCTCGGCCGATGTTGCCGACGACTTCGGACAAGATCCATATTTTCCCGACTCCGTTGCTCCACGGGATGAGGGTCGGCTCGATCCCCCCGTCTATCAGGAGGACGTGCGTGGAGACGCGAATTTTTCCGCGGAGCAGGAGCGCGCTCGCGCCATTACCGCCGATTTGAGCGCCTCGCTTGAGGACGAGCTTCTTGGCCCGCAAAAAAATGCGCACGATGATCGCGAGGCTTGGTCGGAAGGTGACGATCTGCAATCAGAGTCCTATGACGACCTGCTGATGGACGCGCCGGCGCCCGGTTGGGCTGACGATGGGCGGGCGGGCCGGGCGGAACCTCAAGCCCCGTCCTTCGATGAGGATTTCTACGCTGCCGCCGATACGGAGGCCCCGCCGCCGCCGGAGGGGTATGACCTTGATGCCGTCGCTCAGGCAATGCGCGAGGGCGATCCGCAGATTGGCGGGCATGGCGTTCTCCCGCCGCATTCGGAGTCAGAACAGGAGGTCGCGCCGGATGAAAAGTCCCGTCGGGGTCTTTTTGCAGCAGGTGCCGTGCTTGGTCTTGTCGTCGCGGGTGGAGCTGTATTTGCCTTCTTCGATTTTGGCGGATCGGACGTGATTGGTCCGCCACCGGTCATCACGGCGTCACAGGAGCCGTTGAAGGTCTATCCCGAAGGTGAGGAGCCCTCGGCGAACGGTCAGAGCAAACTGATCTATGATCGCGTCGGGGGTGTCGAGTCTCCGCGTGAGGAACGGCTGGTGGTTCAGGATGAAACTCCGGTTGCATCGCTTCCGCCGGCGCCCGTGACGGACGGTGACGCGCAAACCCGCGTTCCCGCGGGCCCGCGTCGGGTTCGCACAGTCGTTGTGCGTCCGGACGGAACGATCATCTCCGGTGATGACGCTGCTGCTGCGACCGATACTCCCTCAGCGTCGCAGTCCGAACCGGCGACAGATCAACCGGCGCAGGAACAGTCGCCCTCTTCGCCGGTTCCGCGCGTGGCGTCGGTAGACCCGGCCGGAACGGACACTCGTCAGGTAACGACGACCCCCGTGACGGCGCCCGGCGCGGAAGATGGCGCCGCGGTACCGCAGGCCGCTGGCCCGACGGTCGCCGGCGACGTGCCGACCAATGTGCCGCGTGAAAAGCCGGGCGATATCGAGACAATGGCTGCGCGTGCCACTGCGCCTCCCGCCATTCAGCGCCAAAGTGCCCCCGCACAGCGGGCACCGGCCTCTCCGCTTGATCTCACCGCCAGTCAGCAGGGCGCATCGCAGCCCGCGGCCTCCGCGCCTGCGACAAGCGGATCCATTCCTGCCGGTGCCTATATCGTGCAGGTGTCGTCTCAGCGCACACAGGATCAGGCCCAGGCCGCCTTCGACAATCTCCAGCAACGCTATGCGGGTGTGCTCGGGGGTGTTTCGCCTGTGATCCAGCGGGCGGATCTTGGCGACCGCGGTACCTTCTACCGCGTCCGTATTCCGGCCTCGTCGCGTGACGATGCGATTTCGCTGTGCGAGCGTTTGAAGTCTGCTGGCGGCGATTGTTTCGTGCGGCGCAACTGACCGAAGGGGTGAGGGAGGTTTCACGTCCGCAATCGGACGCGAAACTCGCAGCGGACGGATAATCTTCATGGCGAAAGCGTTTATTGCCGGGTGCTCGGGGCCTCGACTGACGGTGGACGAGCGGCAATTCTTCAGTGATGAACGGCCCTGGGCGTTGATCCTTTTTGCAAGGAACTGTCGTCAGACCGACCAGATCCGGGATCTCGTTTCCGAATTCCGGGATCTTGTGGGGTGGCCGGATGCGCCAGTGCTGATCGATCAGGAAGGCGGGCGTGTTCGCCGGCTTCGGCCGCCGCTGGTCCCGGACTACCCGCCGGGTGCGGTCTACGGAAAACTTCATGACATCGATGCGGATGCGGGATTGCGGTCGGCCTGGCTGTGCGGCCGACTTATCGGCGCGGATCTTGCGGACCTGGGCATCACTGTCGATTGCCTGCCCATCGTCGATGTGCCGCGGGGCGACACCAGCAACGTGATCGGTGACCGTGCCTACGGAACAGACCCCGCGATCATCGCGCGGATCGGGCGCGCAATGACGGACGGCCTGGGAGCCGCAGGGGTTTTGCCTGTGTTGAAGCACATTCCCGGTCACGGACCCGCAACGATCGACAGCCATCTTGCGCTGCCGGTGGTTGACACGGAGCTGGAAACACTGCGCAAACTCGATTTCGTTCCGTTTCGCGCCTTGCGCGATCTGCCGCTGGCCATGACCGCGCATGTGGTCTACACGGCCATCGACCGGGACGCATGTGCCACTTGTTCTCCAAAGGTCATCGAAACGATCATTCGTGGCGAGCTCGATTATCAGGGCTGCCTGATGAGCGACGACGTCTCGATGAGGGCGCTTGGCGGGGAGATGCAGGCACGGGTGCGCAGCCTGTTCGCGGCCGGTTGCGACCTGGCGCTGCATTGCAATGGCGATTTCGCTGAAATGCAGGCTGTGGCGGCGGCCTCGCCTGAACTTTGCGGTGCGGCGCTTGCCCGGACCGATGCGGCGCTCTCCGCGCGGAGCCCGGCCGAGCCGATGGATCGCGAGGCGCTTCAGGCGGAGTTTGCGACGTTGCTTGCCGGTGTCGTATAAACTTGCCTGGACGGCAGCGACGATGAAGCTTGCCGCGAAGCGTTGGGGGCAGGCGTGCAGGATTCCTTTTTCGAGGACGCAGATCGGCGCGGCACCGACGGCTCCGCGCTTGCGACCACCGACCCGTCCCTGGTGGTGGATGTCGACGGATTCGAAGGGCCCTTGGACCTTCTGCTGACGCTTGCACGCAAGCAGAAGGTGGATCTTGCCCGCATCTCCATCCTTGCCCTTGTCGAGCAGTATCTTCACTTCGTCAACGAGGCGCACCGGCTGCGCCTCGAGCTTGCTGCCGATTATCTTGTCATGGCAGCCTGGCTTGCGTATCTGAAATCCAGGTTGCTGATCCCCGAGCAGAAGGATGAGGATGCGCTGACCGGCGAGGAACTCGCGGCGGCCCTTGCATTTCGCCTCCGCCGTCTCGAAGCGATGCGCGAGGCGTCGGCAAAACTGATGAACCGGAACCGCCTCGGGCGCGACGTGTTCGTCCGCGGAGATCCCGAGACGCTGTCGATCGAGCGCAAGAGCCGGTTCGCTGCCACCCTCTATGATCTGCTGACCGCCTATGCGGCTCAGCGGCAGCGCACCTCCGTGACATCGGTTCATGTTCGCCGAAGAACCGTGTGGTCGTTGCAGGAAGCGCGTGACCTGTTGACGCGTCTCGTGGGCAAGGAGATGGACTGGGCGCCACTCGATGCCTATTTGTCGAGGTACCTGGGGGATGGCACACAGGCCAGCTCGGTGTTGGCGAGCAGTTTTTCCGCAAGTCTGGAACTGGTGCGCGAAGGTGCGATAGAGCTGCGCCAGTCCGGTCCCTTCGCACGGCTTTATCTTCGCAGGCGCGCGGAGCCGAGACCGGGCGAGGCGAGGGACGACAGCGACCCGGGAACGGAAGGCAATGAGGCGTGATGCGCGGGAATGGCGACGAACACGACGACGGTGGCAAGCCTGTCGAGGACGGTGAGGCGGAGGGAGATCTCTTCCCGGCAGAGCGTGCCAGCGCCATGCGCATGATAGAGGCGCTTCTTTTTGCCTCCCGCGATCTTTTGGGCCCTGATGAAATCGCCGCGCGACTGCCGGGAAAAATCGATATCCCGGGTGTTGTCGAGGATTTGCGGCGTGTCTATTCGACGCGGGGCGTAAACCTCGTGGAGATTTCCGGCAAGTGGGGTTTTCGCACGGCGGAAGACCTGTCGTATCTGCTCAGCCGGGAGCAGGTGGAGGAGCGACGCCTGTCGCGCGCCGCACTGGAAACGCTGGCGATTATCGCCTATCACCAGCCGGTCACCCGGGCGGAGATCGAGGAAATTCGCGGTGTGTCGACATCGCGTGGCACGGTCGACGTGCTCCTGGAAACGGAATGGATCCGGATGCGCGGGCGCCGCAGAACGCCGGGACGGCCGGTTACCTACGGCACCACGGATGCGTTTCTGGAGCACTTCATGCTTGCGTCTGTCTCCGACCTGCCCGGACTTGATGAACTCAAAGGGACGGGATTGCTGGACAGCGCGGTTCCGGCTGGTTTCTCTGTGCCGGTTCCCAATGATTCGTCAGAATTGCGGGAAGAGGAAGATCCGATTGACGAGACCGAATTGTTCGACTTGATGGTGGAAGGCGACGAGACGACAAATGACCGTGACAGCTAGCATTCCAGTCTCGACGCCCGCTGAACGGTGGGGCGTGCGCGGCACGGCCGGCGCCACGATTGCCGCACGCCTGTCGTTCGAGGCGGTGAGCCACAGCTATTCCGGCCTTCCGGCGGTGCGGTCGGTGTCACTCTCCGTCGAACCCGGAGAAGTCCTGTGTCTGCTCGGCCATTCGGGGTGCGGCAAGACGACTCTCTTGCGGATTGCCGCCGGCGTGGAGCGTCAGACAATGGGGCGTGTGCTCATCAACGAGCGCGAAGTGGCCGGACCGGACCGGTTCCTGCCTCCCGAAAAGCGCGGCGTGGGGCTGATGTTCCAGGATTACGCCCTGTTTCCGCATTTGACCATCGCCGAGAATGTGGCCTTTGGTCTTACCCACCTTGCAAAGGCCGATGCCCGTCACGCGGCACTGAGCGCGCTTTCCCGGGTCGGGCTTGCCGAGCATCATGCGGACTATCCGCACGCCCTCTCCGGCGGGGAGCAGCAACGCGTGGCGCTGGCGCGGGCGATAGCGCCCCGGCCGGGCGTTCTTCTCATGGACGAGCCGTTTTCCGGCCTCGACAGGCGGTTGCGCGATGCTGTGCGCGACGAGACTTTGTCTGTCCTTCGGGAAACGCGGGCGACCTGCATGCTGGTGACCCACGATCCTGAGGAGGCCATGCGCATGGGCGACCGCATCGCGTTGATGCGCAAGGGGCGACTGGTCCAGATCGGCAGCGCTGACGATCTCTACAATCATCCCGCCGATCTGTTCGTTGCGCGCTTTTTCTCCGAGCTCAACGAGATCGACGCGATTGCCGGAGACGGCGAGGTGGAGACAGCGTTCGGCCGTCATCCGGCCCCTGGCATCGGGCGGGGAATGACGGTTGATGTCTGTGTGCGCCCGCAAGGAGTGATTCTTGGAGAGCCGGGGGAGGGACGCTCTGGACGCGTGATCCGGCGGCGTTTCATTGGCGAGGTCGATCTGGTCGATATCGCGGTGGACGGACTGGAACTGCCGCTGCAGGCGCGCATTCGCGACGGAGGCCGGTTTGTCGTCGGTATGGATGTCGGGGTCCGGGTGGATGATCGGGATGTTCTGGCGTTTGCTCGAAATGCGACGGATGTCTAATGCGCGATTGCATTAACCGGTGAAACGGTTGGTTGCGATTGATCGCGCTTTGTTGCAATAGTGCCGCGCCGGCGCGCGTGCACCGGATCGACCAGGGAGTTGTCGTATGGGTATCAGTATTTGGCAGATCCTGATCATCGCGGTGATCGTTGTTCTGCTGTTTGGCCGCGGGAAAATCTCCGAGCTGATGGGAGACGTTGCCAAGGGAATCAAGAGCTTCAAGAAGGGCCTCAACGAGGACGACGAGGAAGACGAAGCGAAGGCGGACGATGGTGGCAAGACCATCGATCACAAGCCGGAAGAGCCCGTCGCCATGAAGAAGTCCGAGGACAAGTCCAAGGCGGGTTGACCCGCTTCGCGATTGGCGGGGGCATCGGCGTCCGGCCATCGAGGCCGGTCCATGTCGCTCGTGAAGACCGCGAAAGCGCGTCTTGATCTCAAACATGCGGAAAACGGACGCCAATGTTCGATATCGGCTGGACGGAACTTCTTGTTGTCGCCGTCGTCATGATTCTGGTCGTTGGACCCAAGGATTTGCCACGCATGCTGCGCACCTTCGGTCAGACGATGGGCAAGGTGAAGCGGATGGCGAACGAGTTTCAGTCGACGTTCAACGATGCCTTGCGCGAAGCCGAGCAACAGGCCGATATCGCCGACATGAAGAAACAGGTCGAGAAGGCCGGAAACTTCGATCCGCTCGGCGACCTCAAGAAATCCATTGATCCGGACAAGCCGTCCGGAAAGGCGAAGTCGTCTGGTAGCAAGGCCGGACCTTCGAAGAATGCCGACGAGGACGCGTCGGGCAGTGCCGACGTGGCGGAGGTGGAGCCAACGGCGGATGGCGGTTCGCCAGAAGTGTCCGCCGCAACCACAGAGACGCGGCCGACCGGGGATGACGGCAAGGCATGACAGACGACGACATTGAGTCCTCCAAGGCACCGTTGATCGAACATCTCATCGAATTGCGACAGCGGCTGCTGCGTACGGTGGTGGCGATCCTCATCGCATTTGTCGTGTGCTTCTATTTCGCTCAGGACATTTACAACATTCTGGTGATCCCGTTCGAGCAGGCAGCCGGGCGCCAGGTCGAAATGATCTATACCGCTCCGCAGGAGCTGTTTTTCACCCAGCTCAAGCTTGCCTTCTTCGGCGCCCTGTTCATCGCCTTTCCGGTGATCGCATCGCAGCTCTACATGTTTGTCGCGCCGGGGCTCTACAAGCAGGAACGCGGTGCGTTCCTGCCGTTTCTCGTCGCCACCCCGGTCCTGTTCATCGTTGGCGCCTGTCTGGTGTTTTTCCTGGTGATGCCGCTTGCCATGGGGTTCTTCCTGTCGATGGAACAGGACGGGTCGGGCGGTCAGGCCAAGATCCAGCTGATGGCGCGGGTGAGTGAATACCTCGGCTTGATCATGACACTGAGCTTCGCCTTCGGTCTGGTGTTCCAGCTCCCCGTTCTGCTGACGCTGCTCGGTCGCGTCGGGATCGTTTCCTCGGAAGGCCTGAAGGCCAAGCGCAAGTATGCGATTGTCATCGGCTTCGTGTTGGCGGCCGTGCTTACGCCGCCCGATCCTATCAGCCAGATCGGTCTTGCGCTGCCAACGATGCTTCTCTACGAAGTGTCCATCATCTGCGTCAGACTGGTGGAAAAGAAGCGCGCCGAACGGGAAGCTGCGGAAGCGGACGCCTGATCGTCGCCGCATCTGCTCCGGTCGAATTCCCGTTGCCGCTTGGCGCCGGCGCCGAATCCGGGGTTGATTGATGTTCGATATCAAATGGATCCGCGACAATGCCGCGATCTTCGACGCAGCCATGGCGCAAAGAGGATTGCCGCCGCAGGCTGCTGAGCTGATCGCGCTCGACGACGCGCGGCGCGCGCATGTCGCCTCGCTTCAGGATGCGCAGGAACGTCGCAACGCCGCTTCCAAGGAAATCGGCAAGGCAAAGGCGTCGGGAGATGATGCCGGCGCGCAGGCGCTGATTGAAGAAGTTGCGCAGATAAAGCAGATAATCCACGAGGGTGAAGAGGCGGAGCGAACGCTCACCGCGAAGGTTGTCGATGCGCTGAGCGTTTTGCCGAACATTCCGCTGGACGATGTTCCCGAAGGCGCGGACGAGCGCGCCAATGTCGAGGTTCGCCGGGTCGGCAGCCCGCGCGCGTTCGATTTCGCGCCCAGGGAGCATTTCGAGGTCGGTGCCGCTGAGGCCGGGATGAGCTTCGAACGCGCGGCGCGCATGTCGGGCGCGCGTTTCGTGCTGCTTCAGGGACAGATGGCGCGACTTGAGCGGGCGCTCGGCCAGTTCATGATCGATCTGCAGACCACCCGCAATGGCTACATGGAAGTCTCGCCGCCGTTGCTGGTGCGCGACGAGGCGCTCTACGGGACGTCGCAATTGCCGAAATTTTCCGAGGATCTGTTCAAGACCACCGAAGGCCGCTGGCTGATCCCGACCGCTGAAGTGCCGCTCACAAACATGGTCGCGGGGGAAACGCTTTCAGAGGTCGATTTGCCGATGCGCGTGACCGCGCTGACACCCTGTTTTCGCTCCGAGGCCGGCTCTGCCGGGCGCGATGTGCGCGGTATCCTGCGTCAGCATCAGTTCTGGAAGTGCGAACTCGTCTCGGTGACGACGCCGGAGACCTCCCTCGACGAACTGGAGCGGATGACGGGCTGCGCGGAGGAGATCCTTGAAAGGCTCGGCCTTGCCTATCGGGTGATGATGCTGTCGGCCGGCGATATGGGTTTCGGTGCGCGCAAGACCTATGACATCGAGGTCTGGCTGCCGGGTCAGAATGCCTATCGCGAGATCTCCAGCTGTTCGGTCTGCGGCGACTTCCAGGCCCGGCGGATGAACGCGCGCTATCGTCCCGAGGGCGAGAAGGGACTGCGGTTCGTTCATACCCTCAATGGGTCCGGCATTGCCGTCGGACGCGCCTTGATCGCGGTGGTCGAGACCTATCAGAATTCCGATGGAAGCATCACCATTCCCGAGGTGCTGCGCCCCTACATGGGCGGGATCGAGACAATCGAGGCACTGTGATGCGCATTCTGGTCACCAATGACGATGGCATTCAGGCCGACGGGCTTCCCGTTCTTGAAGATGTCGCCCGCACGCTGTCCGACGATGTCTGGGTTGTGGCGCCGGAAACGGACCAAAGCGGGGTCGCCCATTCGCTGACCTTGCACGACCCGCTGAGGGTTCGCGAACTCGGCGATCAGCGCTACTCCGTCCGTGGTACGCCGACGGATTGCGTGATCATGGGCGTGCGCGAGCTTCTTCCGGGGCGACCGGATCTTATCCTGTCCGGGGTCAATCGCGGACAGAATGCGGCCGACGACGTGACGTATTCCGGGACCATTGCCGGGGCCATGGAGGGGACGCTGATGGGTATCCGCTCCATGGCCTTGTCGCAGGCCTTCAGCTGGGGGAAGGGGGCGCAGGTGGACTACGAAGCGACCCGCGCCCATGCGGCGTCCCTTGTCCGCAAGCTGCTGTCGTTCTCGTTTCCCTCGGACATCCTGCTCAACCTCAATTTCCCCGCTTGCGCGCCCGAGGATGTGCGTGGCACCCGGGTGACCCGGCAGGGCAAGCGCAAGGTCAGTGAACTGGCTGTCGATGCGAGAACGGACGGACGCGGAGTGCCTTACTATTGGCTTGCCTTCCGCGGTGGCGAGGAGACACCGCCAGAGGATACCGATCTGGCGGCTTTGAGCGAGCACATGATTTCCGTGACGCCGCTCAAGCTTGACCTGACGGCCCACGATCTTCTGGGGGAACTGAAGGACAAACTGGCCTGATTCCAACCCTAGGGTGTAGTCTCAGAAATGAAGTTGATATGGTTTGAGGTGGTATGCGTCCCGACAAGAAGCGGAAGTGAAGGAAATACGAGTATTTTCAATCCTTTCGCGACGAAGAGGAGGCGCATTCCGGTCAAATCCAAAGGACAGGAAAATCGCCACCTCGCTTCGTCCGCGTGCTTGACCGGGCACCCAGCCCGCTCTGCACACGTTTCCTCGCGGTGTTTTGCCATTTTCCATGCCATATCGGCCTCATTTATGGGTCCACACCCTGAAGTCGCGCAGGGCAGGACAGGGCAGGCTGAGGCAACACAGTGAGCATGTTGCGGGAGGGGTCAATTGGCGGTCGGAGATGGTCCTGAAGCAGGTTCGAACCACCCCGGAACGGGTGCGCTGATCCCCGCCGATGTCACCGAAGCCGACCGCGAGGCAACCGCGGCCTTGATCCTCAAACTCCGAACCCAGGGGATCGGCACCCAGAGGGTGCTTTCGGCGCTCGAACGCGTTCCCCGGCGACTGTTTCTGTCCGCTCCACTGCAGCGTCATGCCTATGAGGACAGCGCGCTTCCGATCGAATGCGGCCAGACGATTTCGCAGCCCACAATTGTTGCCATGATGACAGAGGCGCTCAATGTAGCGCCGGAACACCGTGTGCTCGAGGTCGGGACCGGATCAGGCTATCAGGCCGCCATTCTCGGTCACCTGAGTCGCGAGGTTCACACGATTGAACGCTACAAGACGCTGTCCGACCTCGCGCGCGCGCGCCTGGCGACGCTCAAGATCGATACCGTGCATGTTCATCACGGCGATGGCGTTGAGGGGCTGGCGGAAAAGGCGCCGTTCGATCGGATCATCGTGACGGCGGCCACACCGGATATTCCCCAGGCATTGATCGACCAACTGGCGGATGGCGGAAAACTGGTGATGCCGCTTGGACCCGCCGGCTCCGTTCAGTCACTTGTCGTGATTGAAAAGAAGGGCGGCACCACGGTAGCCCGTGACCTTGCGCAGGTGCGTTTCGTTCCGCTTGTCGAGGGGGTTGCGACCCGCCTTTGAAGGAACTTGGCAACAATTGTTTTCGCTGATCTCCGCGAATTCGGCTGCCCTTAAGTCTTTATAAACGTTACCGGCATTTAATCAGGCTCAATGATCTCAGGTGTTTGAGTCCGAGTAGCGCCATGTCAAAGCAGTATTCAAGATCCCCTTCCCGATTGCTCTCGCAAACAGCGATGGTGGTCCTTCTGGCGGCCGTCGCCGGAGCCTGCAGCGGTGGGGTGGAACGTTTCGCCGATCCCATTTTTACCGGCAACACCGACAATCAGCGGGCAATGCTGAATGGTGGCGCTGCGTCTCAACCCAGTTTCGATGACATCATGGCCGGGCCGGCAAGTGGCACGGCACGGGTCGAGCGCAGCTCGTTGCCGCCTGCAACGCAGCCCGACCGCTCGATGGCGACCGGATCGATTCCCGATCAGTCGTCCGAGCAACGCCGTGCATCGCCTCGGTATGCGTCCGTTCCAACGCCGCGGGTATCGCCGTCGCGGTCGGTGAACACTGCGTCTGTGGTATCGCCCGTCCGCTCGTCGAGCGACGAGGCAAGCCGGATCCTTTCAAACGCCGAGCCGTCTGGCACTTCCGCCGCGTCCAAGACGGTGCGAGGCTGGACGACTGCAGGGGCAACCCAGGTGAGCGCCCGCAGCGGGGACAACGTTGCCTCGATGTCGCGTCGCTATGGCGTGCCGCAGTACGTCCTTGCGGAGATCAACGGTGTTTCGCCGAATGCATCCCTTTCCGCTGGCCAGCAGGTGGTGATCCCAACCTATGTGCATGGTGCGACCGCGTCGCGCTCCAGCGCGCCTGTGAAGCTTCCGCCAGCCGGACCCGCACCCAGCGTGACGGGGTCCATCCCGGCATCCGCAGGGGCAGGTCTGGTGATGGCGTCGGCTCCGATCCCGCCGCATAAACCTGGGTCATCGGCGGTCAGGCTGGCATCCCTGTCCAGCACCGTTCCAGGACCAGCGCAGATTGAGTCGGCCGCACAACCGCGGCGTAAGCCCGCGTCGTTGAGTTCGAGAACCGCGGAGGCAGCGCGCAATGCCACGCCGTCCTCCACGCCGCAGATTTCGCGAACTGAAGCGGCGCCTGCGAAGCCGATCTCGGTCAATCGCGAAGTTTCCGGCGACAACGTGCGCCGGTTCCGCTGGCCCGCACGCGGACGAATCATTTCCGACTTTGGCACCAAGCCGGGCGGAACGCGCAACGAAGGCATCAACCTTGCGCTGCCGGAAGGGGCCGACATCAAGGCCGTGGAAGACGGGACGGTGATCTATTCCGGCAACGAGTTGAAGGGCTATGGCAATCTTGTGCTTGTGCGCCACGATGATGGCTGGGTGTCCGCCTATGCTCATGGGAGCGACTTGCTCGTGAAGCGGGGCGACGCCGTTAGCCGCGGTCAGACGATTGCGAAGGCCGGCTCCACCGGTTCGGTGAGTCAGCCGCAGCTTCACTTCGAACTGCGTCGCGGGAACAAACCGGTCGATCCGATGCAGTATCTGGCGCGGCTCTGAACGGCCTGAAAACAAACGGCTTGAAAACCTGAGCCCCGATTGTCAGACGCACGAGTGCCGCTGCGCTCGTGCGTTTTGCTTTTCCAGGCGCGAAGGAGAGGGCAGGCGGGAGGGCCGTACCTCCGCCGATCCGCGTTATCCACAGATGCGCAGAAGCATTGGGGCCCGGCATGGAACAATCATCACAAAGCCATGTGCGAGCCGCTTGACTTGGCGGGCGGCTCGACGTACATCAGCGCCACTCCCGGCGGCCATGTGTCGCCTGAGCGCAAGCGGGTGTAGCTCAGTTGGTTAGAGTGCCGGCCTGTCACGCCGGAGGTCGCGGGTTCGAGTCCCGTCACTCGCGCCACTTGCCTCAGTTTCGGGAGCCCTTTGCCGCTTGGCAAAGCGGGCGAGCGGGTGTAGCTCAGTTGGTTAGAGTGCCGGCCTGTCACGCCGGAGGTCGCGGGTTCGAGTCCCGTCACTCGCGCCACTCGCCCCTTTCTACGACCGGGAGACATGGGCAACAGAGCGTTCCCGGGACATGGGTGACAATCCCGTGCCGAGCGGATTGTCGATGCTCTGCAAGGTCTTTTGTCCTCCATCATCGAACACGCGTTCCACCGTATCAGTCCCCCCGGCAAAAAGCCGAAAGCTTTGCCCCTGTGTCCGGTGCAACACGTCACCCATCTCTCGGGTCGGTCATCTCAAAATCATCAAATCTTGAGACGAATTTCAGCAAAATTGATGCTGGAGTTGCGAAACTTGCACCGAGTTGACGCAACTTGGCGCCTATGCCGGCGGTCCGGTCCAGCGCCCGGCGACGCTTCGACAACAGCCCCGCAAGAGCCGCGCAGCGATGCCGCGGCAGGGCCGCTATCGCGCATCGTTGACAGATGCGCGTCGCGCGCCAGATGTCAGACCAGGTGGCGACGGCGGATACGACGGTGGTATCTCCTGTTCCCGCTTTGCCGGACGCTCACCGCGAATTGGATGAGGTCGTGCCGGTATCGGCGACCGACGGCGGCGGCGTGTCGGCCCCAAGGTCGTTTCGCGGTTGCGAAAATGACGGCCCGATTACACCGTCGTCGGGCTTGCGTTGCGGGGGTGCGTGGGCTAAGCGTGCCGGGTAAGCGCTGGTGATCGTGTCATCGTCACCCGTATCACCGTCACGCTGGAAAGGCCCTGCCGCGCCGCACCGTCATGGGAGACGCGAAGCCGCCACGGGCCTGGCGCAAGGACATGTTTGGACATGGAAGATCTGCTGAGAGACTATGTGCCGATCCTGGTTTTTATCGGGGTCTCGCTGGTCATCGGTCTTGCCCTTTTGGTGTCGCCCTTTCTGCTGGCCTACAAGAATCCCGATTCGGAAAAACTGTCGGCCTATGAATGCGGTTTCAATGCCTTTGACGATGCCCGGATGAAATTCGACATCCGCTTCTATCTGGTCGCGTTGCTGTTCATCATCTTCGATCTCGAGGTCGCGTTCCTGTTTCCGTGGGCCGTCTCTTTCGGAGATCTCGGCTGGTACGGATTCTGGTCGATGATGACGTTTCTTGGCGTGTTGACGATCGGGTTCATCTACGAATGGAAGAAGGGAGCGCTGGAATGGGACTGACCTCGCAAGAGCCGCTCATTGCCCAGACCCCGAAGGGCATTCTCGACCCGCGGACGGGTCAGCCGGTCGGTGCGGACGATCCGTTCTTTCTGGAGATGAACGACGAACTGGCCGACAAGGGCTTCGTCGTCACCGCCACCGACAATCTGATCCAGTGGGCGCGTACCGGCTCCTTGATGTGGATGACCTTCGGGCTCGCCTGCTGCGCCGTGGAAATGATGCAGATGTCGATGCCGCGCTACGACGCCGAGCGCTTCGGCTTTGCGCCGCGCGCATCTCCGCGCCAGTCCGACGTGATGATCGTGGCGGG
This sequence comes from Stappia sp. ES.058, assembly GCF_900105595.1. GTDB lineage: Bacteria > Pseudomonadota > Alphaproteobacteria > Rhizobiales > Stappiaceae > Stappia. Next base: position 1,857,536 of record NZ_LT629784.1, on the reverse strand, counting down.
TACGCTGACCAACAAGATGGCGCCCGCACTTCGCAAGGTCTACGACCAGATGCCGGAGCCGCGTTACGTGATCTCGATGGGCTCCTGCGCGAATGGTGGCGGCTACTATCACTACTCCTATTCGGTGGTTCGCGGCTGCGACCGGGTCGTTCCGGTCGACATATATGTACCCGGATGCCCGCCGACGGCGGAAGCGCTTCTCTACGGGGTGATGATGCTCCAGAAAAAGATCAGGCGCACCGGAACGATCGAACGCTGACCGCCGGGTCGGCCCAATACCTCATTGCGGTAGACGGATCAGGGACATGGACGAAACGCTCGCTGAACTTGGCGAACACATTCAGGCGGCGCTCGGAGATACGGTCGACAGCGTGACTGTTGCCTTCGGCGAGTTGACACTTGAGGTGCGCGCCTCGGAAATCGTCCAGGCGTTGCGTTTCCTGCGCGATGACACGAGCTGTCTCTTCGTCAATCTGACGGATATCTGTGGCGTCGATTTTCCGAGCCGGGACAAGCGGTTCGATGTGGTTTACCACTTTCTCTCGCCGAAACAGAACCTGCGCATACGCGTGAAGCTCAAGGCCGACGATGAAACTCCGGTTCCCTCCATCGTCGACGTTTTTCCCGGCGCGGAGTGGTTTGAGCGCGAGATCTACGACATGTATGGCGTGTTGTTCTCGGGCCATCCGGATCTGCGCCGCATCCTGACGGACTACGGGTTCGACGGCTATCCCCTGCGCAAGGATTTCCCGCTGACCGGCTATGTCGAGGTTCGCTACGACGACGAAAAAAAGCGGGTGGTCTATGAGGCGGTGCGACTCAATCAGGAATTCCGCGATTTCGATTTCATGTCGCCATGGGAAGGCACGGACTATGTGCTGCCGGGTGACGAGAAAGCGAGTTGAGGGGCGAGTGTATGGCTGACGAGAGGCTTCAGGGCGGCTGTCTGTGTGGTGCCGTTCGGTTTTCCGCGGTGCCAAACGCCGGCGAGATGGGCGCGTGCCACTGTTCGATCTGTCGGCGATGGAGCGGAGGTGTCTTCATGGCGGTCGGATGCCGCGGCGTCGAGATCGAAGACCCCGCAGCGGTTGGTGTGTACTCTTCGTCCGGATACGGGGAGAGGGTGTTCTGCAAGAAATGTGGGTCCTCACTGATTTGGCGGATGCGTGACGGATCGCACAGCAGCGTGTCCGCACAGGCGTTCGACGATCCGAGGGTCTTCGCGTTCACTTCCGAGATCTTCATCGACGAAAAGCCGGACAGCTATTCGTTCGCCGATTCGACTCAGAAAATGACAGGTGCCGAGGTGTTCGCTCTCTTCGCGCCCAATCAGGATCCTCAACATGGCTGAGGCTCAGGTCCGGAATTTTAACATTAACTTCGGCCCGCAACATCCGGCGGCGCATGGCGTTTTGCGTCTGGTGCTCGAACTGGACGGCGAGGTGGTCACGCGTGTCGATCCGCATATCGGCCTGCTGCATCGCGGCACCGAAAAGCTGATCGAGCACAAGACCTATCTGCAGGCCGTCCCGTATTTCGATCGCCTCGACTATGTAGCGCCGATGAATCAAGAGCATGCTTTCGCGCTCGCCGTGGAGCGGTTGCTCGAGGTCGATGTGCCGAAGCGTGGTCAGTTGATCCGCGTGCTTTTTTCGGAAATCGGCCGGATCCTGTCTCACCTTTTGAACGTGACGACGCAGGCGCTCGACGTCGGCGCGCTGACGCCGCCGCTGTGGGGGTTCGAGCCGCGCGAAGAGCTGATGGTGTTTTACGAACGCGCCTGCGGCGCGCGCATGCACGCGGCCTTCGTGCGTCCGGGCGGGGTCCATCAGGACCTGCCAGGGGCCCTTCTCGACGATATCTGGGATTTCTGCGATCCCTTTCTGAAGACCCTCGACGACATCGAAGGGCTGTTGACGGACAACCGCATCTTCAAGCAGCGCAACGTCGACATCGCCGTCGTGTCGCTGGAAGACGCCTGGGCGCGCGGGTTTTCCGGCGTGATGGTACGCGGCTCGGGCGCCGCCTGGGACTTGCGCAAATCGCAGCCCTACGAGTGCTATTCGGAGCTTGATTTCGACATTCCCGTCGGCAAGAACGGCGATTGCTACGACCGCTACCTGATCCGCATGGAAGAGATGCGCCAATCCGTGCGCCTGATGAAGCAGTGCCTGGAAAAACTGACCGTAGAACAAGGCCCGATCTCCGCCATCGATGGCAAGATTGTTCCGCCCACACGCGGTGAGATGAAGAGGTCGATGGAAGCACTGATCCATCACTTCAAGCTCTACACCGAAGGTTATCGCGTGCCCGAAGGTGAGGTGTATGCCGCCGTCGAGGCGCCCAAGGGCGAGTTCGGCGTCTATCTGGTCGCCGACGGAAGCAACAAGCCCTATCGCTGCAAGATAAAGGCGCCGGGTTTTGCGCATCTGCAGGCGATGGATTTCCTGTGCCGGGGGCATATGCTGGCCGATGTGTCGGCCATCCTCGGATCCCTTGATATCGTGTTCGGAGAGGTGGACCGGTAATGTCCGTTCGTCGCCTTCACCCTGAGCAGCCCGAGAGTTTCGCCTTTACGAAGGCCAATCTCGATTGGGCCCAGAAGGTCATTTCGCGCTATCCGGAGGGACGTCAGGCGTCCGCCGTGATCCCGCTCTTGTGGCGCGCGCAGGAACAGCATGACGGCTGGCTGCCGGAGCCCGCAATTCGCTGCGTGGCGGACATGCTGTCGATGCCGCATATTCGCGTTCTGGAAGTCGCGACCTTCTATACGATGTTTCAGCTCGCACCGGTCGGCAAGAAGGCACACATTCAAGTCTGCGGAACGACGCCCTGCCAGCTGCGTGGCGCGGAGGACCTCGTAAAGGTCTGCAAGAGCCGGATTGCGGCGCATGCGCACGAGCTGTCCGAGGATGGTGACTTTTCCTGGGAAGAGGTCGAGTGCCTGGGGGCCTGCGTGAACGCGCCGATGGTGCAGATCTTCAAGGACACCTACGAGGATCTGACTCCGGAAAGCCTGGAAGCCCTGATCGGGGACATCGCGGCGGGACGCGACGTGACGCCGGGTCCCCAGTCGGACCGCCGCTTCGCCATGCCGGCGGATGGTGCGACGACGCTGACAGATATCAAGGATACCACCGTCGGCGGTGATCCGGTCGCGCATTTGGTTGCCGGTGCGGAAGCTGCCTCGCATGCCTTCGCGGGCGATGCGATCAATTCTGGCGGAAGTGATTTCAACGGTATGCCGGGCGCCACCCAGAGCACCAAGAAAGCCGCGCCGAAGCCGGCGCCAAAGGCAAAGGCTGTGAAGGCGGAGACAGCGGAAACCGCTGCGGCCGGTGCGCCGGGCTCGGTGCAGTCGAGTCTTGATCTTGCCGGGGAGGGCGTGCCGGAGAGCGAGCCTGAGCTCCTGAAGGGCGCGCGCGGCGGCAAGGCCGATGATCTCAAGAAGATCAAGGGCGTGGGTCCGAAGATCGAGGGGACCCTCAACGATCTCGGCGTCTATCACTTCGACCAGATTGCCGGTTGGGACGAGGCCAACAAGGCCTGGGTCGACACGCGGCTCAAGTTCAAGGGCCGGATCGATCGCGAAGACTGGATCGGACAGGCAAAACAGTTGGCGGATGGCGGGGAAACCGAATTCTCCTCGCGTGTCGAAAAGGGCGATGTGCCCTCCAGCCAGAGCTAAGGACAGGAGAGCGGGATGCTGTCTGATCAGGACCGGATCTTCACCAACATCTACGGCCTGCACGACTGGGGCCTCGATGGCGCGCGTCAGCGCGGCCATTGGGACGGCACCAAGGCGCTCCTGGAAAAGGGCCGGGACTGGATCATCGAGGAGGTCAAGACCTCCGGCCTGCGCGGGCGCGGCGGGGCCGGCTTCCCCACGGGGCTGAAATGGTCGTTCATGCCGAAGGAATCCGACGGGCGTCCGGCCTATCTGGTGGTCAATGCGGACGAGTCGGAGCCTGGCACCTGCAAGGACCGGGAGATCATGCGCCACGACCCGCACACGCTGGTCGAGGGCTGCCTGGTTGCCGGCTACGCGATGGGGGCCATTGCCGCCTACATCTACGTACGCGGCGAATTCATCCGTGAGCGCGAGCGCCTGCAGGCGGCGATCGACCAGGCCTATGAGGCGGGGCTGATCGGCAAGAACAACAAGAACGGCTACGATTTCGACATCTACGTTCACCACGGTGCCGGCGCCTATATTTGCGGCGAGGAAACCGCACTTCTGGAAAGCCTCGAGGGCAAAAAGGGTCAGCCGCGCCTGAAGCCGCCGTTCCCGGCCAATGTCGGTCTCTATGGCTGCCCTTCGACGGTGAACAATGTGGAATCCATCGCGGTCGCGCCGACCATTCTGCGTCGCGGCGGTACATGGTTTGCCAGTCTGGGCAAGCCGGGAAACACCGGCACGAAGCTCTTCTGCATTTCGGGCCATGTGAACAAGCCCTGCACGGTCGAAGAGGAAATGGGTATTCCCTTCCGCGAGTTGATCGACCGTCATTGCGGCGGCATCCGCGGCGGATGGGACAACCTTCTGGCAGTGATTCCCGGCGGGTCCTCCGTTCCTTGCGTGACGGCGGAAAACATCGTCGACTGCGGCATGGATTTCGACAGCCTGAAGGGGCTTGGCTCGGGGCTCGGTACAGCCGCCGTCATCGTGATGGACCGCTCCACCGACATCATCAAGGCGATCGCCCGGCTGTCGTATTTCTACAAGCACGAAAGCTGCGGCCAGTGCACGCCATGCCGCGAAGGCACGGGCTGGATGTGGCGCGTCATGGAACGCATGGTGGAAGGTAACGCCTCGAAGGAAGAGATCGACATGCTCTTCCAGGTCACCAAGCAGGTCGAGGGCCACACGATCTGTGCGCTTGGCGATGCGGCGGCCTGGCCGATCCAGGGTCTGATCAAGAACTTCCGCCCGGTGATCGAGGCCCGGATCGACGAGTTCACGGCGAAGCGGCGGTCTCCGTCGCCCGCAATGGCAGCGGCGGAGTAAGACATGCGCGACGCCGCAACCGAAATGACACGACGTCCAGGCGCTGCTCTTGCGCCGCACGTCAGCCGCGAGGGCTGCACCCGATGAACAAGGTTATCTTTGTCGACGGCAAGGAAGTCGAGGTTCCGCAGGACTACACGCTGCTGCAGGCCTGCGAGGCCGCCGGTGCCGAGGTGCCGCGCTTCTGCTTTCACGACCGGCTGTCGATTGCCGGCAACTGCCGCATGTGCCTTGTCGAGGTGAAGGGCGGCCCGCCCAAGCCCGCGGCGTCCTGCGCGATGAATGTGCGTGACCTGCGTCCGGGTCCGAACGGCGAACCGCCGGAGGTCTTCACCAAGACCCCGATGGTGAAGAAGGCGCGCGAAGGCGTGATGGAGTTTCTGCTGATCAACCATCCGCTGGATTGCCCGATCTGCGATCAGGGCGGCGAGTGCGATCTGCAGGACCAGGCCATGGCCTATGGCATGGACGGGTCGCGCTATACGGAGAACAAGCGCGCGGTCGAGGACAAGTACATCGGTCCGCTCGTCAAGACGATCATGACGCGCTGCATCCACTGCACGCGCTGCGTCCGATTCACGACCGAGGTTTGCGGCGTGTCGGACCTGGGGCTGATCGGGCGTGGCGAGGACGCGGAAATCACCTCGTATCTCGAGAGCGCGCTGTCGTCGGAAATGCAGGGCAACGTGGTCGACCTTTGTCCGGTCGGGGCGCTGACGCACAAGCCCTATGCCTTTCAGGCGCGTCCCTGGGAACTGAAGAAGACGGAAACCATCGACGTGATGGACGCCGTCGGATCGGCCATTCGGGTGGATACGCGCGGTCGCGAGGTCATGCGTGTGCTGCCCCGTCTCAACGAGGCAGTCAACGAGGAGTGGATCTCCGACAAGACGCGCTACATCTGGGACGGACTGCGCACGCAGCGTCTCGACCGGCCCTACGCCCGCGTCGACGGCAAGCTGAAGCCGGTGTCCTGGGGCGAGGCTTTCGCGGTAATCGCTGAGAAGGTGAAGGCCGCCAAGCCGGAGCGTATCGGTGCGCTCGCCGGGCAGTTCGCCAGCGTCGAGGAGATGTTTGCGCTCAAGGGCCTGATGGGCTCGCTCGGTGCAACAAATATTGACTGTCGTTATCCCGGTTCGCCGCTCGATCCCGCGCACGGGCGCGACAGTTACATCTTCAACTCCACGATCTCCGGGATCGAGGACGCGGATGCGATCCTGTTGATCGGAACCAATCCGCGTCTCGAGGCGCCGGTACTGAATGCGCGGATCCGCAAGCGCTATGCGCAAGGCGGTGTGCGTATCGGCGTGATCGGCGAGGCTCCGGATCTCACCTATCCCTACGACTATCTCGGAGCCGGTCCCGACACCCTTTCGGAGATGCTCAAAAAGGGCTTTGCGAAGGCCGAGCGTCCCATGATCGTCGTTGGGCAGGGCGCGCTCAATCGTCCGGATGGGGCCGCGGTTCTTTCGCTTGCCGCACAGGTCGCGAAGTCGGTCGGCGTGATCCGGGACGACTGGAACGGGTTCAACATCCTGCACACGGAAGCGGCCCAGGTCGGGGCGCTCGATGTCGGGTTCGTACCGGGCGAGGACGGCCTGTCGACCGGCGCAATGCTCGAGCCGGGCGCGCTGGACGTTGCCTTCCTGCTTGGCGTCGACGAGGTCGACGTGCCCGACGGAGCGTTTGTCGTCTATCAGGGAACGCACGGCGATCGCGGAGCGCATCGCGCCGACGTGATCCTGCCGGGAGCCACCTACACCGAAAAATCGGGCACCTATGTGAATACCGAGGGACGCGTTCAACTCGGCGTGCGCGCCGGCTTCCCGCCGGGCGAGGCTCGCGAGGACTGGGCGATCCTGCGCGCATTGTCCGCGCAGCTTGGCGCGCAACTGCCCTATGACTCGCTTGGCGAGCTGCGGGCGGCGCTTTACGAGAGCTATCCGCATATGGCGGAAATTGACGGCATCGCGGGTGGCGATGGGGCGGGCGTCGACGCATTGGCAAAGCTCGGCGGAAAACCGGAAACGGCCGCGTTCCACAGCGCGGTGAGCGACTTTTACATGACCAATCCGATCGCGCGTGCGTCGGCGACGATGGCCGAATGTTCGGCTCTCGCCAGGGCGCGTGCGGCAGAGGCCGCGGAGTAAACGGGGGCTATGATGGCGGACTTCTGGGCGGATTACCTTTTCCCGTTGATTATCATGCTGGCGCAGAGCGTGTTGCTGCTCGTCGTCTTGCTGGTCATCGTTGCGTATATCCTGTACGCGGATCGCAAGGTCTGGGCGGCGGTGCAGATCCGCCGGGGTCCGAACGTGGTCGGCCCCTGGGGGCTGTTGCAGTCCTTTGCCGATCTTCTCAAGTTCGTGCTTAAGGAGCCGGTCATTCCGGCTGGCGCCAACAAGGGTCTGTTCCTGCTTGCGCCACTGGTCACGGTTACGCTTGCGCTTGCCGCCTGGGCGGTTGTGCCGGTCGCTGAAGGGTGGGTGATCGCCGATATCAATGTCGGCATTCTTTTCATCTTCGCGATTTCATCGCTGAGCGTTTACGGCATCATCATCGGCGGTTGGGCATCGAACTCCAAATATCCGTTCCTGTCGGCGCTTCGTTCCGCAGCGCAGATGGTCTCATACGAAGTCTCCATCGGCTTCGTGATCGTCACAGTGCTGATGTGCGCGGGATCGCTCAATCTGTCGCAGATCGTTCTGTCGCAGGAAACGGGACTTGCGACCGCGCTCGGTGTGCCGTGGCTGTCGTTCCTGAACTGGTACTGGCTGCCGCTGTTTCCGATGTTCGTGGTGTTCTTCATCTCCGCGCTTGCGGAGACGAATCGTCCCCCGTTCGATCTCGCCGAAGCGGAATCGGAGCTCGTTGCCGGGTTCATGGTCGAATACGGCTCGACGCCCTACATGATGTTCATGCTGGGCGAGTACGTCGCCATCGCCTTGATGTGTTCGCTGACGAGCATCCTGTTCCTGGGTGGTTGGCTGCCGCCGCTGGATATCCCGCCATTCACTTGGGTTCCCGGGGTGATCTGGTTCCTGCTGAAGTCGCTGCTGGTGTTCTTCATGTTTGCCATGGTCAAGGCGATGGTCCCGCGTTACCGCTATGACCAGCTTATGCGTCTTGGCTGGAAGGTGTTTCTTCCGCTCTCGCTGGTGATGGTTTTCGTGGTTGCAGCGGTTTTGATGGCGATGGGCTGGGCGCCCACAGCAGCATGACGGGCAAAGAGGATTTTGAATGTCGTTCTCTCTCGCGGGTCTGATCGGTGCGGCGATCGGGCTCTACATCGGCTGGATCGACTACAAGATCGTCATCGGCGTTCTCAAGGGAGCCGCGGAACGCCAGAACCAGAGGATCGGGGAGCCCGGGTTTCTCGATCGCTACATGGACCAGATCCGCTACCTGGTCCTTGGGTGTGGCCTGATCGCATTCCCGCTGATCGGCTACCTTGCAGGCCGGGCGCTGGCCGGTTAGTGCAAGGGGATCCCGCCCGACACTGGCGGGACGTGATATGAACACGGGCAGCGGGGTGTTCCCGCAAACCGCCCGACAGGAAACGAGAAACGAGGCTCGACGCCATGGCACTGCAACAGGCTGCCAAGTCGCTCTTGCTCAAGGAGTTCGTGTCCGCCTTCTTCCTGGCGATGCGCTACTTCTTCAAGCCGAAGCCGACGATCAACTATCCCTTCGAGAAGGGACCGGTCAGTCCGCGTTTTCGCGGTGAGCATGCGTTGCGTCGCTATCCCAATGGCGAGGAGCGGTGTATCGCATGCAAGCTGTGCGAAGCGATCTGCCCGGCGCAGGCCATCACCATCGAGGCCGGCCCGCGCCGCAACGACGGAACGCGTCGCACGACCCGTTACGACATCGACATGGTGAAGTGTATTTATTGTGGCTTCTGCCAGGAAGCGTGCCCGGTCGATGCCATCGTCGAGGGTCCGAATTTCGAGTTCGCCACGGAAACCCGCGAAGAGCTCTACTACGACAAGGATAAACTTCTCGCGAACGGCGATCGCTGGGAGCGGGAAATCGCAAACAACATCGCCATGGATGCGCCTTATCGGTAAGGCGCGGGGAGTGGACGCCGGGCAGCGGCTGGTCTAAGACGAGGCCGTCTTGTTCGGGAACAAGCCCACTCAACATGGTGACGGGGGCACACCGCGACATGGTTCTGCAAGCCATCTTCTTCTATCTCTTCGCCACGGTCGCCGTGGCGTCCGCCTTCATGGTCATTGCATCGCGCAATCCCGTGCATTCGGTGCTGTTCCTGATTCTGGCATTCTTCAACGCCGCCGGGCTCTTCATCCTTCTGGGGGCAGAGTTCCTGGCGATGCTGCTGGTCGTGGTCTACGTCGGCGCGGTGATGGTGCTGTTTCTCTTCGTGGTGATGATGCTCGATGTCGATTTCGTCGAGATGCGCCAGGGGTTCCTGCAGTACATGCCGGTTGGCGGGCTGATCGGCATGATCCTTCTCGTCGAGCTGCTGCTCGTGCTCGGGGTCTGGGTGATATCGCCGGAGGTGATCGCAAACACCTCGGCGCCGGCTCCGACGCCGCAGGACGGCGCCAATATCTCCGCGCTCGGGCAACTGATCTATACCCGCTACATTCTCTACTTCCAGACGGCCGGGCTGGTGCTTCTGGTTGCGATGATCGGGGCCATCGTCCTGACACTTCGTCACAAGGAGGGGGTGAAGCGGCAGGATATCTCGACGCAGGTGGGACGAACCCGCGACGCGGCCATCGAGGTGCGAAAGGTCGAAACCGGCAAGGGGATCTGAAGATCCCCGTCTCATACATTCCGGCCGCGCCGCATCCGCTGCGCGTGCCTGCTTGCAAGTCTTAATCGGGGAGCATCGCGAGGCGCCCATGGAAATCGGTCTGTCACACTATCTGGCGGTCGCAGCAATCTTGTTCACGATCGGGATCTTCGGGATCTTCCTGAACCGGAAGAACGTCATCGTCATCCTGATGTCGGTGGAGCTCCTGCTTCTGTCGGTGAACCTCAACCTGGTGGCCTTCTCGTCCTTCCTTGGTGACCTTGTCGGCCAGGTCTTCGCCCTTCTGGTGCTGACCGTCGCCGCTGCGGAGGCGGCTATCGGCCTTGCGATCCTCGTTGTCTTTTATCGCAACCGCGGGTCCATCGCGGTTGAAGACATCAACATGATGAAGGGGTAGGGCCGCCATGTATCAGGCTATCGTCTTCCTGCCCCTCGTCGGGTTCCTTGTCGCAGGCCTGTTCGGCCGCTCGATCGGTGCAAAAGCCAGCGAGTACATTACGTCCGGACTGTTGATCGTTGCCGCGCTGCTGTCCTGGGTGGCGTTTTTCTCCATCGGCTTCGGCGAGACGCCGGTGGTTCGTGAAACGCTGCTGCGCTGGATGACGTCTGGTACTTTCAGTGTGGATTGGACGATCCGGGTCGACACGCTGACGGCCGTCATGCTGGTGGTCGTCAATTCGGTCTCCGCGCTCGTGCACGTCTATTCCATAGGCTATATGCACAGCGATCCGCACCGGCCGCGTTTCTTCGCCTATTTGTCGCTGTTCACTTTCGCCATGCTGATGCTGGTGACCTCCGACAACCTGCTGCAGATGTTCTTCGGCTGGGAAGGAGTCGGGCTCGCCTCCTATCTGCTGATCGGCTTCTGGTACAAGAAGCCGTCCGCGAACGCCGCAGCGATGAAGGCCTTCGTGGTCAACCGCGTCGGCGATTTCGGGTTCATTCTCGGGATCTTCGGGATCTTCTATCTGTTCAACTCGACCGACTACGACACGATCTTCGCCAACGCGCAGGCGTTCGCGGCTGAGGAGCCAAGAACCGTCCTGACCTTCCTGGGCGCCGAGTTGTCGCAGGGTGCGGCGCTTACGGTCGTCTGTCTGCTGCTCTTCATGGGTGCCATGGGCAAGTCGGCACAGTTCCTGCTGCACACCTGGCTTCCCGATGCGATGGAAGGCCCGACACCGGTTTCCGCCCTCATTCACGCCGCGACCATGGTGACCGCGGGCGTGTTCATGGTGGCACGCCTTTCGCCAATCTTCGAGTTGTCTCATACCGCAATGACGGTGGTGACGCTGTTTGGCGCGACGACGGCGTTTTTTGCCGCCACGGTCGGTCTCGTCCAGAACGATATCAAGCGCGTGATCGCCTATTCGACCTGCTCGCAGTTGGGATACATGTTCGTGGCGCTTGGCGTTGGCGGGTATTCGATCGCGATCTTCCACCTGTTCACGCATGCCTTCTTCAAGGCGCTCCTGTTTCTGGGTGCCGGCTCGGTCATCCACGCCGTGTCGAACGAACAGGACATGCGCAAGATGGGCGGGCTGCGCAAGCATATCCCGCTGACCTACTGGATGATGGTGATCGGCACGCTGGCGCTGACCGGCTTCCCGCTGACCGCCGGGTTCTTCTCCAAGGATGCGGTGATCGAGGCGGCTTTCGTCGGACACAATGCCTTCGCGCAATACGCCTTCTGGCTGACGGTCGCTGCGGCGGCGCTGACGTCCTTCTATTCCTGGCGTCTCGCCTTCATGACGTTCCACGGCAAGCCGCGCGCGTCGGTGGACGTGATGAAGCACGTTCACGAAAGCCCGCTGGTGATGACCGTGCCGCTGATGATCCTTGCAGCCGGCGCGCTGCTGGCAGGGTTCATCTTCAAGGGCGTTTTCATCGGCGACAGTTACGACGCCTTCTGGAAGGGCGCGCTCTTCGTGTCGGAGGAAAATCATATCCTCCATGACATTCATGAGGTTCCGCTGTGGGTCAAGGCATCGCCCTTCGTCATGATGCTGGGCGGGTTCGCCATCGCATGGCTGTTCTATATCCGCTCGCCGGAGATCCCGCGCCAGTTGGCGGAGCGCCATGACGGGCTTTACCGCTTCCTCTTGAACAAGTGGTATTTCGACGAGCTCTATGACGTCATCTTCGTGCGTCCCGCCATGTGGATCGGCCGCCAGCTCTGGAAGAAGGGCGATGGAATGGTCATCGACGGAATGGGACCGGACGGTGTCGCCGCGCGCGTCCAGAACGTCACCACCTGGGTCGTCCGGCTGCAGACCGGATACCTTTATCACTATGCGTTCGCCATGCTGATCGGCGTTGCCGCGCTGATCACCTGGTCCATGTTCTCCGTCGGGGGCGCTCACTGATGAGCAACTGGCCGCTTCTTTCCATTACGACCTTTCTTCCGCTGGTCGGTGTGTTCTTCATCCTTCTGGTTCGTGGCGAGGATGTCGGTGCCAAGGACAACATGCGTCGGGTCGCGCTCATCACGACGGTGTTCACCTTCCTCGTCTCGCTGTTCATCTGGGGTGGCTTTGATCCGCAGAACCCGGGGTTTCAGTTCGAGGAAAGCAGCGACTGGCTGGGCGGCGAAATCGGCTACCGCATGGGCGTCGATGGCATATCGATGCTTTTCGTCATCCTCACCACGTTCCTGATGCCGTTCTGCATTCTTGCGAGCTGGAACAGCGTGCAGATGCGGGTCAAGGAGTACATGATCGCGTTTCTGGTGCTGGAAACGCTGATGATCGGCGTGTTCTGCGCGCTCGATCTCGTCATGTTCTATGTGTTCTTCGAAGCCGGCCTGATCCCGATGTTCCTCATCATCGGCGTGTGGGGTGGCAAACGCAGGGTCTATGCGAGTTACAAGTTCTTCCTCTACACGCTGCTGGGGTCGGTGCTGATGCTGATCGCACTGATGGCGATGTATTGGGACGCGGGCACGACCGATATTCCAACGCTCATGACGCATGGGTTCCCGAGCGGCATGCAAACCTGGCTTTGGCTGGCCTTCTTCGCGTCCTTCGCCGTGAAGATGCCGATGTGGCCGGTCCATACCTGGCTTCCCGACGCGCACGTGGAAGCGCCGACGGCGGGTTCCGTGATCCTTGCTGCAATCCTTCTGAAGATGGGCGGCTATGGCTTCCTGCGGTTCTCGTTGCCGATGTTCCCGCTGGCCAGCGAGACGTTCGCGCCCTTCGTGTTCACGCTGTCCGTCGTCGCCATCGTCTACACGTCGCTGGTGGCGCTCGCGCAGGAAGACATCAAGAAGCTGATCGCCTATTCCTCCGTCGCGCACATGGGCTATGTGACGATGGGCATCTTCACGATGACGGAGCAGGGGGTTCAGGGTGCGCTGTTCCAGATGCTGTCGCACGGCATCGTTTCGGGCGCGCTCTTTCTCTGCGTTGGCGTGATCTACGACCGGATGCACACACGCGACATCTCCGCGTATGGCGGGCTCGTGAACCGGATGCCGTTCTATGCGGTGGCGTTCCTGATTTTCACGATGGCGAATGTCGGCCTGCCGGGCACGAGCGGGTTCGTTGGCGAGTTCCTGACGCTGATGGGGGCTTTCCAGGTCAACACCTGGGTGGCGTTGATCGCGACGACGGGCGTGATCCTGTCGGCGGTCTATGCGCTCTTCCTCTACAAGCGCGTGGTCTTTGGGGCGCTGGACAAGGAGAGCTTGAAGTCGATCATGGACCTCAGCCTGCGCGAGCGCGTGATCATCGTACCGATGATCATCCTGACGATCCTGTTCGGATTTTACCCCGCACCCATTCTCGATGCGACGGCCGCGTCGGTCACTGCGCTGGTGACGAATTATCAGGCGGCGATCGAGGCCGCACATTCCACCGCCATGCTGGCGCATTGACGGGTTGAGGACGAGAGACAAGCCATGACTGCTTACAATCAACTCCCTGACCTTTCGCCTGCACTGCCGGAGCTGTTTCTCGCAGGTGGGGCGCTGGTGCTTCTGATGCTGGGTGTCTTCGGCGGGCGGACGGCGGTTCGCTACGTGACTGCACTTGCGGTGGCACTTCTCGCTGTGGCTGCACTTCCGTTGCTGTTGCCGGCGCAGTTCGGGATCACGACCGGGACGACCTTTCACGGCGCTTTCGTGCTCGACGGGTTCGCGAGTTACCTCAAGATCCTGACGCTCATCGGGTCGGGGTTCGCGATCGCGATGTCCGTCGCCTTTGCGCGCAACGAGAATTTTGAGCACTTCGAATATCCTGTGCTCATCATTCTCGCGACGCTCGGCATGATGCTGATGCTGTCGGCCAACGACATGATTGTCCTTTATCTTGGCCTGGAGCTTCAGTCGCTCGCGCTCTATGTCATTGCCGCTTTCAATCGTGACAGCGTGCGCTCGACGGAAGCCGGGTTGAAGTATTTCGTGCTTGGCTCGGTATCATCCGGCATGCTGCTTTACGGCATGTCGCTGGTTTACGGGTTCACCGGCAATACCGGGTTCCCGGAGATCGCCGCTGCCATTTCCGCGCAGGGCGGATCGTCGCTCGGCCTCGTGTTCGGTCTGGTGTTCATCCTCGCCGGTCTGGCGTTCAAGGTGTCCGCCGTTCCCTTCCATATGTGGACGCCGGATGTCTACGAGGGCGCGCCGACCCCGGTCACGGCATTCTTCGCGGCCGCGCCCAAGATCGCGGCAATGGGCATGCTGACCCGGATCGTGATCGACGCCTTCGAACCGGTCACGCATGACTGGCAGCAGATCATCGTCTTCGTGTCGATTGCTTCCATGGCGCTTGGCGCGTTCGCGGCGATCGGCCAGCACAATATCAAGCGGCTTATGGCCTACTCCTCGATCGGCCATATGGGGTTTGCACTCGTTGGCCTCTCCGCCGGTTCGCAGGCCGGCGTGGAGGGTGTCGTGATCTATATGACCGCCTATCTCGCCATGACGCTCGGAGCTTTCGCCTGCATCCTGTCGATGCGCCGCAAGGAGGGCATGGTCGAGGAGATCTCCGATCTTAGCGGTCTTGCGCGCACCAACCTGCCGATGGCGGTCCTGCTTGGCGTTATCCTGTTCTCACTGGCCGGCATTCCGCCATTCGTCGGCTTCTTTGCGAAGTTCTACGTCTTCCTTGCGGCGGTGGAGGCTGGCCTCTACCCACTCGCGGTGATCGGCGTATTGTCCTCGGTGGTAGGCGCGTATTATTACCTGCGGATCGTCAAGGTGATGTTCTTCGACGAGCCGGCGCGTGCCTTTCTGCCGATGCCGGTGGAATTGAAATTCACCCTGGGTCTGTCGAGTGTCTTCGTGATGTTCTTCGTGGTGTTCGCCGGCTCCATCGTCGAGATGGCGGCGGCTGCCGCCGGGACGCTGTTCTGACTTCGGGGCTGGCGTTCGACCAACGTGTGCATCCGGTGCGGAATGTAGCCGGGTACCGCGTGGGCGGCTTCGAGACGGTTTCCTCGACCAACGCCGTTGCACTCGATTTCGCCCGGAAGGGCGATCCGGGAAACCTCTGGATTGTCGGGCAACGTCAGACCGGGGGGCGGGGCCGTCGCGGTCGTCCGTGGGTGTCGGAGCCGGGCAATCTCTATGCCTCGCTGTTGCTGATCGATCCGGCCGATCCCGTGCGGCTTGCACAGCTTCCCCTGGTTGCGGCACTCGCGCTTGCGGATGCGGTTGACCGGATGTGTGGTACGCATCGGCTGGTGCGGCTGAAGTGGCCAAATGACCTCCTTGTGGATGGTGCGAAAATCTCCGGTATCCTGCTCGAAGCTGCCGTTCTTGCCGATGGTCGCCGGGCGGTGGCCTGCGGTTTCGGCCTGAACCTGTCTCATCATCCGGAGTTGCCTGACTATGCGGCGGCGGACCTTGCAGGCCTGGGCTACCGGGTCACGGCGGAGAGCGGGTTCGCCGCTTTGGCAGAGAGTGTTTCCCTGCAGCTTGATCGTTGGAGAAACGAGCCGTTTTCGGGCATTCTCGCAGATTGGATTTCCCGGGCGACGGGGATCGGCAACCCGATCCGTGTCCGCCTGAGCCAGGATGAACTTCACGGAACCTTCGTCGGTCTCGACGAAGAGGGGCGTCTTTTGTTGCGCGGCGAGGATGGGTCGATGACGACAATCTCCGCCGGCGACGTGTTTTTTTGAACTGCGCGGATATGACTGCGCGCCGCCATTGGCGGTCAGATAGGAGTACAGGATGACGGGCGATCAGGAGCTCGTATTCGTCGCGCTCGGCGGTCTCGGCGAGATCGGCATGAACATGGCGCTTTACGGTTATGGCCCCGCGCACGAGCGGCGTTGGCTGATGGTCGATTGCGGCGTGACATTTGCCGGCCCGGACCTTCCCGGTGTCGACATCGTGGTGCCGGACATCAGCTATATCGAGGACAAGCTCGACCGGCTGGACGGCATTGTGATCACCCATGCCCACGAGGATCACTACGGCGCGTTGATCCACCTCTGGCCGCGCCTGAAGGCGCCGCTCTACATGACGCCGTTCACGGCCGGATTGCTGGCCGCGAAGGTGCAAGGCGAACCGGGGGCGGGCAAGATCCCGGTCAACGTCGTGAAGCAGGGCGACCGGTTCCCCGTCGGGCCGTTCGACGTCGAGATGGTGGCGATGTCGCACTCCATCCCGGAGCCTTGCGCGCTGGCCATCCGCACGCCGGCGGGCATGGTGGTGCATTCCGGGGACTGGAAGATCGACCCGACCCCGGGCATCGGTCTTCCGATTGATGTAGAGCGACTGGCGCAGCTTGGCGAAGAGGGCGTTCGCGCGCTGATCTGCGATTCCACCAATGCGGTGCGCGACGGCGTCAGCCCCAGCGAGATGGATGTCGCTGCAGATCTGACCCGCGTGATCCAGGGGGCAAAGCGGCGTGTTGCCGTCACGACTTTCGCGTCCAATGTCGCGCGCATCCGCTCCATTGCGATCGCGGCGAAGGCGGCGGAACGCGATGTCGTCGTGATGGGGCGGTCGATGCACCGCGCCATCGAGGTCGCGACCGAGCTTGGCTATATGGACGACCTCCCCACGTTCCTGTCGGAAGATGCCTATGGCTATCTACCGCCGGAGCGGGTCGTTCTGCTTCTCACCGGAAGTCAGGGCGAGGAGCGGGCAGCTCTTGCACGGATCGCCGCCGGCGACCATCGCAATGTCGCATTGTCGAAGGGCGATCTGGTGGTGTTTTCCTCACGGACCATCCCCGGAAACGAAAAGGCCGTGAACGCGATCGTCAACAAGCTTGCCGAAGCGCGCGTCGAGATCGTGACGGACCGGGATGCGCTGGTGCATGTCTCGGGCCATCCGCGTCGGGGAGAGCTCACACAGCTCTATGATCTGCTCAAGCCACAGGCGTTGATTCCGGCGCATGGCGAGGCAATGCATCTCAAGGCGCATCACGATCTTGCCAAGGCGCATGGGATCAAGAACACGAAGATCGCGCGCAACGGCGATCTGGTTCGTCTGTCTCCGGGCCGACTTGATATCGTCGATGAGATCCCTGTCGGTATCGAGGTCAAGGACGGGATGATCTTCGGAGATCTTGAGGAGACCGGGGTCCAGGAACGGCGCAAGCTGTCTTTTGCCGGCGCGATTGTCGTGTCTGTCGTCGTCGACGCGCGTGGCGACCTTGTCGGCGAGCCGCAGGCAGCGCTCTTCGGCTTGCCGGAAACCGATGAAGACGGCGACGATATGGAAGACATCGTGATCGACGAGGTCATCCACGCCCTGGAGAGCATTCCGAAAAACCGGCGCAAGAACCTCGACGTCGTGGCCGAATCCGCCCGCCGGGCTGCGCGTGCCGCGGTTCGCGATTGCTGGGGCAAAAAACCCCTGACCCAGGCGCTCGTCGCGCGCGTGTGACGATTTGGGGGCTGGCCGGACGCGGCCAGCTCTTCCACTATGGGATTGTCGTGATTGCGGATGGCGCTTTTGAGGAACTGAGCGGGAGGCTTGAATGATCGGACGGTTGAACCATGTGGCGATTGCAGTGCCGGAACTCGGCCCCGCGGTCGCGATGTATCGCGATACGTTGGGGGCCAGGGTTTCGCAGCCCCAGGCTGAACCCGATCATGGGGTTACCGTGGTTTTCATCGAGCTGCCCAACACGAAGATCGAGTTGCTTGAGCCGCTTGGCGAGGGCTCGCCGATCACCGCGTTTCTGGAGCGCAGCCCGTCTGGCGGGATCCATCATGTCTGCTATGAGGTGGAGGACATCATCGCGGCGCGCGACCGTTTGAAGAAGAGCGGCGCGAGGGTGTTGGGCACCGGAGAGCCGAAAATCGGCGCTCATGGAAAGCCGGTGCTCTTTCTTCATCCGAAAGATTTCAATGGAACGCTCGTCGAACTCGAACAGGTCTAGGGGGGTGCCCGGCATTCCGTGTGACCCGTTGTGCGCAGTGCCTCCCGACGCCGGGATGCCTGACCGCCGATCCCAAAACAACTGGAACCAATAGCCCGTGTCACTTGTCTCCTCCCTTGCCATCTATTTCATCATCTGGTGGATCATTCTCTTCGCCATTCTCCCGATCGGCGTGGTCACGCAGGAGGAAAGCGGCGACGTGACGCCCGGGACGGAAGCAAGCGCTCCGCGCCGGCCCCAATTGCTCAAGAAAGCGCTGCTGACAACGGCCATAGCCGCGGTCGTCTTTGCCGGCTTCTACTGGTTGAAGGTCCATTCCGGACTGACGCTGGACGATCTCCCGTTCAAACCGCCAAGCGGTTGAATTTGTTATAGTACCGGAAAGAAATCTGACCCGAACCTTGTGAAAGCGGCGACAGGAGTGCCCCATCGCCGCTCTTGTGGCTCTACGGGCGCGAAGGGGCGTCGTAGAAACGGGCCGGTTTCATCAGCTTGTTCGATTGGCTTTCCAGCGCGCCGAGTTCCCCGCTGAGACGCAGATACTCAAGCCACTCCGGATCGCCCCACATTGCCGCGCGCCGGGTCTCGCGGTCGCCCGCGTTTTCATAGGCCCAGATATGGATGTATTCGTTGGGGTCACCGGTCTCGGTCAGGAGAAATGCAACCGGTTGCCCGAGATGACGCGTCTGTGGTGTTTTGCCGTGCTTTTCATAAAGCGCCAGATGTGCCGCCAGTGTTCCGGGGCGGCATCTATAAGTGCGAACATCGAGAAGCATTTCCAACTCCGGGACAAAAGCATTGGGTTTGAACGGTTCATGCAAGCAGACCGATCGACCGGGTCGGGACCCGTCGTCAATCGGAAGTGCTTCAGGCGACGCTAGCGCATTTTCGATCAAACCTCAGTCATGAAGATGCTCTATCCCGTGCTCCTTGGTAATATTGCGGATCGGCCCGTTCCGGGACCGCCATGCCAAACATTGAAATCCGGCATATGACATTCCAGATCGCAGCGGCTGACACTCAATACCGATGGAGCCGGGATTGTCGCAGCCATTGCCTCTGTTTGAACGATCCGGCGTCGCATAGCTTGTCAGAGGCTCCGGACCCCGCTAATGAACCGGGACCACTCACTCGCTAGACTGAAGAGGCGCGCAATGGGCGACTTCGAACGGGCTCGCATCCATATGGTCGACAATCAGTTGCGGACCAACGATGTTACGGACCATGGAATCCTCGATGCCATGGGGAAGGTTCCGCGTGAACGTTTCGTGCCAGCGTCCAAACGCTGCATCGCCTACAGCGACAGCGACATCCCGTTGTCCGTGGGAGACACGCAGCGGTATTTGATGAAGCCGCATGTCTTTGCAAAGCTCGTTCAACTGGCCGGTGTCGGAGAGGACGATGTCGTTTTGTGCGTCGGCTGCGCGTCGGGCTACAGCGTCGCGGTTCTTGCGGAACTCGCGGGTTCGGTCGTCGGGCTCGAGGAAGCCTCGGATGCAACAACTGCCGCATCCGGTCTGCTCGTCGATCTTGGGATCGAGAATGCGGCTATCGTTGACGGTGATCTGGTCACCGGAGCGGCGTCTGAAGGTCCTTATGATGTCATCGTGATCGACGGCGCGATTGAAGAGCTTCCGGATGCTTTGACCGCCCAGATGAAGGACGGCGGTCGTCTCGTCGCGGTCGAGGGTCAGGGCGGTGCCGGTGCCGCGCGTCTTTACGTCCGCTCCGGAGATGCGGTGTCGGGGCGCTTTGCGTTCAATGCGTCCGCTCAGGTCCTTCCGGGCTATCAGGCTGCGAACGAATTCGTTTTCTGAGAGTGGAATGATGCGATCTTGTCCGCCCGAAGGGTGGCGGAATTGATTTTGACCGCTTGTCGCGCATTCGTTTCAGAACGGTGCCGGGGCAGGTCACGCCCGACGACACGGGTCGGTGTTCCCGAAATCGACGGATCGGTGATCGGTGTTCGGTGTGTTGCCGCGAGGACGCATCGGTTCGGGAATAGTTGACGGGCAGCATCTGTGCGGTTGTCTCAAGGACCGAGGGCGGTAAAAGTGGGTCCCGTCCGGTTCGGGTTGGCGAGGCCGGTTGCGCAAGGAAGTTAATGCCTTGGCATTCAATTCGATGTCGATCGAGACGCCGGCCAACCGAACGTGACGACGTTGCCCCGGGTATCCTTGCCGGATCTCCAGGAGCAGACGGCTTGCAGGTTAGAATGTCATCAAGACACATGCCTGAACATGAATGAGGCGTTTGCGGACAGTACGTCCGCGTTCAAACAGGACGGCCGATGCGTCGCCAGTCAGATGGTGACACCGGGCGGACTGACAGAAGTCAACAGGGGTGCTCGACGTGAAACGCAGTGGTAACTGGCTTGGTGCGGCCGCTCTTCTCGTGCTTTCGGGAGCGGTACCTGGCATTGGCCATGCCCAGTCAATTGACGAGGCCCTGGCCCAGACCTACGCCAACAATCCGACCATCAACGCGGCGCGTGCAACCTTGCGCTCGGTCGATGAACGGGTGCCGCAGGCGCTTTCGGGGTGGCGGCCGCAGATTTTCGGTCGTTTCGATGTTGGCGGCCAATATTCGGACGCCGTTCCAGGACGCGCCAGCTATCGCAACACGGCGACAGCCGGGCTGTCCATCACACAGAACATCTTTCGCGGGTTCCGAACCGTCAACTCAACGCGTCAGGCCGAGGCCGTCGTCCGATCCGAGCGCGAGAGTTTGCGCGCAACCGAGCAGACAATTCTCCGGCAGGCGGCAACCGCCTACATGGATGTTATCTCCAACACCGCAATCGTCTCGTTGCGCCGCAGCAGTCTCGAATTCCTGTCCGAGCAGGTTCGGGCTGCCAATGATCGCTTCGAGGTGGGTGAGGGCACGCGCACCGACGTGTCTCAGGCACGCGCAAGGTTTTCCGAATCGCAGTCCGACCTCAATCTGGCAATGGCGAATGTGAACACCAGCCGTGCGATCTACCGTCAGCTGGTCGGGGAAGATCCCAAGCGTCTGTCGGCGCGCACCTCGATCTATGGGCGATTGCCAAAGGGGTTGGATGCGGCGTTGGGTGCCGGAGCCGCCAATCATCCCTCGATCCTGTCCGCACAGCATCTTGTGGATGCCGCCGTGTTCGCCGTGAAGACCACGGAAGGGGAATTGCTGCCGACCGTGACGCTGGAAGGCAATGTCCAGCGTCAGTGGAGTCCGCCGACATCGTCGAGAGTGGATACGATCGATTCCGCGAGCATTTTCGGACGGGTGTCGATTCCTCTCTATCAGGGCGGCTCGGTGTCCTCGCGTGTGCGTCAGGCGAAGGAAGATCTCGGACAGACCCGCATCCAGCTTGACGTCGCCCGCGATCAGATCCGCGCATCGATCGTGTCTGCATGGGGACAATACCAGGCGGCCGTGGCGTCGATCGCGGCGGCCCAGGATGCGGTGTCCGCCAATCAGCTGGCGCTCGAGGGTGTCATCGAAGAGCAGCGGGTGGGGCAGCGCACAACCCTTGATGTGCTGAACGCGCAGTTCGAGCTCGTCAACAGCCGGGTCAGTCTCGTGACCGCCCAGCGGAACCGCACCGTTGCCGCCTATGCGCTGCTGGCTTCTGCCGGTGCGTTGACCGCCGACCGGCTCGGACTTGCGGTCGCGCGCTACGATGAAAAGGCGCATTACAAGAAGGTTCGCAACAGCTGGTTCGGGCTAAAGACGCCGGACGGTCGGTGAGACGCGGCTGAAATCGCCGGCCAGCGACTGTCGGCTAAGGAAAGAATCGTGCAATTCGACCGAAAACAGCAACTTCTTGCGCTTGACAAGCGCGACGTGGTGGATTCGTCGTTGCGTTGTGCTTTTCCCTCAGCCTGCGAACGCGTTATATTCTACACGAGTGAGTCGCGCGAAGGCGTGAGGCGTGAGCTTCAGCCATAGTGTCCGGGCAATTGGTCCGGTCGTCGCGGTAGTCGAGTACGGGGATCGGTATGGCCAACGCCAATCAAGCTCAGGAACCCTCCATGGAGGAGATTCTGGCATCTATTCGCCGGATCATCTCCGATGAGGAAACGCCAGCGGCCGGGGCCGGGGCCGGTGAGAGCGTCTCCGAACCGGAAGCTGTCGCGGAGGAGGATGGCTCTTCGGAGATGTCCCAGGACGACCTCGACAAGCTGTTTGATTCCGCCGGCGATGACGAAGTCGAGCTTCCCGAGCCCGAGCCCGAGCCCGAACCCGAGCCCGAGCCCGAACCAGAAGTCGTGGCTGAGGCGGATGACGTTCTTGAACTGACCGAGGATCTTGCCGTGACGGATGCAGACGATGCATTCGACATGGTTGAAGGACTTGCGACCGCCGAAGAGGACATCGGCGATATCGCGTTCATGGAAGAAGAGCAGGTTGCGAAGCCTCAGCCGGAGCCTGCTGCGTCGAGCGCGAGCGAGCGGTTTACCGAGGAGCTCTTGTCACCGACCGCAAATCAGGCCGTAAATACGGCGTTCAACAATCTTGCGGGTACGATTCTCTCCAACAACGCCAGAACCCTTGAGGATCTGGTCAAGGAGATGTTGCGCCCGATGCTCAAGACCTGGCTCGACGAGAATCTTCCCCCGATGGTCGAACGGCTCGTACGCCAGGAAATCGAGCGGGTATCCCGCGGTCGGTAGGAAAGGCGAACGTCCTTTTCATGTTTCTGTCCGCGCCGCCCGTTCCGGGCGGCGCATTTATTTTGCGCTCATGAAACGGCCGCCTTGCTGTCGCCCTCTTCCCGGCGACGGTTGACTTGGCGCCGCGCCTGCGAGTAACCACGCGTTCAGTTTTCAGGATCCGAGAAAAACAATGCTCGACAAGTCATACGATGCCGCAAGTGTCGAACCCCGTATCGCGGGGATTTGGGAAAAGGCCGAAGCGTTCAAGGCCGGCGCGGGGGCAGATCCCGGTGCGGCGTCCTACTCCATCGTGATCCCGCCGCCGAATGTAACCGGTTCGCTGCATATGGGACATGCCCTCAACAACACGTTGCAGGACATTCTCGTGCGTTTCGAGCGCATGCGCGGGCGCGACGTCTTGTGGCAGCCGGGCATGGACCACGCGGGCATTGCGACGCAGATGGTGGTCGAGCGACAGCTTGCCGAGCGCAACGAGCCGGACAGGCGCGCCATGGGCCGCGACAATTTTGTCGAGCGGATCTGGGACTGGAAGGCCGAATCGGGCGGCATGATCCTGAACCAGCTCAAGCGGCTGGGGGCGTCCTGCGACTGGTCGCGCGAGCGCTTCACGATGGACGAGGGCCTGTCGAAGGCCGTTTTGGAGGTGTTCGTCGGTCTGTATCGCGAGGGGCTGATCTACAAGGACAAGCGCCTTGTGAACTGGGACCCGCGGTTCCTGACAGCGATTTCCGACCTTGAGGTCGAGCAGCGCGAGATCCAGGGCAATCTCTGGCACTTTCGCTACCCGCTGGAGGCGGGCGAAAGCTTCCAGGCGCCGATTGCATGGGACGAGGACGGCAAGCCGACCGAATTCGAGACGCGCAGCTACATTACCGTCGCGACGACCCGGCCCGAAACCATGCTCGGCGACACCGCCGTTGCCGTGAACCCGGAGGATCCGCGGTATCGCGACCTGATCGGCAAGCATGTCATCCTGCCGCTGGTCGGTCGCCGCATTCCCATCGTCGCCGACGACTATGCCGATCCGGATGCGGGGTCCGGCGCGGTGAAGATCACGCCGGCGCATGATTTCAACGACTTTGAGGTCGGTCGACGGCATGATCTGCCGATGATTTCGGTTCTCGACCGTGAGGCCCGGGTGAGGTTGCGCGACAATCCGGAGTTTCTGGAGGGCGTTGCCGAGACCGCAGAGCTCGCCGCGACGATGGACGCCTTCGAGGGCGGCGACCGGTTCGACGTGCGCAAGCGCCTGGTCGAGGCGATGGACGAGAAGGGCCTGCTGGACCGGATCGAGCCGCATGCGCATATGGTGCCGCATGGCGATCGCGGCGGCGTTCCGATCGAACCGCTTTTGACCGACCAGTGGTATGTCGATGCCAAGACGCTGTCGAAGCCGGCGATCGCCAGCGTGCGTGAGGGGCGGACCGAGTTCGTGCCGCGCAACTGGGAAAAGACCTATTTCGAGTGGATGGAGAACATCCAGCCGTGGTGCATTTCGCGTCAGCTGTGGTGGGGCCATCGCATTCCCGCCTGGTACGGACCGGACGGCAAGATCTTTGTCGAGCGCCACGAAACGGAAGCCGTCGCGGCCGCCGAAGCGCATTACGGCAAGGGCTGCGAGGTGATCGGCCAGGAAGACGCGCTTGCGCGTTGGGAATCCGAGGGCGCCGATGTGCAACCAATCGCGCTCTACCGCGACGAGGACGTTCTCGACACGTGGTTTTCATCGGCACTGTGGCCGTTCTCGACACTCGGCTGGCCCGACAAGACGCCGGAGCTTGCCAACTACTATCCCACGAGCGTTCTGGTCACCGGCTTCGACATCATCTTCTTCTGGGTCGCCCGGATGATGATGTTCGGCGATCACTACATGACGACAGAACCCTTCAGCACGGTCTACATCCACGCCCTGGTCCGCGACGAGAAGGGCCAGAAGATGTCGAAGTCGAAGGGCAATGTGATCGATCCGCTGGCGTTGATCGACGAATTCGGCGCGGATGCGCTGCGTTTCACGCTGGCGGCCATGGCCGCCCAGGGGCGTGACATCAAGCTGGCGACGAGCCGGGTCGGCGGTTATCGCAATTTCGTCACGAAACTCTGGAATGCAGCCCGCTTCGTGGAGATGAACGGCGGGACGCGGCCGGAAGGGTTCGATCCGGCGGCTGCCAAGGAGATCGTCAACCGCTGGATTGTCACCGAGACGGGGCGCTGCATCGCCGAGGTTACCGAGGCATTGGAGGGCTTCCGCTTCAACGAGGCGGCGGGCGGGGCCTATCGCTTCGTCTGGAACACCTATTGCGACTGGTATCTGGAGTTCGCCAAGCCGATCTTCGCCGAAGGCTCAGAGGCCGCGAGAGCGGAGACACGCGCCACCGCGGCCTGGGTGCTCGACGAGATCCTCAAGATCCTGCATCCGTTCATGCCGTTCATGACGGAGGAGCTTTGGGCACGCACGGTCGAAGCGGACGGTGCCGGCAAGCCCCGTCCGCGCCTTCTGGCGCATACCCGTTGGCCGAGTTCGCTCGGCGGCGACCTCGATGCGGCGGCCGAGATCAACTGGCTCGTCGACCTGATTTCGTCCGTTCGCTCGGTGCGCGCGGAGATGAATGTGCCGGCCGGCGCCAAGATCCCGCTGGTGGTCACCGGCGCAAACGAGGACACCCTGCGTCGGCTGGAAACGCATGAGGCGCTGATCCTGAGGCTGGCACGGGCGGAGACCGTTTCGCTTGCGGAGACCGCGCCGCGCGGTGCTGTCCAGATCGTCAGCCGCGAGGCGATGGTCTGCCTGCCGCTGGCAGACGTGATCGACATCGAGGCGGAAGCCGCGCGTCTTGCCAAGGAAGCTGCGAAGCTGGACGGCGAGATCGCGCGCATCGACAAGAAGCTTGGCAACGAAGGGTTCCTTGCCAAGGCCCCCGAAGCGATCGTCGTGGCCGAAAAGGAAAAGCGCGACGAACTGCTTGAGCGCAAGACGCGGATTGGCGAGGCGCAGGCGCGGATCGCGGAGT
Source organism: Stappia sp. ES.058 (assembly GCF_900105595.1). Classification (GTDB taxonomy): domain Bacteria; phylum Pseudomonadota; class Alphaproteobacteria; order Rhizobiales; family Stappiaceae; genus Stappia. The sequence continues at coordinate 1,831,737 of NZ_LT629784.1, read as the reverse complement.
TGACGGCTGCGTGAGCCTGTCGTCGTTCGGAGTGAAATGCATGTTGAAACTTGCAGGACGAACCGCCGGTCGTGGCCCCCTTCTGGGGGCCGCTGCCTTGGTTCTTGCGCTGAGTGCACCGGCGTCGGCGGAAAAGATCGAAAACCCCGTCGCCGTCTTCTCCGGCCTCGACAAGATCACCGGACGGATCATCGCCTTTGATGTCTACATCGGAGAAACGGTGCAGTTCGGCGCGCTGCAGGTGACGCCGCGCCAGTGCAACACCCGTCCTCAGACGGAAACACCTCAGACCACAGCCTTCGTCGAGGTGGATGAAATCACGCTCGAAAACGAGGTGCGCCGTATTTTCACCGGCTGGATGTTTGCCGCAAGCCCGGGTCTGCATGCGGTTGAGCACGCCGTTTATGACGTGTGGCTCACCGATTGCAAGCAGGCGTCGACGGTGGCCCCGCCGGCCAACTACAGCGGCCCGCCGATCTCCGAACAGGCGGCTGCGGGCGAGGATCCGCTGGCCGGGACAACGCCGAAGCTGGGACCGAACGAGGTGGTCCCGCGGCTCAAGCCTGAGCCGTAACCGGCCTGTCGGCCCGCGCGACAGGCGGGCCGATCAATTCGTGCGTGCGTGGATCCAGTCGGCGATCGTCTCAATCGCGTTTTTGGCATAGGCGTGCCGGCCAAGGACAACGAATGTTGTCTCGGCCCACCACGGCATGTCCTGCGGCAGCTGGTAGTTGAACAGCCGGTTGCGAAGCAGGCTGTGGGTGGCGTCGGGGAGAACCACAACGCGGTTGGCGGGATGGTTTGGCAGCAGCCAGCGCGCGTAGTCCCGCGCGTTTGCGGTGGCATCGACATTGAGATCGTCTTCTCCCCAAACCGCCAGAAACGATGCCTTGGTGTCCTGCAGGGCTCGTGCGGCATCGGCATCGCGGTTGCGCAGAATGAAGCGCGCGCGCTCGTGGGACACGTCGAAGAGCCTGGCGGCGGAAATCACCCTGGACGCTTCGGGCAGGTCGCTCAGCGCCGTCTCGGCAGCAGTCTGTCGAGCGATCTCGGCTGCAATCTGCTCTTGCGACCACCCGAGACGTTGCAATCGGCGTCGCGTCAGGTAGTCGCCCTGCCGTTGCCAGTTCACCGCGCCGCCGACGAGAACGAAAAAGACATCTTTGCTGCTTGTCGCTGCTATCTTCGGCAAAACCCATCCCGCTTGCGAAAATCCGAGAAAGCCCGTGCGTCCGATCCGTTCGCCGGCCGTTCTTTCGACTGCTTCCCGCGCCGCCCGGGCTTCAGCCGCGCGATCCTGCATCGACTGGTCGCGCCAGTCTCCGGCACTGCCGCCGACCCCCGGCTTGTCCCAGCTGAAGACACCGATACCTGCGTCCAGGAGCGCATTGAAGAGCGGAAGGTACCCGTCGGCGGAATACCGGTCCTGCGGTCCGTCGCCGTGAACGACGACAACGACCGGTGGCGGCGATGAAGCTGAGCCGGGAAGCAGGAGCGTGCCCCTGAGCTGCCCGGTCCGTGCCGTGAATACGACGTCCTCCTTCGTGCGTTCCGACAGGTCGAAATCGGACAGGCCGGTCAGTGCGATGAAGAGGAATGCCGCCAGTGTCGCGGCCGCGAGCATCACGCCAAGTCTCTTGCCGGTCATCAACCGGGTCCCCCGTGTTCACGCCCGCGGCGGCGTTCCGGCCATGCGACAACGCAGGTCGAACCCCGGGCCGGTGCAAGGCCGGGGTCAGTCTTTCAGGTGTTTTCCAAGCCGTCCGGCCAGGTCCTGGATGAACTGGAACGCGACCCGTCCGGATCGGCTTCCGCGCGTTGTCGCCCATTCGAGCGCCTGGGCCCGCAGATCCGCCGGTTCGACGTCGAGCTCGAAGTGCCGGGCATAGGCGTTGATCATGTCCAGATAATCGTTCTGGCTGCATTTGTGGAAGCCGAGCCACAGCCCGAAACGATCCGACAGCGAAACCTTCTCCTCGACCGCTTCGCCCGGATTGATGGCGGTGGACCGCTCGTTCTCGATCATGTCGCGGGGCAGGAGGTGCCTGCGGTTGGACGTGGCATAGAAGAGCACATTGTCGGGACGTCCCTCGATGCCGCCGTCGAGCGCTGCCTTCAGCGACTTGTAGGACGTGTCGTCATTGTCGAAGCTCAGATCGTCGCAGAACAGGATCGTGCGGTGCGGTGCCTGCTTCAGGACGCTCATCAGGTCGGGAAGCGTCTCGATGTCCTCGCGGTGGATCTCGACGAGTTTCAGGCGGGTTTCGGCGCCGGTGTCGGCGAACTCGCGATTAATGAACGCATGAACGGATTTAACCAGCGACGATTTGCCCATTCCCCGCGCGCCCCAAAGCAGCACGTTGTTCGCGGCAAACCCGCTGGCGAACCGTCTGGTGTTGTCGATGAGCTGGTCGCGGGCACGGTCGACGCCCTGCAGGAGCGAGATATCGACCCGATTTACCCGCGAAATGGGCAGAAGGCTCGAAGTGCCGGCGGTCCAGACAAAGGCATCCGCAGCGCCGAAGTCGGGTTTTGCGGGGGCGGGCGGGACGGCGCGGGAGATCAGCGAGATCAGCGTATCGAACCTGTCGTTCAACGCCTGCAGCTCGCTCTTGTCGGGCGATGTGGTGTCCATGATATTGGGCCGTGTTCGGAGTTGTTTCGAACGCGTGTCGCCGCGCCCGATGTTGAAGGCAAGACGCCACTCCTAGCATGGCGCGCGGGCATCGTGAAAGACGCTCCAGCGACGGCCGCTTTGCGGTTCGGTTCGCCTTGCAAAGCCGCACGCGGCTTGTATAGTCCGCGCCACCTGAGGTTCAGTCATCGGGCAAGGGCGAGATTGCGTTGCGATGCAAGGCGCGCCGGGCCCGATCAAGGAGAGTTTCATGCTGATTTCGCCTGCCTATGCCCAAGGGATCGGCGGTGCCGGTGCACCCGACCTGTTGATGTCCATCCTTCCCTTCATTTTGATCTTCGTGATCATGTATTTCCTGATCATTCGTCCGCAGCGTCAGCGGATGAAGCAGCATCAGGAGATGGTTGCGAACCTGCGCCGTGGCGATACGATCGTGACGGCCGGCGGCATCATCGGAAAGATTTCCAAGGTTGTGGACGAAGCGGAAGTGCAGGTCGAACTCGCCGAGGGGCTCAAGGTCCGGGTCGTGCGAAGCATGATCACCGAGGTGCGCTCGAAGTCCGAGCCCGCGAAGGACAACGGCTGAACCGATACGCCCGACTTCCAATCCTCTCCGCCGCACGTCGGAAGGCGTGAGGCGGGGATACCAGAGACGGCCACGCCATGCTTTATTTCGCACGCTGGAAGATCGCCCTGATCGTCCTCGTCATCCTGTCCGGGGCAGTGACTACGCTGCCCAATTTCCTGTCGTCCGACACGCTGCGGGGATTGCCGAACTGGCTTCCCAAGAACCAGATCGTGCTCGGTCTCGATTTGCAGGGCGGGGCCTATCTTCTCTACGAAGTCGACCGCAACGACTACATCAAGAAGCGGTTCAACACGCTTGTCGGAGATATCCGGCAGCGGCTGCGCGATGATCCGCGCATCGGTTACACCGGGCTCGGTGTACAGTCGGATGGCGCGCAGGTGCGCATTCGCGACCTGACACGGCTTGACGAGGCGCGCCAGCGTTTGAGCGAACTGACCAATCCGCTTGTCGCCAACATGTTCGGCGGTCAGGCGGTCGAGGAATTCGCGATGACCGTCAGCGACGACGGGTTGATCCGGTTCGCCTATACCGATCAGGGGCTGGCGCAGCGCATGAGCTCGATCGTGCAGCAGTCGATCGAGGTGATTCGTCTGCGTCTCGACGAATTCGGCACGACCGAACCGTCGATCCAGCGTCAGGGCGAAGACCGCATCCTGGTGGAAGCGCCGGGCGAGGGCGACCCGGAGCGGCTAAAGGATCTTGTCGGTCAAACCGCCCAATTGACCTTCCATATGGTCGATCAGTCCATGTCGGCGGAACAGGCAATGCAGTCGCGCCCGCCGGTCGGCAGCGTGGTGATGTATTCGCCGGACGATCCGCCGTTCCCCTATCTGCTTGAAGAATCACCGCTGCTATCGGGTGAGGACCTTATCGACGCTCAGGTGTCCTTCAATCCGGAGACCAATGAGCCGGTTGTCAATTTCCGCTTCAACACGTCGGGTGCGCGGACCTTTTCGGTCGCGACACAGCGCAATGTCGGACGTCCCTTTGCGATCGTGCTCGACAACGAGGTTATTTCCGCGCCGGTCATTCGCGAACCCATCACGGGCGGTTCGGGGCAGATTTCGGGTGACTTTACCGTGGAGAGCGCCAACGACCTTGCGGTTCTGCTGCGTGCCGGCGCGTTGCCTGCAAAGCTCACCGTGGTCGAGGAACGCTCCATCGGACCGGGTCTCGGGCAGGATTCGGTTGATGCGGGCCGGATTGCGTCGCTTATCGGCGCGGCCCTCGTCATCGCGTTCATGGTGCTTGCCTACGGCAGGTTCGGGGTGATTGCCGATCTTGCGCTGGTCACCAACGTGCTTTTGATCTTCGGTGCGCTGACGGCGCTTCAGGCTACCCTGACACTTCCGGGCATTGCCGGAATCGTGCTGACCATCGGCATGGCGGTCGACGCCAATGTCCTGATCTTCGAGCGCATTCGCGAGGAGGCGCGGGCCGGGCGGTCGGCCATCAGCGCCATCGACGCGGGCTATTCGCGCGCGATCGGCACGATTTTGGACGCGAACGTCACCACCCTGATCGCCGCGCTTATCCTGTTCCAGCTCGGGTCGGGTCCGATCCGCGGCTTCGCAGTGACGCTGGCGATCGGTATCTTCACCACGGTGTTTTCCGCTTTCACCGTCTCGCGGCTTCTGGTTGCGCTGTGGGTGCGTTGGCAGCGCCCCAGCCATCTGCCGATCTGACCGACGGGGACCAAGATCATGTTGCTCAAATTCATCCCGGACAACACGCAGTTCCGCTTCATGCGGTTCCGGACAATCTCCTTCCCGCTGTCGGCCGTCGTGTTCCTGGCGTCGATCGCGCTGTTCTTTTCCGTTGGATTGAACTTCGGCATCGACTTCAAGGGCGGCACCGTCTTCGAGATGAAGACCAACGAATCGCCGGCCGACATCGGCGGCATCCGCGAACAACTCGCAACGCTCAATCTTGGCGACGTACAGGTGCAGCAGTTCGGTGCGCCGGACGAGGTGCTCGTGCGCGTGCAGGAGCCGGAAGGCGGAGAACTGGCCCAGCAGGCCGTGGTCTCGCAGGTCCGGGAGACCTTTGGCGAGAGCGTCGAGTTTCGGCGTGTCGAGGTCGTCGGGCCGCGCGTGTCGGGGGAACTGGCGCAGGCGGGCATGATCGCGGTGACCGCATCGCTGATCGTGATCCTGTTCTATATCTGGTTCCGGTTCGAATGGCACTTCGCGGTCGGTGCGATCCTGACGACGATCAACGACATCGTGGTGACCGTCGGGTTGTTCGTCGTCCTTCAGCTTGAATTCTCATTGTCGTCGATTGCGGCGATCCTGACGATCATCGGCTATTCGCTCAATGATACCGTCGTGGTCTATGACCGGATCCGGGAAAACCTCCGACGATACAAGAGAACGCCTCTTCCGGAGCTTCTCGACCGATCGATCAACGAGATGCTGTCGCGCACGGTAATGACATCCGTTACGACGCTGCTGGCGCTCCTCGCGTTGTACTATTTCGGTGGCGAGGTGATCCGGTCGTTTACCCTTGCCATGATCTTCGGTGTGGTGATCGGCACGTATTCGTCGATTTTCCTGGCGGCACCGTTTCTCATTGTCCTGAAGCTGCGCGCCTCCAAGGTCGTTGGCAACGACAGTGACTCCGGCGGGTCCGGCAAGGACGCCGAAACCGCATCGGCCTGATCCGGGGAAGGGGGCTTCAATGGCACAGCGCGGCGAAGGCATCGTTGTCCGGGATGCCCACTTTCCCGACCGGGCACCGATCGACGCCTATGGCAACGGTGGGTTTCGCTTCGCGGAGATGTCGCATCGCGGCTCAATCTTGTGTGTTCCAAGTGGCATATACGGATTTGCAGCCACCTCCGCCGAGGAATTGACGCCGGAGGCCCTCGACAAGGTCCTGAGTGATCACGAGGGCATATCGGTTTTTCTGGTGGGCACCGGCGCGGAACTGAAACCCCTGTCGACGGCTTTGAAGGATGCGATGCGCGCCGCCGGCATCAGTGCCGATCCGATGTCGACCGGCGCGGCGGTGCGCACCTACAATGTCCTGTTGTCCGAAGGCCGCCCGGTGGCTGCCGTGTTTTTGGCCGTGGACTGACGTGATCACGGCCCTAGGTTTGTTTGCATGACAACGGCTCCTATCCCGGACGCGAGCTATTGCCTCCAGCACGTCCGTCAGCATGATTTCGAACGTTATGTGTCCCTGCTCTACGCGCCCGAGGCGGAGAGGGCGGCCCTTGCAGCGCTGTATGCGTTCAATGTGGAGATCGCACGGGCCCGCGAGGTCGTTTCCGATCCAATGCCTGGCGAGATCCGTTTTCAGTGGTGGCGCGATGCGCTGAGTGCGCCGGAGGGCGCCGATATCAATCAGCACCCGGTAGCGGGGGCCATAAGAACCGCGATTTCCAAATATTCCCTTCCGCTTGCTGCCTTCGACAACCTCATTGATGCGCGCGTGTTCGATCTTTACGACGATCCGATGCCAAGCTTGGTCGACCTGGAAGGCTATGCCGGTGAGACCTCATCGGCCCTGATCCAACTGGCCACGATTATCCTGTCGAAGGGCGAAGATCCCGGCACAGCGGATGTCGCCGGCCATGCCGGGGTTGCCTACGCACTGACCGGCCTGCTGCGTGCGTTGCCCTGGCATGCGCGCCGGCGTCAACTGTATCTCCCGGCCGACCTTCTCGCCGCCCATGACGTCGATCCGGAAACGATATTTGCTGGAAAAATGACGCCGCAGCTGCAGAGCGCCTTGCGCGAGCTGCGCGAGGTCGCACACCGGCATCTTGAACAGACCCGTACCGACATTGGCAGCGTTTCTCGGGGTCTCGTCCCCGCCTTTCTTCCTGTCTGTCTGGTCGGGCCTTTCCTGACCCGCATGGGGCGGCCGGATTTCGATCCGCTTCACTCCTCGGCGGAGATGTCTTCACTGCGCCTGCAATGGTCGATGTGGCGGTCATGGCGGCAGGCTGTGCGGAGGAGGCGAAGCGTAACCTAGAGTTTACTATCGGGCGTTAGCCTTGGGGCGCTTCTCAACCTCTTATTGCCAAGGGCTTTGCCATGATTTCTCTCCGCTCGCTTTCGTCATTCCTGGGGCGTTTTTCGTTGCCGGGATTGCGCGCGGCGTTGGTCGTCGTACCGGTAGCGTTCAGCGTAACGGCAACGGCGCAGCAGTCCTCCGCGCCGGCTATGGAAGAAACAGGGCCATCGCAAACACAGCAGGTCACGACGGAACCGTCGGCGTCGGCGTCGACGTTCGCGTCAGGGATCGGGGATATCGAGCGGAGTAGCCCGGATCTGCAGACCTTGCTGCGTGACTATCCGATTTCGCCGCCGGACACGACCAGCCCGCGGGCTTCCCTGGAAAGCTTCTTGGTGCTGATGGCCGAAGCCGACCGTGTCTGGCAAGAGGTGCGTGACGAGTTCCGCGACAGCGATCAGGCCTTTCTATCGGAAGACCAGAGTCGCCGCGTCGAAGTGGTAAGGTTGCTGATTTCCAAGGCCCGCGAGATCTTCGACCTCAGTGATATTCCCGAAACGGCGCGCACCTCGGTCGGGGTCGAGATCGTCCTTCAGTTTCAGGAAATCCTCGACAGGATTTTCCTGCCCTCGCTTGAACAAATCCCGGGTCAGCGCGCCGGGTCATTCCTTCATGCCAAGGAAGCATCGGACCTGCCCGAGCGTTGGACGCTTCCGGGAACCAGCATCGTCTTCCAGCGCAGCGATGCCACCAAGGGTGACCTGAAGTACCTCGTCTCGCGCGAAACGGTCGACCGCATTCCGGAAGATTACGAGAGCGTCAAAATGTTTCCGACGCGCTCTGACAAGGGCGAAGATTTTTATGAGTATTACATCTACACCCCGGGGTATCTCGTCGCCCCGCGCTGGTACGATCTGATCCTTGCCGGGCCCGACTGGCTGCAGAACCAGTTCATGTCACAGGCCTATTGGCAGTGGATCGCACTAACCCTCCTCGTGCTGGTGGCTGTCTCCATCCCGGTGATGTTGCAGCGCTGGAACCGTTGGCGCGCCGTGCCCCTGTCTGATGTGCACCGGCGCCTGCGCGGGTTCCAGCAGCCTCTTCTTCAGCTCATCGTCGTCATCACATTCCGCTATCTGGTGGACGAACAGATAAACATCACGGGGGCGCCGATGATCGCGATCGGGACCTTCTCCTCCGTGGTGATGTGGGTCAGCCTTGCATGGCTCGCCTATCAGTCCGTCGATCTGCTGGCGAGCTATGTGACCAAAAACCCGGCGATGCCGACGGCGAGCCTCGATTCCAGCCTTCTGCTGTCAGCGTTCCGCCTGTTCGGTCTCGCCTTCGCGGTCATTACGCTTGGATATGGCGCGACGCGGATCGGCATCCCCATCTACGGTGTCATCGCCGGTCTCGGTGTCGGCGGCCTGGCGGTGGCGCTTGCCGCGCAGCCGACGCTGGAAAACCTGATCGGCGGCGTAATTCTCTATGCCGACCGGATGGTTCGCGTTGGCGAATACTGCGAGTTCGAAGGCTTTTCCGGTACGGTCGAAGCAATCGGAATCCGGTCGACGCGTCTGCGCGCGCTCGACCGCACGCTGATCACAGTGGCAAACTCCGATCTCGCCAAGCGCAAGATCGTCAATTTCAGCCGCCGTGACCGCTTCCTGTTCCGGCACACCATCGGCCTACGCTATGAAACCGGGCGCGACCAGGTGATGAGCGTGGTTCGCGAGATCCACGGTTTCTTCTCCTCGCATCCGAAGGTTCTGAATCAGATTGCGTTGCGTGTGTCTCTTGTCGGCTACGGCACCTATTCGGTCGATATCGAGATCTTCTCGTATATCTCGACGTCCGACCGTGACGAATTCCTGATGATACAGGAAGAGCTGCTGCTCGAGATCTCGCGCATCATCAAGGAAAACGGATCGGATTTCGCCTTCCCGTCGAATGTGACCTACCTTGGACGCGATTCCGGCTTGCCGACGGCGAAAGGCGAGGAGCGCCCGCAGGGCAAGAACAAGGCGCCGCTGCACGGTGACCGCACGGACGACCTGATGGACATGGCGTCTGAGGCCTGAGGCCGTCCAACCCGGTGTCGGATAGAAACAAGAACGGCCGGTGAAGCGCATCTTCGCCGGCCGTTTTCGTTCCGCGGTCGCCTGGCGCTGCGCTCAGGTGCCTATTCGGCGGCTTCGCGCGTTGGCACGGCAGACGCGATCCAGCTTTCGTAATCGGCCCGGGCCCGGCGGGTCATGGCAAGCTTCTTTGCCTTGCCCTTTTCCTTGCCCTTGAGCTTGCGGCCCTCGTCGTCGACGCGCGGTGCCTCGATCGGGGGAAACAGTCCGAAATTGACGTTCATTGGCTGGAATGAGCGCGGGCCGGGTTCATCACGCAGGATGTGTCCACCGGTGATATGACCAAGCAGGGCACCCATCGCCGTCGTGGGCGGGGGCGGAGAGCATACGGTGCCAAGTCGTTCGGCGGCGGCGAAAAAACCTGCCATGCAGCCAACGCTTGCCGATTCCACATAGCCCTCGCAGCCGGTGATCTGTCCGGCAAACCGCAAGGACGGACGTGCCTTGAGCCGCAGGGTGCCGTCAAGGAGCTTGGGCGAATTCAGGAACGTGTTGCGGTGCAAACCGCCAAGCCGGGCAAAAACGGCATTTTCCAGGCCGGGGATCTGGCGGAACACATCGAGCTGCGCGCCATGCTTCAGCTTCGTCTGGAAGCCGACCATATTGTAGAGCGTGCCAAGGGCATTGTCCTGGCGCAGCTGAACGACCGCATAGGCTTTTTCCGTCGGCTTGTGGGCGTTGGTCAGCCCCATTGGCTTCATCGGCCCATGGCGCAGCGTTTCCCGACCGCGCTCCGCCATTACCTCGATCGGCAGGCAGCCGTCGAAATAGGGGGTCGACTGCTCCCATTCCTTGAACTCGGTCTTGGGCCCGGAGATCAGCGCGTCGATGAAGGCGTCGTATTGCGCCTTGTCCATCGGACAGTTGATGTAGTCCTTGCCCGAACCGCCCGGCCCGACCTTGTCGTAACGCGACTGGAACCAGCAGACGTCGAGGTCAATGGAATCGAAGTGCAGGATGGGTGCTATGGCATCGAAAAACGCCAGTGCATCCTCTCCCGTTGCCTCAAGGATCGCGTTCGAAAGCGCCGGAGACGTCAGGGGACCGGTCGCTACGATCACGCTGTCCCACTCCTCGGGTGGCAGACCGCTGATTTCCCCACGTTCGATGGTGATCAGCGGATGCTCTTCGAGCGTCTTCGTGACCGCAGCGGCGAAACCGTCACGGTCAACGGCAAGGGCGCCTCCTGCCGGCACCTGATGGCTATCGGCCGCGGACATGATCAGTGATCCGGCCGCGCGCAACTCGGCATGCAGCAGTCCGACGGCATTGTGGTCTGCGTCATCGGAGCGGAAGGAGTTCGAACAGACCAGTTCTGCAAGATCCTGGGTCTTGTGTGCATCGGTGCCGCGGTTCGGACGCATTTCATGCAAGACGACAGGCACGCCGAGACACGCGATTTGCCAGGCAGCTTCTGAGCCTGCGAGGCCGCCACCGACAACATGGACAGGCTTCATGATCAATCCCTTCGCGATACCGTGAGCGTTCGAAAATACTGTATATCGTTCGAGGGCGCTCACGTAACGTGTCCCTTTCCAAGTGGCAAGCGATCCGCGAATAATGCGCTCGTGCTGAAGATGGAAGTGACTCGGATGATACGTTCATCGAGCGCGTTCGCGCTCGCAACCCTTTTCCTGGTAAGTGGATGTGCTGGCCAGGCGGCCGGTCCGCCGCGTTCGTGGTATGCGGCTCACGATGGTGTCGCGCCGCGTGCCGACCGGATCTATGTCTGCCATGCGTTCGGCTGCGCGCGCAAGACTGCAGTCAGTTATTCCGGCAAGGATCTTGCCGCGCTCCGTCGCATCCTGTCGAAGGGCAGAGCCTCTCCCGCAGCCGAGCGCAAGGCAATCGCCGATGCGGTCGCCTGGGCGGAGCGCAAGGCCGGTCCTATCGTCGGGTCCGACAGCGATGTCGGAGGTTTCGATCTGCAAAACTCCGGTGTGCCCGGACAGATGGACTGCCTCGACGAGGCGACCAACACAACCAGCGTGCTTCTGCTTGCCGCCGACAGAGGCTATCTGGTGCATCATACCGTCTTGCGACCCGTCGCGCGCGGCTTCTTCCTTGACGGTCGCTATCCGCATGCCACGGCCGTGATCCGGAGCACCGGCGGCGAAACATTCGCGGTCGATTCCTGGCCGGAGGCAAACGGAATAAAGCCGGTCATTCAGCCGCTGAGCGTCTGGTTCGCTGCGCGGAGCTGACCGGAGACGGGTTTCGTCGATGCGGGGATAGCCGGCCTGTCGTCGGGCGATCCGGGATTCCGCCTCCTGCCACTTCTCATGAGACCCGCTCGCTTGGCGTTTCCAAGCTTTGTCCTTATGTGCCGCATACATAAGCTTGCAACCAGCAGAAGAGGTTTTGCCAACGACTTTCGCGGGGAATGACCCCAGGCTATCAAGTCGTCTGCCGGTCATTTTGAATGAAATTCAGTTCAATCCGACGTGAAAAAAGAAAAAAAGCAAGGCACAAGGCCTTGCTTTTTAGGTTTCGCGTATCACACCTCCATACATGTCAAGTCATCATGGATGATCAACATGGGCAGCAGCTCCTAAAAGCGCGCCAGAAGGCTCTTCCTCCCAAGACTCAGACCGCGATGTCTGCTTTTGCAACAAAGTAAGCCTTGCGACTTCTCTGTCTTGTTATCGATGCAGACACTAACGCATCGTTGTCGCCTTGTCACCATTTTGTGCAGGACTCGCCCAAAATTTTTGCTGCGGCCGTCTTGATATATCTGAGTGCGCTGTGGGTGTGGGCGCTTGGCACATTCGCGTGCCCGATCTTGATGCGGGTCTTGTCTTTTTGCAGTGCATGCGCTTTGACTGCCGCTTGAGAGATTCCCGCGCAAGACGTCCGGTCGCGTTGCCTTCTTCGCCGACCTGTTGCGCTCACCCAGTAGTCGAGTGTTCCCGAATGCGACTGTCCCGCTTTTTTCTTCCGATCCTGAAGGAAACGCCCAAGGAGGCGGAAATCGTCTCTCACCGGTTAATGCTACGTGCCGGACTGATCCGCCAGGAAGCGGCGGGGATCTACGCATGGCTGCCGATGGGCCTGCGTGTTTTGCGCAAGATCGAGGAGATCGTTCGCGAGGAGCAGAACCGCGCCGGCGCCAACGAACTCCTCATGCCGACCATTCAGCCGGCCGATCTTTGGATGGAAAGCGGCCGTTACAACGCCTATGGCAAGGAGATGTTGCGTATCCAGGATCGCCAGGACCGGGCCATGCTCTACGGGCCGACGAACGAGGAAATGATCACGGAGATCTTTCGCGCGTCGGTGCGATCCTACAAGGACCTGCCACTGAACCTCTACCACATCCAGTGGAAGTTTCGCGATGAACTGCGCCCTCGCTTCGGGATCATGCGCGGTCGCGAATTCCTGATGAAGGACGCCTATTCCTTCGATCTGGACAAGGAGGGTGCGCGCCATGCCTACAACCGCATGTTCGTCGCCTATCTGAGAACTTTCGATCGCATGGGGCTGAAGGCTATCCCGATGCGCGCCGACACCGGTCCGATCGGCGGCGACATGAGCCATGAGTTCATCATTCTGGCCTCAACCGGTGAGAGCGAGGTGTTCTGCGACAAGGCCATTCTCGATCTGCCGATTCCGGGGGAGGACACCGACTTCGATTCCGATCTGACGCCGGTGATTGATGCTTGGACGGCGCCTTACGCTGCCACCGACGATATGCATGATGCCGCCGCCTATGAGGACATCGAGGAAAATGCACGCATGTCGGCGCGCGGCATCGAGGTCGGCCACATCTTCTATTTCGGGACCAAATATTCCGAACCGATGAACGCGAAGGTCGCGGGTCCGGACGGAGTTGAGGTGCCGGTGCACATGGGCTCTTACGGCGTGGGCGTTTCGCGGCTCCTGGGTGCAATCATCGAGGCGCATCACGATGACAACGGCATCGTGTGGCCGGCGTCCGTCGCGCCATTCGACGTCGGGCTGATCAACCTCAAGCCGGGCGATGAGCAGACCGACGGCGCCTGTGCGGATATCGAATCGCAGCTTGTGTCGGCTGGCCTGGAGGTGCTTGTAGACGATGTCGACACGCGCGCGGGCGCAAAGTTCGCGACCATGGATCTCATCGGACTGCCGTGGCAGCTTGTCGTTGGTCCACGCGGACTTAAGGACGGCATGGTCGAACTCAAGAACCGCGCGAGCGGAGAACGTGTCACCATATCGCCGCAAGACGCCGTCAATCGTCTGATTGCGGGATGATCGGACAGGTGAGAGCCGGGCGGGTGGAGCCGGGGCGCGAGAGGCAGGAATGACAGACGGCGCGGTCGCGACCAAGGATGTTGGTGAAACCCGGATGTTTGCCGGGTTCGAATGGATGCTCGCCGGGCGTTATCTGCGCTCGCGTCGCCGCGAGACTTTCATTTCGGTAATCGCCGGCTTCTCGTTTCTCGGGATCATGCTTGGTGTCGCCACCTTGATCATCGTCATGGCCGTCATGAACGGGTTTCGCGGGGAACTGCTGTCGAAGATCCTGGGCATCAATGGTCATCTTCTGATCCAGCCGATCGGCAGCGAGCTTGATGATTACGATGCCGTCGCCGCGCGCATCGAAAATCTCGAAGGCGTGGTCTTTACACTTCCTTTCGTGGAGGGACAGGCGCTGGTCTCCGGCCCGTCCGGTGCGTTTGGTGCGCTGGTGCGCGGCGTGCGCGGTGTCGATTTGCGCAAGCTGCCGCTCGTGGCTGATACGGTAACAGCCGGCACGCTCGACGGGTTCGATGAGGGCGGCGGGCTGGCGATCGGCACCCGTATGGCGCGCCAGCTCGGCGTTGCGGTCGGCGACCGCATTACCGTCGTAAGTCCACGCGGCAATGTTACGGCACTTGGCGTGACGCCGCGCGTCAAGGGCTATCCGATTATCGCGATCTTCGAGATCGGCATGTCGGAATATGACGGCACGATCGCCTTCATGCCTTTGCCGGAGGCACAGCTCTATTTCAATCAGGAGGGCATCGCGACCGGGATCGAAGTCTTCACGGAAGATCCGGATCTTGTCGGCGAATTGCGGCCCAAGGTCGAGGAAGGGGCAGGGCGTCCAACTTTTGTCAGCGACTGGCGCACCCGCAACATGACTTTCTTTTCCGCGCTTGAGGTCGAGCGCAACGTGATGTTCCTGATCTTGATGCTGATCGTGATCGTTGCGGCGCTGAATATCATTTCGGGCATGACGATGCTGGTGAAGGACAAGGGGCGCGACATTGCGATCCTTCGGACCATGGGGGCCACCCGCGGCGCAATACTGCGAATATTCGTGATCACCGGAGCCAGTATCGGGATCGTCGGCACGATTGCGGGCTTCCTGCTCGGTTTCGTGGTCTGTCTCAACATCGAGAGTATTCGTCTGGCGATCTCCTGGATGACGCGCACCGAGCTGTTTTCGCCTGAACTCTATTTCCTGAGTCAACTGCCGGCGGAGATGGATACCGGTGAAACGCTCTTCGTCGTCGTGATGGCCATGGTGCTGTCGCTGCTGGCGACACTTTATCCCGCCTGGCGCGCCGCGCGGCTGGATCCGGTTGAGGCGCTACGGTACGAATGACGATGGACACCGAGCATTTGCAAGAAGAGCGCGTGAACGCGCTGCCGCTGGTTTTATCCGGGGTTTGCCGGAGTTTTCGCGAGGGCGAGGGTCAACTGGAAATCCTGCGCGATGCCAATCTCGCGCTGAATTCCGGCGAGGTCGTCGCGCTGGTCGCCCCGTCGGGAGCCGGCAAGTCCACGCTGCTGCATATCGCCGGCCTGCTTGAGCGCCCCGACAGCGGCGAAGTGCTGATCGGCGGTGTTGCCTGCGAAGGGTTGGCCGATGCCGAGCGCACGCGCATGCGCCGGCTCAGTCTTGGGTTCGTCTACCAGTTCCATCACTTGCTTCCGGAGTTTACGGCGCTTGAAAACCTGATGATGCCGCAGTTGATCCGCGGACTCGACAAGCGCGAGGCCCGCGAGCGCGCAAGCCAGTTGCTGGACTACATGAGGTTGGGCCCCCGGGCCGATCACCGGCCGTCCGAACTCTCCGGCGGCGAGCAGCAGCGGGTGGCAATCGCGCGTGCCGTTGCCAATGCGCCGCGTGTTCTGCTTGCAGATGAGCCGACCGGGAACCTCGATCCGGTTACAGCGGCTTATGTGTTCGATGCCCTCGTTGCGCTTGTGCGCGCGTCCGGCCTGGCGGCCTTGATCGCAACGCACAATATGGAACTCGCATCGCGGATGGATCGCCGGATCACCCTTCGCGACCGACAGATCGTGGAAGTCTAGCCGTCGGATACCGGCATCTGGATCGGTTCTCCGCATTGCGTTGGCGGCAGGCGGAAGCCAGACAACACCTTCGTTCCCCGGGGCCATGAACTCACCAGCCAGGGCGCAGCCGGTCGGCCCGCCTTCCGGTCCTGTTTACGAGATGGAAACCATAAAAGCCGGGACGATCTATCGGGCCTTGTAAAAAGAACAAAACAGGAACATAATAGGGATTATCGAGGGTTTGAGACGCGGGAGGGCACCATGCTCGACGATTTTCGGGAAACACTTCAGGACCTGGCGGGGCTCGGATCGCTGGTGCTGCTGGGCGCGGCGATGCTGATCTGGAGCGATGTTCTGGTGGAGCTTGCGCGGGTTTGAGGTCGGCCTTGGGTCGCAGACCGGGTGGCGTGTGCGCGGTTGAGCGTCTGTGTTGTGGAGCGGTCAGCGCTTTCTGGGGAGGGCGGTGCCGCCGGTCTCGACAAGGCGGTGCTCAGGGCCGACACTTCCTCAGTCTTCCAACTCCGGGGCCGGCGCATGTTGCGTTGGTTGGTGAGCGAGGGGGTGAAGAGGGTCCATGTCCGCCGTCGGTTTCGTTCATTTGAGAGTTCACTCGGCTTTTTCCCTGCTTGAGGGGGCCTTGCCTGTCGGCAGGCTTATCGATCTTGCCCGGGCGGACGATCAACCGGCAATCGCGATCACGGACACGGCCAATCTGTTTGGGGCACTGGAGTTTTCGGAAAAAGCTTGGGGAGCCGGAGTTCAGCCGATCGTCGGCGTTCAGATCCCCGTCGACTTTCAGGATGGCGGTGTCAAGAAAGGGCGGGAGACCGTTCATTTAAGCGATGTCGTGCTCATTGCGGCGGACGAGGCAGGCTACGCCAACCTGATGGACATCGTCAGTCGCGCCTATCTGGACACGGATCCGTCCATTCAGTCGCATATCACGGCGGCGCGTCTGGTAGAGCATGCCCAGGGGGTGATCCTGATGACCGGCGGCGTGGCAGGCCCTCTCGGTCAGGCTTTCCTCGCCGGCGAAGGCGACAAGGCGCGTGTGCGGCTCGAAACGCTGAAGGCAGGTTTCGCGGACCGGCTCTATGTCGAGATCCAACGCCATGACATGCCGGAGGAAATCGCGACGGAACCGGCTATGGTCGCGCTCGCCTATGAGCTCGCAGTTCCGCTCGTGGCGACCAATGAGCCGTTTTTCGCCCATCGTGACGACTATGAGGCGCATGATGCGCTGATCTGCATTTCCGAGGGGCGGGTGCTCGTCGAGGATGACCGGCGCAGGCTCACGCCGGAGCATTGCTTCAAGACGCGCGCAGAGATGCTCGAACTTTTCACCGATCTGCCGGAGGCCACCGCGAATACGGTCGAGATCGCGCGCCGTTGCCATGCCAGGCCGCTCAAGCATGCACCGATCCTGCCTCAGTTCGCGGGCGCGTCCGACGATCCGGAAGCCGCTTTTATCGCCGAGGTCGAGGAATTGCGCCGGCAGGCGAAGGAGGGGCTTTCCGCGCGGCTTGCGGCGCACGGTTTGGCACCGAATGTGTCGGACGAGGATTACTGGTCCCGTCTCGACTACGAGCTTGGCATCATCGAGCGGATGCAGTTTCCGGGCTACTTCCTGATCGTTGCCGATTTTATCAAGTGGGCGAAGGCGCATGACATTCCGGTCGGGCCGGGTCGTGGCTCGGGTGCGGGGTCACTTGTTGCATGGTCATTGACCATTACCGACCTGGACCCAATGCGTTATGCGCTTCTGTTCGAGCGATTTCTCAATCCCGAGCGTGTGTCGATGCCGGATTTCGACATCGACTTTTGCCAGAACCGGCGCGAGGAGGTCATTCGCTACGTTCAGGAGAAATATGGTCGGGCGCAGGTGGCGCAGATCATCACCTTCGGAACGTTGCAGGCGCGTGCGGTATTGCGCGACGTCGGCCGTGTGTTGCAGATGCCCTACGGGCAGGTCGACCGGCTCTCCAAAATGGTTCCGGCAACGCCGGGTCAGCAGGTGACGCTCGAACAGGCAATCCGCGACGAGCCGCGCCTGCAGGAAGCGCAGCGCGACGAGGAGATCGTCGCGCGGTTGCTGGCGATGTCTCAAAAGCTTGAGGGTCTTTACCGGCACGCCTCGACCCATGCGGCCGGTGTGGTGATCGGCGACCGGCCGCTGGAGCAACTCGTTCCGCTCTACCGTGATCCGCGCTCCGACATGCCGGTCGCGCAGTTCAACATGAAGTGGGTGGAGCAGGCGGGCTTGGTCAAGTTCGACTTTCTCGGCCTGAAGACGCTCACGGTGATCGACACGGCGGTAAAGCTGATCGCCGACACCGGCGTGACGGTCGACATGGCTGCACTGCCGATGGACGACCCCGCGACCTACCGTCTGCTTGCGGCCGGTGAGACTGTCGGCGTGTTCCAGCTGGAAAGCCAGGGCATGCGACGGGCGATCGCCGGCATGAAGCCCGATCGTTTCGAGGATATAATCGCGCTTGTGGCCCTGTATCGCCCGGGTCCGATGGACAACATCCCGGTCTACAATGCAGTCAAGCACGGTGAGCAGGAGGCTGATTGCCTTCACCCGCTGCTGGAGCCGATCCTGATCGAGACGAATGGTATCATCGTCTATCAGGAGCAGGTGATGCAGATCGCCCAGGTTCTGTCGGGCTATTCGCTTGGCGAAGCCGACCTTCTTCGCCGTGCAATGGGCAAGAAGATTGCCGCCGAGATGGAGGTTCAACGGGCGCGTTTCGTCGATGGGGCCGTGGAGAGAGGCATCGACAAGGGGCAGGCCGGAACGATTTTCGATCTGGTGGCGAAATTCGCCAACTACGGCTTCAACAAGTCGCATGCCGCCGCCTATGCACTGGTCTCCTATCAAACCGGCTGGCTGAAGGCCAACTTTCCGGTCGCCTTCATGGCCGCGTCGATGACGCTCGATCTGGGAAATACGGACAAGCTGAGCGATTTCTGCGTCGAGGCACGACGCATGGGCGTGGAGGTTCTGCCACCTTCGGTGAACCACTCCGGTGTGCATTTTTCGGTTGAGGGCGAGAAGATCCGTTACGCAATGGGCGCGATCAAGGGCGTCGGCGAGCAGGCGGTGGAGCACATCATCGAGATGCGCGGAGACAAGCCGTTCGCCAGCGTTGGCGATTTCGCGACACGCATCAATGCGCGCCAACTCAACAAGCGGACGCTTGAAAGCCTCGTCAACGCCGGCGCATTCGATGCGCTGGAACCGTCGCGCGCGCGGCTCGTTGCCGGACTCGACCGGATTCTGGGGGTTGCCCAGCGGACCGATGAAGAGGCGCTGAGCGGGCAGAACGACATGTTCGGAGGCAGCGAGGGCGGCGAGGCGGTGCATCTTCCTGATGCGGCGGACTGGATGCCGGAAGACCGATTGCAGCGTGAACAATCAGCAATCGGTTTTTATCTGTCGGCGCATCCGCTCGATTCCTACATGCCGCTGTTGGAGCGTATGCGTGTCCAGATGTGGGCGGATTTCGCGCAGGCCGTAAAACAGGGGGCGACCGCCGGGCGGCTTGCCGGCACTGTGCTCGGGCGGCAGGAGCGCAGGACGCGCTCGGGCAACCGTATGGGAATTGTGCGTCTGTCCGATCCGACGGGGCAGTATGAAGCCTTGTTGTTTTCCGAATCCCTGCAGCAATATCGTGACGTGGTGGAGCCTGGAAAATCGGTGGTGCTGCTCGTTGGTGCGGACATGCGCGATGAGGAGCCGAGCCTGCGGATCCAGTCGGTCAAGCCGCTCGAGGACGCCGCCTCGCAGGTTCAACGGAGCCTGACGGTGTTCCTCAATCATCCCGATGCTGCCCGACGGTTGCATCGCCATCTCGGTGAGCGCGGCGACGGCGACGTCAGTGTCGTCGTGCTTCTCGACGGCGGCGCGAGAGAAGTCGAGATCAAGCTGCCGGGCGGGTACCGGCTGTCGCCGCAGATCGCCGGGGCAATGAAGACGATTCCCGGCGTCGTCGAGGTTCAACTCGCCTAAGAAGCATTCCGCACAAGCCGCGATTGCGGCGATCTGGAAATCGGAGGCCCCGACGCAATGCCATCACCGGCGGCGTGCGGGTTTACCGGATTGTCCCGTTTTGTGCCTTTGACAGCAATGGAATCGTCGTTGGTGCCTGCGCGGGCTTGAATTGCCGGGCGACGCCGACTATAACGCGCGCATTCCACACGCAGGGTCGGTTTTCGTTCTTGAACGGGGTCCATCCGGTGTAAGCGCATGAGCGCTGCCACACCCTGCGGAGGTCAAACCGGAAAATCAAGGAGTTGCACGGCCATGGCCCTGCCCGAATTCTCTATGCGTCAGCTGCTGGAAGCTGGTGTCCACTTCGGTCACCAGAAGCACCGTTGGAATCCCAAGATGGGGGATTACATCTTCGGCGTTCGCAACAACATTCACATTCTCGATCTTGCGCAGACCGTTCCGCTGCTGCACCAGGCGCTCAAGACGGTATCCGACACCGTTGCCGCCGGCGGTCGTGTGCTGATCGTCGGCACCAAGCGCCAGGCCCAGGAAGCGGTTGCCGACGGCGCACGCCGTTCTGCGCAGTATCACGTCAATGCTCGCTGGCTCGGTGGCATGCTGACGAACTGGAAGACCATCTCCCAGTCGATCCAGCGCCTGCGCAAGCTCGAAGAGACGCTCAGCAATCCGAGCGGCCTGACCAAGAAAGAGCGGCTCTTCATGGACCGCGAGCGCGAAAAGCTCGAGCGCAACCTTGGCGGCATCAAGGACATGGGTGGGCTGCCCGATCTCCTGTTCGTGATCGACACCAACCGAGAGGCGATCGCCATTCAGGAAGCCAAGCGTCTTGGCATTCCGGTTGCCGCCATCGTGGACAGCAATTGCGATCCGGTCGGCATCGACTACCCGGTTCCGGGCAACGACGATGCGGGCCGTGCCATCAGCCTGTATTGCGACCTGATCGCGCGCGCCGCGATCGACGGTATTTCCCGGGCCCAGGGCGGCATGGGCATGGATGTCGGAGCTGCCGAAGAAGCCCCGGTCGAGCCGGCGCTGGAAACCGAAGCTGCGAGCGAGGCGCCTGCCGAAGAGGCTCCGGCCGAATCGGCACCCGCCGAGGAAACCCCGGCGCAGGCCGGCTGACGAAACCTGTTCGACGCCCGGTGGGATTTTGCCCTGCCGGGCGGAACGTTTCAGCGTTTCTGTCATCAATCTTATGTGAGGCCTCGGCTAGGAATGCCGGGGCAAACATCCGTCAACGAGGCGATCTATGAGCATTACCGCAGCGATGGTGAAAGAGCTCCGCGAAAAAACCGGCGTGGGCATGATGGACTGCAAGGCAGCCCTTTCCGAAAACAACGGCGACATGGACGCGGCTGTCGACTGGCTGCGCACCAAGGGTCTGGCGAAGGCCGCGAAGAAGGCAGGCCGCGTTGCGGCTGAAGGTCTTGTCGGCGTGGCTTCCGATGGCAATCGCGCCGCCGTGATCGAGTTGAACTCCGAAACCGACTTCGTCGCCCGCAACGAAGCCTTTCAGGCGCTGATCGCGGGAACGTCCAAGGCCGCACTTGCCGTCAATGGCGATGTCGCAGCGCTTGCCGATGCTCCCTTCCCGGGACGCGACAAGACGGTTGGCGACGAGATCAAGGAAGCGATCGCGACGATCGGCGAGAACATGTCGCTGCGCCGGGCCGCGGCCCTTTCGGTCGAGAATGGCGCGGTCGCAACCTATGTCCATGGCGCGATTGCCGATGGAATGGGCAAGATCGGCGTCCTCGTCGCGCTGGAATCGACTGGCGACGCCGAACAGGTGAATGCGTTCGGTCGCAAGATCGCGATGCATGTAGCCGCAACCAATCCGCTTTCGCTTGATGTCGCTTCGCTTGACGCCGAGGTTGTCGATCGTGAGCGCCAGATCTTCTCGGAACAGGCGCGCGATTCAGGCAAGCCGGAGAACATCATCGAGAAGATGGTGGAAGGTCGTTTGCGCAAGTTCTACGAGGAAGTGACGCTGGAAAAGCAGTCCTTCGTCATTGATCCTGACAAGACGATCGAGCAGGCCATCGAAGCCTTCGCGAAAGATCTCGGCAGCCCGGTCAAGTTGACCGGTTTCATCCGCTATGCCCTCGGCGAGGGGATCGAAAGGGAAGAAACGGATTTCGCAGCGGAAGTTGCCGCTGCGGCAGGAAGTTAAGCCCCGACAGAGGCGCCGGTCATTCCGGCGCCTTTCTTCTGTCCGGCATCGCCATTCTTCCGTAGGGGGACCGGCGCTTTCGCCGTGGTGGACAAAATCAAAACGGCCAAAGCAAATGGCGAGACAAATATGACGAGACAACTTCGTTGGCGGCGTGTGCTGGTAAAACTCTCAGGCGAGGCTCTCATGGGTTCGCAGGAGTTTGGCATCGATCCGGACACCGTGGGGCGGGTCGCCAAGGAGATCGCCGAGGCCGTCAGCCTCGGTGCGCAGGTCGGTGTGGTTGTCGGCGGCGGTAATATCTTTCGCGGTGTCGCCGTGGCGGCGAAAGGCGGAAACCGGGTAACCGGCGATCACATGGGCATGCTGGCGACGGTGATGAATTCACTCACGCTTGCCGATGCGCTGCGGCGTCTTGGGGTGCCGGCGCGTGTCCTGTCAGCCGTTCCGGTTCCCTCGATCTGCGAGACGTTCACCCAACGCAGCGCCGAGCGCTACATGGAAGACGGGGATGTGATCGTCTTTGCCGGGGGCACGGGCAATCCGTTTTTCACGACCGACAGCGGTGCGGCCTTGCGCGCCGCCGAAATGCGCTGTGATGCCTTCCTGAAAGGCACGAGCGTTGACGGTGTCTACTCCGACGACCCGAAAAAGGTTCCGGACGCCGAGCGCTACGAGACCCTGACGCCTGGCGAGGTGCTTGGCCGTGATCTTAAGGTGATGGACGCGACGGCGATCGCTCTTGCCCGGGACAATGCGATTCCCGTCATTGTGTTTTCCATCCGCACCCCGGGTGCATTGGTCGACGTCATGAACGGCGCAGGGCGTTATACCGTCATTTCCGATTGATTGCCGGAAAGCGCCGCAGTCAGCCGGTGTATCGCGGTTTCTCTTGCCTTTTTTCAAGTTAGCGCTGTGGTCTCGTGCAGTGGCAAGGTGCGGAAGCGCTTGCGTTTCCGCCGCGTGTCATGGAAATAAGACGCGAGACTTTTGGTTGACTGGCGCAGAGCCTGTCGCGTGAAATGATGAGAGAGGACACTATGGCGGATCAGGATGTCGACTTTGGCGATCTCGAGCGTCGGATGACCGGGGCGATTGCCGTCCTCAAGACCGATCTCGCTGGTCTGCGCACCGGTCGTGCATCGTCCAGCATGCTGGATGCAATTTCCGTGGAGGCCTACGGATCGCCCATGCCGATCAATCAGGTCGCCACGGTAAGCGTTCCCGAGCCGCGCATGATTTCGGTTCAGGTCTGGGACAAGTCGATGGTCGGTGCTGTCGAGCGCGCTATCCGCGAATCGAACCTTGGCCTCAATCCCGTGGTCGATGGCACGAACCTGCGTCTGCCGATCCCCGAGTTGAACGAGGAGCGACGCAAGGATCTGATCAAGGTCGCGCACAAATATGCCGAACAGTCCAAGGTCGCCGTGCGTCATGTGCGCCGCGATGGCATGGAAACTCTGAAGAAGCTGGAAAAGGACGGCAGCCTCAGTGAGGATGACAGCCGCGTGTCGGCTGATCGTGTGCAGAAAATGACCGATGGAATGATCACCGATATCGACGCAATGCTTGCCAAGAAAGAACAGGAAATCTCCCAGATCTGATTGCAGGTTGCGATTCGGTCATAACGAAAGGGAGCAGGGGATGACGGTGACGGCAGGCCTGAACGTTTCCGCGCAGGTCAGCGCAGAGGAGCGCGTCGACGTTCCGCGGCACGTCGCCGTGATCATGGACGGCAACGGTCGGTGGGCCGTGAAGCGGGGGCTTCCGCGCACCGAAGGCCACCGTGCGGGCGTGACCGCCTTGCGCAGGGTCGTCCGGCATTGTTCCGACCGGGGCGTGCGGTTTCTGACGCTTTTCAGTTTCTCATCGGAAAACTGGAACCGCCCCGCGGCCGAGGTGGGGTTCCTGATGGGGTTGCTGGAGCGGTTCGTGCGGCGCGACCTGGCCGAGATCCACCGACAAAACGTCCGGGTCGAGATGATCGGGGAACGCGAGGGCCTCGATGGCCGGATCCTCGGCCTGATCGAGGAAGGCGAAGCCCTTACCCGTGACAACACCGGCATGACACTCGTCGTTGCCTTCAACTATGGCGGTCGCAACGA
Source organism: Stappia sp. ES.058 (assembly GCF_900105595.1). Lineage (GTDB taxonomy): Bacteria > Pseudomonadota > Alphaproteobacteria > Rhizobiales > Stappiaceae > Stappia. Next base: position 1,807,849 of record NZ_LT629784.1, on the reverse strand, counting down.
GATCGCCCGCGCGATCCGGCACATTGCCGAAGATGTCGAAGCCGGCAAACTCCAGGCGGACGATGTGACGGAGGCGCGGATCGCGGAGTATCTCGATACCGCAAAACTTCCCGACCCGGACCTGATCATCCGCACCAGCGGTGAGCAGCGGTTGTCCAACTTCCTTCTCTGGCAGGCGGCCTACGCGGAATTCTATTTTCCAGATGTTCATTGGCCGGATTTCGACGAACGGGCGATCGAGCAGGCATTTGCCGCCTATGCAGCACGCGACCGCCGCTTTGGCGGGTTGTCCGCGAAAGTCGCCAGATGAGCGACGGATCGCCGCCCGCCTCAGCGTCCGCTTCCAAACGCACCGAACTTCGACTGCGCGTGTTGTCCGCCGTTCTGCTCGTGCCGGCGGCCCTGGCTGTCACCTATCTCGGCGGCCTCTGGTTCGCCATCGGCGCGGGTGTCTGTGCGCTGATCCTGCTGCGCGAATGGTCCTTGATCGTCAGGGCACAGCACGCGCGCGTTTCATGTGCGGTGGCCTATGCAAGCGTTGCAGCCGCCGCAGTTGCCGCATGCGCGCAGCAGCCCGCCACGGGGTTCGCGATCCTTGTCGCCGCGACTGCAGGGCTTGCGCTTTTCGCGCTTGCACGGCGGCAAACACAAGTTCTGTGGCTTTCCGCAGGCATTGCCTATGCCGGAAGCTCCGGAGCGGTTCTCATTGCCCTTCGTGAGGGGACCACAGGTCTTGCGATGATCATGTTCCTGTTCGGCGTCGTGTGGGCCACGGACATCGTTGCCTATTTCGTCGGTCGCCAGGTGGGCGGGCCGAAACTGTGGGTCCGTGTGTCGCCGAAGAAGACGTGGAGCGGGGCAATTGGCGGCTTTGCCGCAGCTGTGGCGATCGGCTGGCTCGGCTATGTGCTGACCGGTCGTGCGGGTGGCGGCGTTTGGGTCCTGTTCGCAGCGGTGCTTTCGGTGTTCTCCCAGATTGGAGATCTGTTTGAGTCTGCGCTGAAGCGCCATTTTGACGTCAAGGATTCCGGCCACATCATTCCGGGGCACGGGGGCGTCATGGACCGGCTCGACGGCCTTGTCGGGGCAGGCGTCCTTGGATATGCGGTCGCCGTTCTCCTTACAGGGTCGATGCTCGATCCCGTCGGCCGAATCATAGCGATGCAGGGATATTGACGCGTGGTTGAGAACGGACGTCGGCAAACCGCGAAAACGGGTGGTGGATCGAATGCGCCGCTTCGTCTCAGCGTGCTCGGTGCCAGCGGATCGATCGGCGCCAGTACGCTGGATCTTGTCGCGCGCGAACCCGACCGGTTCGACATCTGCACGCTCACGGCGAATACCAATGCCGAGGCGCTTGCCGCCGCTGCGATCATGGTTCGCGCCGACCATGCCGTCGTGGCGGATGAAAGTGCCTATGAATGCCTGAAGACGGCTCTTTCGGGCACCGGAATTACCTGCGCGGCCGGGCCTGCGGCCGTTGCCGAGGCCGCCAGCCGTCCCGTCGACATGCTGGTCGCGGCTATCGTGGGAGCTGCCGGCCTTGCGCCGACGCTTGCAGCGGTGCGCAACGGCACCACCATTGCTCTTGCCAACAAGGAATGCCTTGTTTGCGCCGGCGACCTTTTCATGTCGGCGGCGCGCGCCTCGGGCGCGACGATTCTGCCCGTCGATTCGGAACACAACGCCGTGTTTCAGGTCTTCGAACAGGGTAATCTTGACCAGATCGAATGCCTGACCCTGACCGCATCGGGGGGGCCTTTCAGAGCCTATTCGCTTGACGAGATGCGTGTTGCATCGCCCGAAGCCGCGTTGAAGCATCCAAACTGGAGTATGGGTGCCCGTATTTCCATCGACAGCGCGACGATGATGAACAAGGGCTTCGAGATCATCGAGGCGCATCATCTTTTTCCGCTGCGTCAGGATCAGATCGAGGTTCTGGTCCATCCTCAATCCGTTGTTCATGGTATGGTGCAATATTCCGACGGGTCCGTTCTTGCACAACTCGGGGCGCCGGATATGAGAACACCGATTTCCCACTGTCTGGCATGGCCGCGCCGTATGCGTACGCCAGCGACGCGTCTTGATCTCGCCGCATTGGCGACGCTCACCTTCGAGGCGCCAGACCCCGTCCGCTTTCCAGCCCTGCGGCTTGCTCGGGCGGCAATGGCTGCCGGGGCCGCCGCGTCGGCGGCGTTGAATGCGGCCGACGAGGTGATGGTGAAGGCGTTTCTGGACCGCAAGCTCGGATTCCTCGGTATCGCAGAGACGATTGAGCGCGTTCTTGCTCGCATGTCCGCATCCGGTGATTTGAGCGAGGTGCGGTCCATAGAGGAGGCCATGGCGGTCGACTCCGTTGCCAGGCGGGTCTCGCTGGAAGAAATCGCGGGCATGACGCACTAGATAGTCAAGAGAGCGGACCGGAGATACGCCTGCCGGCCTGCATGAGACGTTAAAACGACCCGAAGCCTCTGGCGCGGGCATGGCGATGAGCGCCAAAGGAGACACCATGGAATTGATCGGGTCGCTGTTCGGGTCTGTTGCCGGATATATCCTGCCGTTCCTCTTCGTTTTGACGATCGTCGTCTTTTTTCATGAACTGGGCCACTTTCTCGTGGCGCGCTGGTGCGGCGTGCGGATCGTGGCGTTTTCCGTCGGTTTCGGTCCCGAACTGTTCGGCCGGTACGACAAGCACGGCACTCGCTGGAAGGTGTCGGCTGTTCCGCTTGGCGGTTATGTGAAGTTCGCCGGCGATGAGAACGAGGCGAGCGTTCCCGATACCGAAGCGCTGGCGAAGATGAGCGACGAGGAGCGGTCAGACGCTTTTCAAACCAAGAGTGTCGCCCGCCGCTCGGCAATCGTTGCGGCAGGGCCGTTTGCCAACTTCCTGCTTTCCATCGTGATTTTCGCGGTTCTGTTTTCCACGATGGGCCGCCCGGAAATCTCGCCGCGTGTCGACCAGGTGCAGGAAGACAGTGCTGCGGCCGAAGCCGGGCTTCAGCAGGGTGATCTCGTCGTGGCCATCGACGGGACCTCGATCGAGACCTTTTCCGACCTCCAGAGGATCGTCAGCGTAAGTGCGGATGTTCCGCTCAACGTGACGGTTGAGCGGGGCACGCAGACAATCGATTTGGTGGTTACCCCCAACCGGCGCGAAATTCGCGACCGTTTTGGCAATGTGCAAAGGGTCGGTCAGCTTGGCGTGAGCCGCAGCGCCAACCAGGAAGACGTGATCCTGCGCAGCTTTGGACCTGTCGAGGCCGTTGTTGAAGGCGGCAAGGAAACCTGGTTTGTCGTCTCGCGAACCGCAGGCTATATCGCGGGAATCGTGACGGGTCGCGAATCCGTCGACCAACTGGGAGGGCCGATCCGGGTGGCTCAGATCTCGGGGCAGGTCGCAACGCTCGGGTTCGCCGCCCTCCTGAATCTGACCGCGATCCTGTCAGTCAGCATCGGGCTGTTGAACCTGTTGCCGATCCCGATGCTCGACGGCGGACACTTGCTGTTTTACGCCGCAGAGGCGTTGCGCGGTAAGCCTCTCAGCGAACGAACGCAGGAATACGGATTTCGTATCGGGATTGCGATCGTACTGTCCCTGATGGTCTTCGCGACCTGGAATGACGTTTTGCATCTGAGTTCGCTTTGACCTGACGGCGTGTCGCGCGTGCAACGCTTTGTCGGGAAACGCGGAAACGCGGTCATGTGTGGTTGCGTCGTTGGAAAAAGCCTGTAAAACGACTGACGGATATAGAGAATCTGACTGTCCTGGCGGTCGCGCGGCCTGCGTATCCTCCAGTTGACGGAAAACCGAAGGCGAAGCGTCTTTATGCAGTGTTTGCAGAACCTGACCAGAACAATCCTGGTAGCCGCCATCCTGAGCGGATTCGCGCCGATCCTGTCCGGCTCGCTCCCGGTTGTCGGTGCTGTCGAGGCCTCCGCCGCCACGGTCAGCCGTATCGTCGTGCGTGGAAACACCCGCGTCGAGGCATCCACAGTTGAGAGCTATCTGACCATCCGGCCGGGTCGTCCGTACGGACCCTCCGATGTGGATGAATCGCTGAAGACGCTGTTTGCCACCGGTCTTTTTGGAGACGTCTCGATCAACCGACAGGGCGGTTCCCTGGTGGTGACCGTCACGGAAAATCCGATGGTCAACCGGATTTCCTTCGAGGGAAACAAGCGGCTGAACGACAAGACCCTCACGGGTGTCGTGCGCACCGAAGAGCGCTCCATGCTCACCAGCGCCAAGGTTCAGTCCGACGTACAGAACATTCTCGAGGCTTATCGCCGTTCCGGTCGCTACCGCGCGACCGTCGAGCCGAAAGTCATCGACAGGACGAACAACCGCGTCGACCTCGTGTTCGAGATCAACGAGGGCGATCGCACCGGCATCGAGCGGATCACCTTTATCGGCAACTCCAAGTTCAGTGACGGCCGGCTTCGCGATGTGATCCGCACCCGGCAGAGTGGGCTCCTGAGCTTCCTGCGCACGACCGACAACTTCGATCCGGATCGTCTTGATGCGGATCAGGAGCTCCTGCGCCAGTTCTACTATCGCTACGGCTATGCCGACTTCCAGATCGTGTCGGCGGTCGCCGATCTCGACCGAGAGGAAAATGTCTTCTACGTGACCTTCACGGTGGAAGAGGGCGAGCAGTATACCTACGGCGACATTGATCTCCAAACGTCGCTGTCGAGCGTCGATCCGGAAGAGTTGCGCCGCAAGATCCGGACGGATGCGGGCGACACCTATTCCTCGCTTGAAGTCGAGAAGACGCTGGAAGACCTGACGCTTGATGTGTCGCGACAGGGCTATGCCTTCGCGCAGATCCGTCCGCGAGCGACCCGGGATTACGAGAACCGCACGATCTCGCTGACCTATTACATCGAGGAAGGCCCGCGCGTTTACATCGAGCGGATCAACATTCGCGGCAACGACCGGACGCGCGAGTATGTCATCCGTCGCGAGTTCGATCTGGTCGAGGGCGACGCCTTCAACCGCGTCCTGCTCGACAAGGCCGAGCGCCGGCTGAAGGACCTGCAGTTCTTCAAGGACGTTCGCATCACTACCTCGCGCGGCAGCGCCCCTGATCGCATCGTCATCAACGTCGATGTCGAGGAGCAGGCCACGGGTGAGGTCGGTTTCGGTATCGGCTACTCCACGTCCGACGGCGTCATCGGCGATGTCACCATCAGCGAGAAGAACTTCCTCGGCCGCGGCCAGTTCGTGAGTGCGCGTGTCGGTGTCGGTTCGTCGACGCAGTCTTACGAGTTCGCCTTTACCGAGCCGTATTTCCTCGGGCGCCGGATCGCGCTGTCGCTGGATGCCTATCGCAAGTCCTTCGACCGCAATGATTACCGCAACTATGACCTGCAGACGACTGGCGGTTCTATCGGTCTCGGCTTGCCGTTGCGCGACGACGAGCTTCGCCTGAACCTTGTCTATCGGATCTTCGACCAGAAGCTGACGCAGCCTTCTTCCGTGCGCCTTTCCAACGGCCTCCAGTCGTCCCTTGGCCGTAATCTGACGTCGTCGATCGGCTATGCGCTGGTGTGGGACACCCGCGACAGCCGGATAAACCCGCGTGACGGTTTCTACTTCAAGTTCGGCCAGGAATTTGCCGGTCTCGGGGGCGACAGCCGCTACATTTCGACGACTGTTGATGCGCGTGCCTATAAGGAACTGCTTCCGGAATGGGGCGTGATCGGTATCCTTCGCGCCGGCGGTGGGAATATCATGGGCATCGGTCGCGACCTTCGTGCCTCAGACCAGTTCCAGCACAACGACAATTGGCTGCGCGGCTTTGAGCCGCAGGGCATCGGTCCGCGCGATTCCATTACGGGCGACTCGCTCGGTGGTCGCTGGTATGTCCATGCCAATGCGGAGGCCGAGTTTCCGATCTACGGCCTGCCCAAGGAGCTTGGTCTGTCCGGTGCTGTCTTCACCGACTTTGGAGCGGTCTGGGACACGGATCCAGCGATCGCTCGTTGCGTAGAAACGGCCAGTGGTTGTGGGGGCAATGTCACAACGGCCGGGTCGGTTCTGTCGAACAGCTTCTCGCCGCGGATTTCGGCTGGTGTCGGTGTGAAATGGGCCTCGCCCTTCGGGCCGCTGCGGGCGGACTTCGCCTGGCCGATCCTGAAAGAGACCGGCGACCGCACGCAGTTCTTCCGGATCGGTGGCGGCACCCGTTTCTGATCCTCAACAATGCAGCATGCATGATCCGGCCGCCGAACTCTCGGCGGCCGGCTTTTCTGTGGTGACCCTATGAGCGACCCCTTCTTCTTCGATTCCTTTGATGCCGTCAGCGTCACGGACGTGGCCTCCTGGGTCGCCGGCGATCTTCCTGGCGGGGGCGGGGACACGACGATATCCGGCGTTGCACCGCTTGAAGATGCCGCGGCGGGCGATCTGGTGTTCTTCGACAACACCAAGTATCTGGCGGCGCTCGAGGTGACCCGCGCGGCGGCCTGCCTGGTGTCGAAACGGCATGCGGCAAAAATTCCGGACGGGGTTGTCGCCATCGTCGTTGCCGAGCCCTACAAGGCTTGGGGTATTGTTCTGGGAAAGCTTTTCCCTACGGCATTGCGTCCGCACGCGATGGACGGCACGGGACCGGGTGTCTCGCCTCAGGCCCGGATCGATGGCAGCGCCACGCTGGAAGACGGCGTACGCATCGAGGCCGGTGTCAGCATCGGACCTGACGTCGAGGTCGGGGCGGGGACGCACATTCAGGCGAATGCCGTCATTGGCGTTGGTGTTCGCATCGGGCGCAACAGCACCATTGGAGCGAATGCCGTGCTTCAGCATGCGCTTGTGGGCGACCGTGTGATTGTTCATCCTGGCGTGTGTATCGGACAGGACGGGTTCGGGTTCGCGATGGGACCGGGCGGACACCTCAAGGTACCGCAGATCGGGCGTGTCATCATACAGGATGACGTCGAGATCGGTGCGAACACGACGGTGGATCGCGGTGCCAACCGGGATACGGTGATTGGCGAGGGGACCAAGATCGACAATCAGGTCCAGATTGGCCACAACGTGTTGATAGGTCGTCACTGTGTGATCGTGTCTCAGGTCGGGATATCGGGAAGCGCGACCTTGGAAGATTATGTTGCGATCGGTGGGCAGTCCGGCGTGCGGGGACACGTGAAAATCGGCATGGGCGCCCAGATTGCGGCTGTGAGTGTCGTGGAAGCGGACGTTCCGGCCGGAGCGCGGTATGGCGGAGTGCCGGCGAAGCCGGTCAAGGTCTGGTTCCGCGAGGTCAAGACATTGGCTAAGCTTGCGGAACGGGGTTTGGGGCCGCGCGACAGGGAGTGAGCGTGGTGAACATGGCCATCTTGAGGACGTGGATATGAGTGAAGGCGAAAAGACGACGCTGGATAGCGCTGACATCATGCGGATCATGGAGCTTTTGCCGCACCGTTATCCGTTCCTGATGGTTGACCGCATCGTCGACATGGATGGCGACAACAGTGCCGTGGGCATCAAGAACGTCACGGCAAACGAGCCGCATTTCATGGGCCATTTCCCCGGGCAACCGGTGATGCCGGGTGTGCTTCTGATTGAGGGAATGGCGCAGACCGCGGGCGCGCTTTGCGTCCATTCCCGCGGTCAGTCCGGGGTACCCAAGCTGGTCTACTTCATGACCATCGACAAGGCGAAGTTCCGCAAGCCCGTGCTTCCGGGCGATCAGGTTCGCTTCGAGATGCGCAAGATCCGTAACCGGACGAACATCTGGAAGTTCGAGGGCATTGCGACGGTCGATGGCACCAAGGTTGCGGAAGCCGAGATAAGCGCGATGCTCGTCGACAGCACGTCAGGCGGGGCTATATGACGGCAAGCGTACACGCGTCGTCTGTGGTCGAGGATGGCGCACAGATTGGCGATGACGTCCGTATCGGTCCCTTCTGTCATGTGGGCCCCGACGTGGTTCTGGGCGATGGCGTGGAACTCAAGTCGCATGCCGTGGTTGCCGGGCGGACCCGGATTGGCGTCCGCAGCACGATTTTTCCCTTCGCGTCCATCGGCCATCAGGCTCAGGATTTGAAGTACCGCGGCGAGGCCGCGACACTGACCATCGGTCAGGATTGCATCATGCGCGAGGGCGTTACGATCAATCCGGGAACCGAAGGCGGTGGCCTGGAGACGGTCATCGGCGACCGGTGCGCCTTTCTTGCCAATTCGCATGTCGGTCACGATTCCCGGCTTGGAGACGGCATCATCCTTTCCAACAATGTGATGATTGCCGGTCACGTAACCGTTGGCGACAATGTGATCATGGGCGGCGGTGCGGCGGTTATCCAGTTCACGCGCGTTGGCGACAATGCCTTCGTCGGCGGGCTTGCGGGTCTGGAAAACGACCTCATTCCGTTTGGGATGGTCATGGGCAACCGGGCACGCCTCAATGGTCTCAACCTTGTCGGACTGAAACGTCACGGCTTTGCGCGCGAGGATATTCACGCGCTGCGCAGTGCCTTCAAGGAGCTCTTTGAAGTCAGCGAAGGGACCCTGCGCCAGCGCGCTGAAAAGGTGGCGGCTGTGCATGCAGGGCGCGACCTGGTCCTGCGGGTTACGGATTTTATTCTCGCGGAGCCCGAGCGGCGATTCTGTACGCCGAAAAGTGACGGATAAGAGCCGATGACAGGGGGTCAATCCTTGTCGCCGGTGGCTGTGATCTGCGGTGGCGGGCGTCTTCCTGTCGAGGTCATTGCAGCGGCGGTCGAAAGCGGTCGACGGGTCGTGGCGATTGCCATCAAGGGGGAAGCTGACGAGCGTATCGCGGCGTATAATCCCTCCTATCTGGGCTGGGGGCAGATCGGAAAGCTTGCCTCGCTGCTTGAGCGTGAGGGCTGCCGGGATGTCGTGATGATCGGCAGTGTGACCCGTCGGCCGGAGCTTCGCCAGATTGTCGGAGATCTCGGCACAATGCGGAGACTGCCGAAGATCATTGCTTCGCTCGCCGGCGGCGACGATTCCATTTTGACGAAAATCATTCGATTTTTCGAAGACGAGGGCTTCCGGATCATTGGCGCGCATGAGGTGGCGCCGGGGCTGCTCGCACGCCCCGGAACCATTGTCGGCAAGGATGCAAGTGCAGAAGTCGCTCTCGATCTGAACCTCGCGATCGAGGCCGTGGTCGCGCTGGGACGCTTGGACATTGGACAGGCGGCGGTGAGTGTCGCCGGACGCGTGATTGCGGTGGAGGGGGCTGAGGGTACCGATGCCATGCTCGATCGCTGCCGGACCGTCCGCGAACGCGGGCGTGTGAAGGGCAAGGGAGGCGTACTCGTCAAATGCGCCAAGCCCGGCCAGGACATGCGCGTCGACCTTCCGACGATCGGTCCCGATACAATTCGGGCGGCCGCGAATGCAGGCCTCTCGGGTATTGGCATAGAGGCCGGCCGGGTGCTGATCGCCGAAAGGACGCAAACGGAAGCGCTTGCCCGGGAGCTGTCGATATCGCTTTGGGGCGTCGAGCCGCTTGACGGGGCACAGGAGCCGGACGAGGCCGCGAAATGAATGCGAAACAGGAAGCGCCGCTGTCCGTCTATCTGGTGGTCGGGGAGGAATCGGGGGACCAACTCGGTGCCGGCCTCATTGAGGCCCTGCGGGCACAAAGCCCGTGCGATATCCGGTTTCACGGAGTTGGCGGCGAGCGCATGGCCGCACAAGGCGTTGTGTCTCTGTTTCCGATCGAGGACATCGCCGTCATGGGCCTGTCGGCGGTCCTGCCGCGCCTTCCGCTGATCGTGAAGCGCGTCTATCAGACCGTCGATGACATCGTGAAACGCAATCCGGATGTGGTCGTGATCATCGACAGTCCGGATTTTACCCACAATGTCGCGAAACGGGTGCGAAAGCGCGCGCCGCATATTCCCGTTGTCGATTACGTCTCGCCCTCGGTCTGGGCCTGGCGGCCGGGGCGGGCCCGCCGGATGGCAGCCTATGTGGACCATCTTCTGGCGATCCTCCCCTTCGAGCCGCAAGTGCACAAGCGGCTTGGAGGCCCCCCGACGACCTATGTCGGGCACCCGCTGATCGAGCGAGCAGACCGTCTCCGGCCCGCGCCCGGGGAGCGCTCCGATCTTGAAAGTGACGGGGCTCCGGTTCTGCTTGTGCTGCCGGGAAGCCGGCGAAGCGAGATCAGCCGGTTGCTTGCCGATTTCGGGGCGGCTGTGGCGATTCTGAAGGAGACGTTCGCCGACCTGGAGGTTATTCTGCCGGCGGTTCCCCATCTTCGCGAGCGCATTGCCGAGGAAACCGCCGGCTGGGCGGTAAAGCCGCAAGTCGTGAGCGGCGAGGCGGAGAAACTCGCCGCATTCCGCCGTGGACATGCCGCCCTTGCGGCATCCGGAACCGTGACACTGGAGCTGGCGATCGCCGGCGTGCCGATGGCGGTGGCCTACCGGCTCGACTGGTTCTACCGCCGGATAAAGGACCTGAACCGCTTCCTGCCGATTGCGACGGTCACATCGATGGTGTTGCCGAACATCATTCTCGGCGAGAACGTGGTGCCTGAATTTCTGGACGACGGCGCATCGCCGGAAGCGCTTGCCGCGACCGTTGCGCCGCTTTTGCAGGCCTCGCCACAGCGTGATGCGCAGGTGGCTGCGTTCCGGCGTCTTGACGATGAAATGCAGCTGGGTGAAGGCAGGAGCCAGGCGGGCGAGGCGGCGCGCATCGTACTTGACGTCGCCGCGGGTCGATGAACCCCGCCTTGTTGCAAGGCAAAGTCCGGAGAAACAAAAACGGCGCCGCGAGGCGCCGTTTTCGGTTTCAGTCGTCTGCCGTCGAAATCGACGGAGGAGCGTTAGCGACGCTGCGGGATCGGCAGATAGTCGCGCGGAGCCGCCCCGGTGTAGAGCTGACGCGGGCGTCCGATCTTCTGCGAGGGATCCTCGACCATTTCCTTCCACTGAGCAATCCAGCCGACCGTGCGCGCGAGTGCGAAGAGCACCGTGAACATGGTGGTGGGGAAGCCGAGAGCGCGCAGCGTGATCCCGGAATAGAAGTCGATGTTCGGGTAGAGTTTTTTCTCGACGAAATACTCGTCGCTGAGCGCGATGCGCTCCAGCTCCATGGCGACGTCCAGAAGCGGATCGTCGCGCATACCAAGCTCCGCCAGGACCTCATGTGTCGTTTTCTGCATGATGCGGGCACGCGGGTCGTAGTTCTTGTAGACCCGGTGGCCAAAGCCCATCAGACGGAACGGATCGTTCTTGTCCTTGGCGCGGGCGATGTATTCCGGGATCCGGTCGACCGAGCCGATTTCGGCCAGCATGTTGAGCGCGGCCTCGTTGGCACCGCCATGCGCCGGTCCCCAGAGGCAGGCAATGCCGGCTGCGATGCAGGCGAACGGATTGGCGCCGGAGGAGCCCGCCAGACGCACCGTCGAGGTGGAGGCGTTCTGTTCGTGGTCCGCATGAAGGATGAAGATCCGGTCCATCGCACGGGCGAGCACCGGGTTCACCTTGTATTCCTCGCAAGGCACGGCGAAGCACATGTGCAGGAAGTTCGCCGCATAGTCGAGGTCGTTGCGCGGGTACACGAAGGGCTGGCCGACGTGGTACTTGTAGGCCATTGCCGCAATCGTCGGCATCTTGGCGATCATGCGCAGGGACGCCACCATCCGCTGGTGCGGATCGGAAATGTCGGTGCTGTCATGATAGAAGGCGGAGAGCGCGCCGACGGTGCCGACCATGATCGCCATCGGATGGGCGTCGCGGCGGAAACCGGTGAAGAAGCGGCTCATCTGCTCGTGGATCATCGTGTGATAGGTCACGCGATTCACGAAGTCGTCCTTCTGCGCCTTCGTCGGCAATTCGCCGTACAGCAGAAGGTAGCAGCTCTCGAGAAAATCGCCGTGTTCGGCCAGTTGCTCGATCGGGTAGCCGCGATAAAGCAGGGTGCCTTCATCGCCATCGATATAGGTGATGCCCGATTCACATGACGCTGTGGACGTGAAGCCCGGGTCGTAGGTGAAGCATCCGGTCTGGCTGTACAGGGACGCAATGTCGACAACGTTCGGGCCAACGCTTCCCGGGCGGACCTTCAGGTCCCACGACTTGTCGCCAATCGTCAGCTTGGCATTTGAATCAGTCATTCAGGCTACCCCCTGGTAAGAATGCGCCGTTGCTGCGTGGCCGCGTCCCAAGAGTGTCGGGAAACTGGCCGGCCATGCTTGGCGGGAGGAAAAGTCGATTGTTGGGTATCCCATTTGCATGATCCTCGCAAGCGCACACCCTCGTCGCTTTGGTCACATGGTGACGATCCGTTCACCTTTCCCTTGCGGCAGGCTTGTCGCCATCCGGCACCGATTTGTCACGAGGATGCCTGATCCGCGATCCGTCCAAGCGATTCTTCGCGACCGAGCACGTCGAGAACGTCGAAGATCCCGGGAGAGGTGCCCTTGCCGGTCAGCGCGGCGCGCAACGGCTGTGCCACCTTTCCAAGCTTGAGATCTGCCTCGTCTGCAAAGGCGCGAACGGCGGCTTCCGTTGTCTCTGCGTTCCATGTGTCGAGCGCGGACAGTTTTTCGTGAAGATCAGCAAGCGCGCCGCGCGCTCCGTCTGCAGAAAGGAGTTTTTCCGCCTTCTCGTCGAGGACGAGCGGGCGGCTGGCCCAAAGGTATTCCGCGCTTTCCAGCAACTCCACAAGCGTCTTTGCACGCTCCTTGAGGCCGGGAAGGGCATCACGGAACATCTTGTCGTGCGTGCTGTCGGACAGCCAGGACTGGACGGCGGGTCCGCCTTCGGCATGGGGAAGGAAAGCTGCGAAATCGCGCATCAGCTCGTCGGTTGACTGGGCCCGCATGTAGTGACCGTTGAGGTTCTGCAGCTTCTGCATGTCGAAGCGCGAGGCCGACTTGCCGATCGCATCGAGGTCGAACCATTCGATCAACTGTTCGGTCGGGAAGATCTCCTCATCGCCATGGCTCCAGCCAAGACGCGCAAGATAGTTGCGCATCGCAGCCGGGAGATAGCCCATCGCGCGATAGGCTTCCGCGCCAAGCGCCCCGTGCCGCTTGGAGAGTTTCGCGCCGTCGGGGCCATGGATGAGCGGGATATGCGCCATCGTCGGCACATCCCAGTTCATCGCCTTGTAGATCAGCGTCTGGCGGGCCGCATTGGTCAGATGATCGTCGCCGCGCACGATATGCGTGACGCCCATGTCGTGATCGTCGACCACGACGGCGAGCATATAGGTCGGCGATCCGTCGGAGCGCAGCAGAACGAGGTCGTCGAGTTCCTTATTTGCAAAGACAACCCGTCCCTGGACCTTGTCGTCGATCACTGTTTCGCCGTCGAGAGGAGCCTTGAGGCGGACGACCGGCTTCACGTCGGCCGGGGCCTCGGACGGGTCGCGGTCGCGCCAGCGACCGTCGTAGCGCGGCGGACGGCCTTCCGCGCGTGCGGTCTCGCGCATCTCCGCCAGTTCCTCCTGCGAGGCGTAGCAGGGGTACGCCTGTCCGGCATCGATCAGGGCCTTTGCCACTTCGCGATGGCGATCGGCGCGCGCATATTGTGAAATCGGCTCGCCGTCCCAGTCGAGCCCCAGCCAGGTCAGACCATCGAGAATGGCCTCGATGGCCGCGTCCGTGCTGCGGTTGCGGTCCGTGTCCTCGATGCGAAGCAGCATCCTGCCGCCAAACCGCTTCGCATAAAGCCAGTTGAAGAGAGCCGTTCTGGCGCCGCCGATGTGCAGGAAACCGGTGGGCGAGGGGGCGAAACGCGTGACCACGGGGGCGCTCATGACAACTGCCTTTTGTTCGTTTGACGATGATGACGGTTCTGACCGCACCTGCCTGAAACCCGTGCAGTGCAGATTCCCGTCTTGCGCGAACCCGAGTTGCATTGCACGCTCGTTTCCTGGCGCAGGGTTGGCGTTCACTTAGCATAGGGTCCGGTCTCGCCAAAGCCTGAAAAAGGCGGGATCAAGCCGGCCTGACGGCGTCATGCGCCGATGGCGCTGAAAGGGTCATGACGATGCCGGGCGCAGGCAAGTCGGGAGTTGAAGGTGATGGTGGACGGGAGGCCGCGGCCGATACATCCGCAGCCCGCGCCGACCCTGGTGAACGCAGCAAAGCGTTATCCCGGCGTCCGGAATCGGCCCGTGCGCTTCTTGCAGCCGTGTTGCAGTCTCGTCCCCTGTCGTCCAAACGGGGGGACGACACCGACACCACATGGAGCCAGGCATTTTCCGCTGCCCTGAGAGCCGATCTCGACCGCGGTCGTGGCCTTGTGTGGGCGTGTGTCGCATTTGTCCTGGGCATCGCCGGCTATTTTCAATTGCCGCGGGAGCCATCGCTTCTCGCGCTTCTCACTGCCACCGCGGCTTTATGGGTGTTTTTTCTGGCGGCACATCGCAAGGGGCGGGGTGCCTGGGCACTGCTTGCCTGTGCGCTCATCATGTCCGGCGCTGCTGCGGCGTGCCTGCGCACCGCGATGGTTGCAGCGCCGGTTCTTGAAAGGGCCCGCAGCGTGGATCTGTCGGGTTTTGTCGAACTGGCGGAGCCGCGTGCCAACGGGCGGACGCGCTTGACCCTTCGCGTGATCGCCGCGCCGCCGCTCAGGCAGGGCGACCGGCCGGAGCGCGTACGGGTCAGTCTGCGCGGGTCGGACGCGACATATGCGGCTGGCACGGCCGTGCGTTTGCGTGCCCGATTGATGCCGCCGGCGCCTGCGGTCATGCCCGGTGGCTACGACTATTCGTTTCGCGCGTTCTTCGACGGCGTGGGCGCCAGCGGCTTCGCCTTTGGTTCGCCGGAGCCGGCGGACCTTGGGCCTGTGCCATGGGACTTGAGGCTGATGTCTGCAATCGACAGGCTGAGGCGCGCCATTGCCCAGCGTATCCTGCAGACGCTGGGGACGGGGGTCGCCGGCGGCCTGGCCGTCGCTTTGATCGTCGGTGACCGGTCTTCGATCCCGCCCGAAGTCACCGAAGCGCTCAGGACAGCGGGACTGGCGCATATCCTGGCGATCTCCGGGCTGCACATGGCCCTGTTCGCCGGTGCGGTTTTCTTTTCCGTACGCGCGGTGCTGGCGCTTTCCGCCAGACTGTCCCAGGAGCAGCCCATCGATCTGTGGGCGGCGGGAGCAGCGCTCGGGGCGGCGACCTTCTATCTGGCGATCTCTGGCGGATCGATCGCGACGCAGCGGGCCTTCGTGATGATCGCGCTGGTGCTGGCAGGTCGCCTGCTCGGGCGACGCGCGCTGACGCTGCGAAACGCGGCGGTGGCAGCCTTCCTCATCCTGTTGCTGACGCCGGAATCCCTTCTCGACCCCGGATTCCAGATGTCATTCGCTGCCGTTGTCGCCCTGATCGCGGCCTATGAGGAACTGACACGCAGGCGCGGGCACCGCGATGCCCGCGAGATTGCTGCAAGCGGTTCCGTCCGCTCTGCGCTAAATCAGGTCATGATCTGGTTCGGCGCGATCCTCTTCACGTCGCTGATCGCGGGCGCTGCCACCGGCGCGATCGGTGCCTACCATTTTCACCGCGTTGCGCCCCTCGGTCCGTTGATCAATCTCGTTGCCATGCCTCTCGTCACGGTCTTGGTGATGCCGATGGCTGTGCTGGCGCTGGCGATGCTGCCGTTCGGGCTCGAGGTGTTTCCGCTGTCGGTGATGGGGATGGCGCTCGAGCAGGTCGCGTCGATCTCGAGCTGGGCACAGGCAGCGACGCCCGACGAGGGTGTGATCGGAGCGCTTCCGATCTCCGCTATCCTGCTTCTTGTCGGCGGCGGCGGCCTCTTGTGCATCGGACCCGCCGGCTATCGGCGGCTCTCGATCGTACCGCTGGCGTTCGCCGGACTTTTCGTGGCGCTCCATCGCCCGCCCGATATGTTTGTCTCTGCCAGCGGGAAGGCAATTGCCCTAAGGGATTCAGATGGAATCATGCAGGTCACACCACGGCCCTCCAGTTTCCTGGGCGACGTCTGGCTGCGTGCCGAGGGTGTGCCGGCGCTAGACCGGCCCAACCGACATCTGTCGCGCCGCCGGATGGCCTGTGACGAGCGTGCTTGCATCGTCTCAGCCTACCCGGTGCCGGATGATCACCGTGTAAAAGCTCTCCCGTCCACCGGAAACGGTAGGGGCCACGGGCTGGTGATCTCGCTGGTTTCCGATCCGGAAGCCTTCGCGCAGGATTGCGCAAGGGTGGATGTCATCGTCACCGCGTTGCGCGCGCCAGCCGATTGCGCTGCGGCGTATGTCTTCGATGGGGATCGCCTGGCACGGACGGGCGCGCTTGCGGTGCGTCTCGACCCTAAACAGGGCGCGCCGCCGCAGATAACGCTCCGCCCAAGCTATAAAACATTGCGGCCATGGACACCGAACCGCTCACCGCGACCCTGATCCGCAGTGCCACAAGCCTCATGTCATATTCCTATCGGCCAGCGCCCCGAACGATGCCGGGTAGCGCACAGCTCCGTGTGCCTAATTCGATAGGCCCTGGTCAGTACCGACGAAACAGGGAGATCAGTTTGCCCTGGACCCGCACGCGGCCTGGTCCGAAGATCCGCGTCTCATAGGCCGGGTTCGCCGCTTCAAGAGCTGTCGACTCGCCCTTCTTGCGCAGGCGCTTCAAGGTTGCTTCCTCATCGTCGATCAGCGCGACCACGATATCGCCGCTGTCGGCGCTGTCAGACCTTCGAATGACGACGGTGTCTCCATCCAGAATGCCGGCGTCGATCATGGAATCGCCCCGCACTTCGAGCGCATAGTGCTCTCCAGCACCCAACAGATCGGCTGGCATGGAAATGGTGTGGCTGTGTGACTGGATCGCCTCGATCGGAACTCCGGCCGCGATCCGCCCCATGACCGGGATCGATACGCTTTCGCTGTCGGGAAGGGCCGGCTGCGGGGCTGCGGGAGGCATCTTCCCGCGCGATCCCTCGATCACCGATGGCGAGAACCCCTGACTGCGCGGGGCGGCGAGACCCGGCGCAACCGATTCCGGAAGCTTGACGATTTCAAGCGCCCTGGCGCGGTTGGGAAGCCGGCGAATGAAGCCGCGTTCTTCCAGCGCCGTGATCAGGCGATGAATGCCTGACTTGGATCGGAGATCAAGCGCATCCTTCATCTCGTCGAAAGACGGCGGAACGCCGGTCTCCTTGAGCCTTTCATGGATGAACAGGAGCAATTCGTGCTGCTTGCGCGTCAACATCCGACGGGATCCCCAATGCCATTCGACTCAGACTACGGACAAATCATGAACATAGTCTAACTGTTCTTGCCTTGTTCCACAACAGGCTCAGCGGCCGGAGATGCGGATTACCGGCACGGGAGTTCCGGACGGCAGGGCCGGTCCATGTGGAGGGCGCACGATCAGTGCGTTGGCGCTGGCCAATGTCGTGAGCATGGAAGAATCCTGCTTGTCGAATGGTTTGACGCGTTCGGTTCCGTCGCCTTCGATCTCGAGACGTGCCCTGAGATAGTCTTCGCGACGGTCGTTCTCGCCGACTGGCGCCGCGAGCGGGACGCGTTCGGTGAGACGCGCGGGCGCCTGCAGCCCGCTCAGCGCGGCCAGCAACGGCTTGAGGAACAGCAGCGAACACACGAGACTGGAAACCGGGTTTCCCGGAAGCCCTAGCACCTGCATCGAGCCGATCCGTCCCGCCATCAGCGGCTTGCCGGGGCGCATGGCGATCCGCCAGAATGCGAGGTGCATGCCTGCATTCCCCAGCGCCTCCTGAACGAGATCATGATCGCCGACCGATGCGCCGCCAAGGGTCACGAGAACATCGGCGCGGCATTCGCGGGCCGCGGCAATCTTGCGTGCCAGCGCATCCGGACGGTCTTCCGCGATGCCCAGATGGATCGGCAGGCCGCCGTTGTCTTCAACGATTGCACCCACGCCGATGTGATTGGAGGCGATGATCTGGTCGGGACCCGAATTCGCACCCGGCGGCACAAGTTCGTCTCCGGTCGCGAGAATCGCGACACGGGGGCGGCGCACGACCGGAAGGGTGGCATGGTTCATGCCCGCCGCCAGTGCCAACTCGGAAAATCCGAGCCTGCAACCAGCCTGCAGCAAGACATCGCCCTCGCGAAAATCGAGACCGGCCGGCCGCACGTAACGTCCCGTGTCGGCTGTCTCCAGCGCAGTAATCGAGCCATCGCCTCCGGTCGGTTCGGCATTTTCCTGAATGAGGATCGTATCGGCGCCGCGCGGAAGCGGAGCGCCGGTGAAGATCCGCACGGCTTCAAAAGGGCCGATTTCACCGGCAAACCCGTGTCCGGCCGGTGCTTCGCCAATCACGCGCAGACGGACCGGCACAGTGGCGATATCAGCGGCGCGCACCGCATAGCCGTCCATGGCGGAGGCGGAAAACGGCGGTTGCGTGCGTCTTGCACGAATGTCCTGCGCGAGACATCGCCCATTCGCGTTTTCGAGCGCCACCGCCTCCGTCTCGAGCGGGGCTACGCCGCGCAAAAGCCGTGCGAGCGCCTCGTCGACGGAAATCAGTGTCATGTTGCGACCCAGTCGCCGGATTTTCCGCCTGACTTCGACAGGACGCGCAGACCCTGGATCGTCATGCCGCGATCAACCGCCTTGGCCATGTCGTAGATCGTCAGGCAAGCAAGAGAACAGGCCGTGAGTGCTTCCATCTCGACGCCGGTCTGGCCGGCAAGCTTGGCGTAGGCGGTAACCTTCAGCCCGGGCAGGCTCGCGTCGGCTTCGATGTCGACGGCCACCTTCGACAAGGCGAGGGGATGGCACAGCGGGATGAGCTCATGTGTGCGTTTCGCCGCCATGATGCCGGCGATCCGCGCCGTGGCG
Organism: Stappia sp. ES.058; assembly: GCF_900105595.1. Taxonomy (GTDB): domain Bacteria; phylum Pseudomonadota; class Alphaproteobacteria; order Rhizobiales; family Stappiaceae; genus Stappia. The sequence continues at coordinate 1,789,059 of NZ_LT629784.1, read as the reverse complement.
ACCACGTCCCCCTTCTTCGCATTTCCGGACCGGATCATCTCCAGCGTTTCCGGTTTCATCCGGACGTAGCCCTCCGCTGTCGCCTCGCGTGTGGTGACGTCCTTGGAGGACACATCGACCATGTTTGCGGCGCCGGTCTCGTCCAGATGGGTCAGTCTTGGGTCTTTGGTGGTCATGGTGCGTCCTGCTCGGCCGGGCGTCAGGCGTGGGCTATTGCGCGGCGGCCGGCGCACGCATGAGCAATGCGCGCGTTGCAGCCGCAACGTCCTGCTGGCGCATCAGGCTCTCGCCGATCAGGAAGGTGGAGATGCCGCAGGCCGACATTCTGGCGAGATCCGAAGGGGCGAAGAGGCCCGATTCTCCGATGACCAGCTTGCCGGACGGGATCCGTGGGGCAAGCTCTTCGCTTGTTTCCAACCTGGTCTCGAATGTCTTCAGGTTCCGGTTGTTGATGCCGACCATCGCGGACGACAGGCGAAGCGCGCGCTCCAGCTCCTCAGCGTTGTGAACCTCAAGCAGGATGTCCATGCCAAGATCGACGGCAGTGGCCTCCAGTGCAGCGGCCGTCTCGTCGTCCAGCGCGGCCAGAATGATCAGGATGCAATCCGCACCCCAGGCCCGCGCTTCGTAGACCTGATAGGTGTCGTAGAGAAAGTCCTTGCGCAGAACCGGCAGCTGACAGGCGTCGCGCGCCGCGCCCAGATACTCGGGCGCGCCCTGAAAGGACGGACCGTCGGTCAACACGGAAAGGCAGGCGGCTCCGCCTTCTTCATAGGCGCGGGCAAGGGCAGGGGGATCGAAGTCGGCACGGATCAGCCCCTTGGAGGGACTTGCCTTCTTGATCTCTGCGATCAGGCCGTAGTCGTCATCAGCCCGGCGCGTCTCGAGCGCTTTTTGAAACCCGCGGGGGCTGGGCGCTTGCGCGGCGCGTCGCTCTATTTCCGCTTGCGACACCTTCGCCTTTGCGGCGGCGATTTCCGAGCGCTTGTAGACTTCGATGCGGGCAAGAATGTCAGCCATTGCCGTTTCCATCATTCGAAACCTGAACCAGGTGATTCAAACGTTCCATGGCCGCACCGCTGTCGATTGCCTGTGCGGCCTGCGACACGCCCTCACGCAGTTCAGCCGCGTGTCCGGCGACCAAAAGTGTTGCGCCGGCGTTCATCAGGACAGTGTCGCGGTAGGCGTTGCGGGCACCTTCCAGAACCGCTTTCAGCGCGGCAGCGTTTTCTTTCGCTTCCCCGCCCTTCAGGTCTTCCGGACGTGAGATCGAAAGGCCGACGTCGAGCGGCGAGATCTCGAATGTGCGGACCTTGCCGTCTTCAAGGGCTGCAACGCTTGTCGGACCTGTGGTGGTAATTTCGTCGAGGCCATCCGAGCCGTGAACCACCCAGGCCGCCTGCGACCCGAGCGATTTGAGAACATGGGCAATCGGCTCGACCCACTGCCTGGCGAATACCCCGACCATCTGTCGGCTGACGCCCGCCGGATTGGACAGCGGGCCGAGTAGATTGAAGATCGTGCGCGTGCCAAGCTCCGTGCGGGCCGGGCCGACATGTTTCATCGCGGAATGGTGGTTGGGAGCGAACATGAAACCCAGGCTGACTTCGCGAATGCAGCGGCTGATCCGCTCGGGCTTGATGTCGATGTTCACGCCGAGCGCCGTCAGCACGTCGGCGGCGCCCGACTTGGACGACAGCGACCGGTTGCCGTGCTTGGCCACCGGAACGCCGCAACCGGCAACAACAAAGGCGGAACAGGTCGAGATGTTGTAGCTTCCCGATGCATCTCCGCCGGTTCCCACGACGTCCACGGCGTTCGCGGGCGCATCCACGGGCAGCATCTTTGCCCGCATCGTCGCAACAGCGCCGGCGATCTCGTCAATGCTCTCGCCTCGCACCCGCAAGGCCATCAGGAAACCGCCGATCTGCGAGGGCGTCGCGGCGCCCGACATGATGATGTCGAACGCCTCGCGGGCCTCGTCGCGGGTAAGAGGTGTTCCGTCGGCTGCCTTCGCAATCAGACTCTTGAGATTGCTCACTGGCTCGTCCTTTCAATGTCGTCCGTCGACGGAAACGTGCCGGCCGGCCGGCAATCGCGGACACGCGATCCGCGAAGCCTTGCCGCTCACGCAGGGCCTAGCCGCCGCCCTGTCCGATCACAAGATTGATGTTCGACTGGTTCACGCTGACGCCAAGGGCCGACTGACGTTGGCTGACGTATTCGCCGACCACCGAATTTTGAAGCGCTTCGCCAAGACGGTTGTCGAGCGCCGCGATTTCTCCGTCCGCGCGGAAGAAAGCCGGTGAATTGACCGCTTCGACCTTGAACACGATCCGCGCGCCATCGCTGTCACGCGCGGCCCGTCCCGTCGTGCCGACGGGGCCGGAAAAGACACCTTCGATGGCGCCCGGAGAGAAGACGTCGTTTTCGGCGTTTCGGCGCAGTCCTTCGGCGGTGCTGACCTGCAGACCGCGTTCCTGCGCAATGCTCTCCAGCGTCCTGCCGTCGTCGAGCTCAACGAGGACCTCGCTTGCCAGTGTATCAAGACGCTCGGTCCTTTGTTCCTGCGTCCAGGCGGCGACGACGTTGTCGCGAACCTCTTCAAGCGCGCGGTCGCGCGCGGGAATGACATCGCTCACTTCGAACCAGACAAAGCCCGTGCGTCCAAGCTGCAGCGGATCTGCCTCGATACCGACGTCGCTCTCGAATGTATCGGAAACAAGATCGGCGGCATCGGGAAGGTCGACTTCGGTCCCGTCCATGGTTTTGCCGGCCGTGTCGAACGCCGGCGGCGTGTCGAGGGTCAGGGAGAAACGCTCGGCGACCTCGGTCAACGTCGCGCCACCGGCGCGTGCGTCCTCGACTTCGTCGTGCAGGTCGAGCACCTCGCGCTCGGCGAGCCGGAGTGCGATTTCCTGACGAAGCGTGTCGGCAACCTCGGCCAAGGGCGTCTTGCGGGCCGGAGTGATCTCGGCGATCTTCAGGACGACCGGAGAGAAACGTCCATCGACGATGTCGGACACTTCACCTTCGCCAAGGGAAAAGGCCGCATCGGCGATCGCGGGGTCGATCAGGTCGGACCGCTTCATTGAGCCAAGGTCGATCGCGTCGATGGTCGTGCCGCGCTCCTCGACGATTTCCTCGAAGCTCTTGCCTTCGGCGAGCGCCTGGCGCACTGCATCGGCGTCTTTTTCGGACGACAAGGTCAACTGCAGGATACGCCGTTGCTCGACTTCGCCGAAGCGGCCTCCCGCAGATTCATACTCTCGCTTCACGTCGCCTTCGCTGATCTCGCCAGGGCGCGCAACACGGTCGGGCGTGATCTCAAGCACCGCGATCTTGCGATACTCCGGGGCGCGGAACGCCGCCAGATTGTCCTCGAAATAGCGGGTGAGGTCTTCATCGCTCGGCGCGGCGATCTCGCCGGCGGCGTCGCGGTCGAGAACGATGTAATTGACGCTGCGTTCTTCCTTGGCATGCTGGTTGAACGCTTCGAGCATGGGCTGTGGCGTCGTAAGGCCGCCGCTGATCGCTTCGGCGATCTGCAGGCGCTCCTCGAGCAGCCGGCGCTCCTCGACGAACTGGTCTTCCGTCAGCCCGTTTGCCTGGAGGATCTGGACGAGCCGGGCACGGTTGAAACCGCCGCCCGGGGACTGGAAGGCCGGGGCCGACTGGATCAGGCGGACCAATTCCTCGTCCGTCACGCCGAGATTGAGATCGTTTGCCGTCTGGTTCAGAGACGCTTCCGCGACGAGGCGCCCGAGCACCTGGCCGGGCAGACCGAGCGAAGCGCCCTCCGCCCTTGTAAGAGGGCGTCCGATTCGTTGACCGATCCGGTCGAGCTCGCGCCGGTAGGCGGTGTCGAAGGCTTCGAGCGATACCTTTTCGTCGCCGACCGTGGCCACACGGTCGCCCCCGACGTTCAGCAGGTCGCCCGATATGCCCCAGATCGCGAAACTGATCACGAGCAGGCCAATCAGGAGTTTTGAAATCCAGGACTTTGCGCCAGCGCGCAGAGTATCGAGCATTGGGAAATCCGTCGGTTCTAGGGCGAACATAAAGAATGCGATCACAGCGCCGCATCCGGAGCGGGCGGATCATAGAGACGACGGCGGCTACGGGCAAGGCGGCGAAATCCGAGACGCCATTATCTTGATCAAATCCGGATTTCTGCTAGCACCGGGGCCTGAAATACAGGTCGGCGGCCCCATATGAAGCAGGTGGCCGCACCGCGGCTCCAGAGAAGAAATACGGGGTTTCGAATGTCGAAGGTTTCAAAGCCGCTCGTTGCCGGCAACTGGAAGATGAACGGTCTGGGGAGCGCGCTGGAGGAACTCATCCGCATCGCGGACGACGTACGCGCAGGCAAGGGATCGGCGGACGTTGCGATCTGTCCGCCGGCGACGATGATCGCGGCAGCGGTCCAGAAGGTTTTCGGGAGTGGCGTGCAGATTGGCGGACAAGACTGTCATGCCGCGGCAAGTGGCGCACACACTGGTGACATTGCCGCCGAAATGCTTGCGGACGCCGGCGCGTCCTATGTGATCGTCGGACATTCGGAACGCCGTGCGGACCACGGCGAGGACAACGCTACCGTTAACGCTAAGGCATGTGCCGCGTGGCGCGCAGGACTGACCGCCATCGTCTGCGTCGGTGAGACGCAAGCCGAGCGCAAGGCAGGGGAGGCGCTTGCGGTGGTTGGGCGTCAGCTTGAAGAATCAGTCCCCGAGGGGGCGACCCCCGAAACGCTCGTCATTGCCTATGAGCCGGTGTGGGCGATCGGGACGGGATTGACGCCGACGGTCGACGACGTGGCCGAAATGCATGCCTTCATGCGCGGTGAGCTCGTTCAGCGGTTCGGCGAGGCCTTCGCGGCGGTTCGTCTTCTCTACGGAGGCTCGGTCAAGGCGGGCAATGCCGTTGAGCTTCTTGGGATCGCCGATGTCGATGGTGCGCTCGTTGGTGGCGCAAGCCTGAAAGCGGCGGACTTTCTGCCGATTGTCGCCGCTGCCGGATAAGGTTTTCGTTTCATTGCATCGGAATCCCATCAAGGGTGGAATCCCGGCGCGCCTTGGTGTAGAACCCGGCTCAAATCCGCTATCAAAGACTGGTCCTCGATGGAAACCGTAATCATCGTCATTCACCTGATGGTCGTGCTCGCGCTCGTCCTTGTCGTTCTCTTGCAGCGCTCGGAAGGCGGCGCCCTTGGTATGGGCGGCGGAGGCGGCGGCGGCGGAGGCGGCATGATGTCGGCGCGCGGCAGCGCCAATATCCTGACGCGTGCAACGGCAGCCCTTGCCGCCGTCTTTTTCGCGACATCGCTTGGTCTTGCGATCATTGCCAAGAACGACGAGCGTCCTGCCTCGATTCTGGATGCCGTGCCCGGCGCGCCAACCGCGCCCGCAGGCGAAAACGGGTCGAGCGGCAACGGGATCCTCGATCAGATCAAGCCGGCTCCGGTGCCTGACGGTCCCCAGGTTCCGCCCGCTCAATAGGGCACGGCGCGGCGTCTTTTCGTCTCTTCGCATGCCCCGCGATGATCTCGCGGGGCATTTTCTTGTGTGTTAAATACCGACGGGCGTTCGAATCAGCGCTCGCGGCGATATGGTATTGGTCCATGGCGCGATACATCTTCATCACCGGCGGCGTGGTGTCCTCACTGGGCAAGGGGCTTGCGTCTGCGGCTCTCGGTGCTCTTCTTCAGGCTCGCGGATATCGGGTCCGCCTGCGAAAGCTCGACCCCTATCTCAATGTGGATCCGGGGACGATGAGCCCGTATCAGCATGGCGAGTGTTTCGTCACCGACGATGGCGCGGAGACCGATCTCGATCTCGGACACTACGAGCGCTTCACCGGACGTCCCGCGAACAAACGCGACAACATCACCACCGGGCGCATCTACCAAAATATCATCGCCAGGGAACGCCGCGGCGATTATCTGGGCGGAACGGTCCAGGTGATTCCCCATGTGACCGATGCGATCAAGGCCTTCGTGCTCGACGGCAACGAGGAGTATGACTTCGTTCTGTGCGAGATCGGCGGCACCGTCGGCGACATCGAGGCGCTTCCGTTCTTCGAGGCGATCCGCCAGCTCGGCAACGAGCTGCCGCGCGGCCATGCGGTCTACATTCACCTGACGCTGATGCCCTTCATCGCGTCGGCCGGGGAACTCAAGACCAAGCCGACGCAGCATTCGGTGAAGGAACTGCGCTCGATCGGCATCCAACCGGATATCCTGATGGTCCGCTGCGACCGCAAGATTCCGGAAAGCGAACGCCGCAAGCTGTCGTTGTTCTGCAACGTGCGCGAAGGCGCGGTGATCCCGGCCTATGACGTGAAATCGATCTACAATGTTCCGATCGCCTATCACGAGGAAGGCCTCGACGAAGAAGTGCTCGCGGCTTTCGGCATCACCGGCGCGCCGGCGCTCGACCTGTCGCGCTGGACCGAGATCTCCGAAAACCTTGCCAATCCCGAAGGCGAGGTGACGATTGCGATCATCGGCAAGTACACGGTGCTCAAGGACGCCTACAAGTCGCTGATCGAGGCGCTGGTGCATGGCGGGATCGCCAACCACGTGCGCGTCAACATCGAGTGGATCGAATCGGAGATCTTCGAAAAGGAAGATCCCGCGCCCTGGCTTGAAAACGTGCACGGCATCCTGGTGCCAGGCGGTTTTGGCGAGCGCGGTGCGGAAGGCAAGATCGCGGCCGCGAAATTCGCCCGCACGCACGACGTTCCCTATTTCGGCATTTGCTTCGGCATGCAGATGGCGGTGATCGAGGCCGCCCGCAATCTGGCCGGGATCACGGAGGCTAACTCGACAGAATTTGGCGAAACGCCCGAACCGGTGGTCGGCCTGATGACGGAATGGGCGCGCGGCAACACGCTCGAAGTGCGCAAGGAAGACGGGGAACTTGGCGGGACGATGCGGCTCGGCGCCTATCCGGCGGCCCTCCAGCCCGGATCCCGCATCGCTGAAATCTACGAGAGTGAGTCGATTTCGGAGCGCCACCGGCATCGCTACGAGGTGAACATCACCTATCGCTCGCGCCTCGAGAGCGCCGGACTGACCTTCGCAGGCACGTCGCCGGACGGCGAATTGCCTGAAACCGTGGAGATCACGGGTCATCCCTGGTACATCGGCGTGCAATACCACCCTGAGCTCAAGTCCCGACCATTCGAACCGCACCCGCTGTTCGCCTCTTTTGTTGCGGCGGCAGTCGAGCAAAGTCGATTGGTGTAACGTCCCGTTGCAAGTGGCCTGTCCGAACGCCAGCCGGCGCCGCAAAGAACAACAAGAGGTGCGCCATGACTGCACGCGGATTCGATCATCTGGTTTGGGCTGTCACTGATCTCGATGCTGCGGCAGCCTGCGTCGAAGCGCTTGGCTTCACGGTCACGCCGCGGGCCCGTCACCCATGGGGCACCGAGAACCGCCTGGTTCAGCTGGACGGCTTTTTCCTTGAATTGCTCGCCATGGGGGAGGGGGCCGACATTCCCGAGGCGAAGGACGATGCCTTCTCCTTCGGCGCCTTCAACCGCGATTTTCTGAAGACGCGCGAGGGCGGATCGATGCTCGTGCTTGAAAGCCGGGATCCGGATGCGGATCGCGCGGCGTTTGAACATGCCGGGCTTCCGGTGTTCGCGCCCTTTTCCTTCGAGCGGTCGCAGGCGCTTTCCGATGGTGGCACCCGAAAGGTCGGCTTCGACCTGACCTTTACCAGGGATCCGGAGGATGCCGATAACGGGTTCTTCACTTGCTTCCACCGTTTTCCCGAGAACTTCTGGTCGTCTACCTATCAAACCCATCGAAACGGCGTTCGAGCCCTCGGGAGCGTGGTTGTCGTGTGCGATGAGCCGGCGATGCATCACATCTTCTACTCCGCCTTTACCGGCGAGCGGGCAATGCGCGCAACAAGCCTCGGCATCACCATCGCGACACCGCGCGGAGATCTCAAGCTGATGACGCCGCACGCCTATGAGCGGCTGTTCCATGAAACGGTGGAGTTGATCGACGGTCAGCCGCGCATAAGCGCGGTCGTGTTTTCTGGCGGCGAACGTTTGCGGATTGAGGCGGCCTGCGGGGATAGGGGAGTGGAAACGCGGTCCGCTCCCGAAGGGCTGGTCGTGCCGTCTTCGGCCAGTTTCGGATTGTCGCTTGTTTTTCCGTGACATTGCTGTGTAACGTTTGGACAAATTGTGCTCTTGCCGTCGTGTTGTGAGCGCGAAGAAAGACTGGCTTTCATGGAGATTTTCGAAATGGCGACTGCCGGAAACCGGATGCGACGTCTGGCGATTGCCATCGGGCTTGCGGGAGCGCTCGGCGCCTGCAGCCCCTCCGAGGAGGCATCTGCGCCCAAGGCGCCGCCGCCATCGGTGACCGTAGCCGCGGCTGTCAGCCAGGACGTTCGCCAGTCGGCGGAGTTCGTCGGCCAGATCGCGGCGGTCGACAATGTCAATCTGATTTCACGCGTGTCCGGGTTCCTGGACAGCAAGAAGGTCCCTGACGGCGCGACGGTGAAGTCCGGCGACTTGCTGTTCACCATCGAACGCGCGCCTTACGAGGCAGCGCTCGCGTCCGCGAAGGCGGAGGCGGCACGCGCGGAGGCGGAAGCCGCTCTCAAGGCCGCGGACCTGGAACGCGACAAGGACCTTTTCGACAAGGGCCATGTCTCCAAGGCCAAGTACCAGGCAACGCTGGCGGCCAAGGAACAGGCGGAGGCCGCCGTCGATGCGGCCAAGGCCGCAGTCACGCAGGCGAACCTCAATCTTTCCTACACGGATATTCATGCGCCTTTCGACGGCCAGCTCGGCAAGACGAACTTCAGCGTCGGCGATGTCGTGGGGCCGACGTCCGGGCCGATAGCCCGACTGGTGCGCACCGCGCCGATGTATGTCAGCTTTTCGATCAGCGAGAAGGACTATCTGGACGCCGTCCGCAGCACTGGCGGTTCGCCTGAAAATCTGAAGGAAAGCGGGAAGCAGCCCGATATTCATATCCTTCTTCCCAACGGTCAGAGATACAAGGAAGACGGCAAGATCGTCTTTATCGACAATTCCGTCGATCCGGCAACGGGCACGATCGCGATCCGCGGGCAGTTTCCCAACGCCGACCGCCTTCTGGTCGCCGGCACGTTCGTCACCGTCGTGATCGAAGCGGGCGAAAGCGCCAAGGAAATCGTGATTCCGCAGTCGGCGGTGCAGCGGGACCAGAGCGGGCCCTTTGTGCTTGCCGTCGGCAGCCAGGAGAACGTCGAACAGCGCCATGTCGAACTGGGCGAGCAGATTGATACCAAGTTCGTGGTGAAGAGCGGATTGCAGGTGGGCGAGAGGGTCATTACGGAAGGGCTGCAAAAGGTTCGACCGGGCGTTTCGGTGAACGCCGTTCTTGCCGACGACAAGTCGGAGTAGGCCCGGATGTTTTCACGCATCTTCATCTATCGGCCGAAGTTCGCGCTGGTCGTTTCCCTCGTCATCACGATTGCCGGCGTTCTCGGATATCTCTCGCTGCCGGTCGAACAGTTTCCCAACATCACCCCGCCGGTGGTGAATGTGTCGGCAAGCTACAGCGGCGCCAATGCGACCGTGCTGGAGGAAACCGTTGCGGCGCCGATCGAGGCGCAGGTCAACGGTGTCGACAACATGATCTACATGTCGTCGAACAGCAGCAACAACGGCAGCTATTCGCTGAATGTCACCTTCGCGGTTGGAACCGATCCCGACATCGCGGCGGTCAATGTGCAAAACCGCGTCAGCCAGGCGACCAGCCAGTTGCCGAGCGACGTCACCAAGAACGGTGTCACGGTCCAGAAGGCCAGCACCAACATGTTGCTGGTGGTGACGCTCTATTCCTCGAACGAGGATCATGACGAGGTCTTTCTGTCCAACTATGCGTCGATCTACCTGAAGGATGCACTTGCCCGTGTTCAGGGCGTGGGCAAGGCGGATGTCCTGACCGATTTTGCCTACGGCATGCGGATCTGGCTTGATCCCGACCGTCTGGCCAGTCTCGCAATGACGCCATCGGATTTCATTTCCGCCGTCCGCGACCAGAACGTGCAGGTCGCGGCCGGACAGATCGGTGCGCCGCCGGTGCCCGACGGCCAGCAGTTCCAGTACACGGTGACCGCACAGGGGCGGCTCAGCACCGTGGAGGAATTCGAGAATATCGTCCTGCGCACCGGCGCCGATGACGCGGTCGTTCGCATTCGCGACGTCGCGCGGGTCGAGCTGGGGTCGCAGTTCTATTCCGCGAACGGTCGGTTCAACGGCAGGCCTTCCACGGTTCTGGCCGTGTATCAGGCGCCCGGCGCCAACGCGCTGGCCGTTTCGGAGGGCGTGCTGTCGCGACTGGACGAGCTCTCGAAGGCCTTCCCCAAGGATATGTCCTACGAGGTTCCCTTCAACACCACCGATTTCGTCCAGAAATCCCTTCAGGACGTGGTTACGACACTGCTGCTGACCTTTTCGCTGGTCGTTGCGGTGGTCTTTGTCTTCCTCGGCAACTGGCGGGCGACGCTGATCCCGCTGGTGGCGATCCCGGTGTCCTTGATCGGCACCTTCGCGATCCTGCTCGCCGCGGGAATGTCGCTCAACACGATCTCGCTGTTTGCACTGGTTCTGGCCATCGGCATCGTCGTCGACGACGCGATCATCGTCGTGGAGAACGTCGAACGGATCATGGCAGACGAGGGGCTTTCGCCAAAGGAAGCGACCGCCAAGGCGATGGTCCAGATCACCACGCCGGTGATCGCCACCACGCTGGTCCTGCTTGCCGTCTTTGTTCCGACGATGTTCATGCCGGGCATCACCGGCCGGCTCTATTCGCAATTCGCGACCACGATTTCGGTCTCCGTGGTGATCTCCTCAATCAACGCGCTGACGTTGTCTCCGGCGCTTTGCGGGCTGATCCTGAAGTCGAGAAACGGCCCGCCAAAAGGCGTCTTTGCGGTGTTTGAATCCGTGGTCGACCGGCTTCGGAACGGCTATGTCGGCGTGGTGTCGCGGCTCCTGCCGCGTTCCATCCTCGGCATCGGCGCCGTTGCCCTCGCCATCGGCCTGATCGTCCTGCTCGGCGGACGGCTTCCCAAGGGGTTCCTGCCGCTTGAGGATCAGGGATACCTGATGGTCGACGTCCAGTTGCCGGATGGCGCGGCCCTGCCGCGAACGACCGCGGTCACCAAGGACATCGAGGGCCGGCTGGAATCCGTCGACGGCATCGAGAACGTTGTCACGGTGAACGGGTTTTCCATCCTCAATTCCGGCCTCGCGCCGAACACCGCGCTGCTGATCGTTACGCTTGAGCCCTGGGGCGAGCGCCAGACGCCGGACCTGAGTGCCAACGGCATTCTCGCCAAGCTCTGGCGCGAGTTCTCGACGATCTCGGGAGCAAACATCATCGCCTTCAATGCGCCGCCGATCCCGGGTCTCGGAACAACCGGCGGCGTCGAGATGAAAATCCAGCAGACCGGAGGCGGCACGCCGCAGGATCTTGCGTCCGCCATCGGCTCGATGGTCTATTCCGCCAATCAGCGGCCGGGAATCGCGCAGGCCTATTCAACCTTTCGGGCGAATGTGCCCCAACTCTTCATCGATCTCGACCGCAGCAAGGCGAAGCTCCTCCAGGTCGGGATCGGCGATGTCTTCCTGACGCTCCAGTCCTATCTGGGCTCCTATTACATCAACGACTTCAATCTGTTCGGCCGGGTCTACAAAGTGATGATTCAGGCCGAAGGAACTTTCCGCAACCGGCCTGAAGACATCGGCCGGCTGTATGTGCGTTCGCAGGACGGCAACATGGTCCCCCTGCGCACGCTGGCGAGCGTGGAAAACACGCTCGGTCCGCAGATCCTCAACCGTTACAACATGTTCCGGGCAGCGTCGTTCAATGCGGACCCGGGCGCGGGGACTTCGACCGGCGTCGTGATGAACGAGCTCGAGGCGGCGGCACAGGAAGCCCTGCCGCCGGGTTACACGTATGAATGGACCGGATCCGCCCTGCAGCAGCAGGGGACGGGCGCCATCGTGATCTTCATTCTCCTTCTCGCCATCTTGTTCGCCTATCTCTTCCTGGTCGCCCAGTACGAAAGCTGGTCGATGCCCGTCGCGATCCTGATGTCGGTGACGGTGGCGCTTCTCGGTGCGTTCGTCGCGGTTCTGGTGACCGGGCGCGACGTCAATCTCTATACGCAGATCGGCATGATCATGCTCGTCGGGCTTGGCGCCAAAAACGCGATCCTGATTGTCGAGTTTGCGATGGAGGAACGCGCGGCCGGCAAGTCGATCATCGAGGCCGCACGTGCGGCCGCGCACTTGCGCTTCCGCGCGGTGATCATGACGGCGCTGTCTTTCCTGCTGGGCGTCGTTCCGCTCCTGGTCGCCAACGGCGCGGGCGCGGCCAGCCAGCAGGCCATCGGTTTTGCGGTCTTCGGGGGCATGCTGTTTGCCACGCTCTTCGGCGTCGTCCTGATCCCCGTGCTCTATGTAGCGATGCAGATCCTGCGTGAACGCGTGAAGGGGATCTACAAGGGTGCGGATGCGGCGGGCGCTTCCGGTTCCCGTGACGGCGCGCCGCCGGCGATGGACGGTGCGGGTGCCTGATGGGCAATCGCGAACGTAGCCGGAGGGGCTGGGCTTTCGCCGGCATGCAGGACTGGCGACCGCGCAAACCGGTTTTTGGAGATCGGTTCGGTCGGCTTCTTGGCGTGTGAGCGAGGAAGAACGTCACAAACGGGTTGGATGCGTCACTCTCAAAACCGAAAGCGACACAAAAAGTCATTTAAATTCAATTTTTTGAAAGTGGTGAGCCGACAGGGGCTCGAACCCTGGACCTACTGATTAAAAGTCAGTTGCTCTACCAACTGAGCTATCGGCTCACTCTCTGGCGCTTCTATAAACGCGGGAGGATCTATTCGCAACCCTTGGATCGGCCTTGCGGAACGCTGCCAAGTGGTTTTGCAGGGTTTCCGCCCGCACGCCGTTTTCCGGAGAAGATCGCACACGTCGCGCGGAGGACGAATTCCGCCCTGACGACCGGCAAACCTTCGAAATGGAATCGCGAAGGTTCAACGACCGGCATATGAAGGGCGCCGGCTACTCCGTTGCTGATGAGCAGGTGCGACCTTCTCCGGCCATTTCCAGGAAGGCATCGTCACCCTTGGTGTGAAGCCTGATCGGTCCGCCGACATACAATGCGCCGGAGGCCGAGATTTCCTGGATCAGCTGCACCGTGGTGCCGGCCACCGTGAGTTCCGCTGTCGAATAGGACCGGGAATTGTCGAAGCGCGCCGAGAAGGTCGATCCGTCTTCACATTCGTAGAGGATGGGTTCTGACAGTTCGGACGGCGTGCTTGCGTCGAAGGCGTCGAAATAGTCGATGCATTGCTCGCGCAATTTCTGAACGCCTGCAGAAACACCGCGAAGCGGCGTATAGCGGAAATCGCGATCCGCTTCGTCGGCGACATGAAAGGTGAGGGAAGGGGTCTCCCGTTTCATCACCGTCCAGAAGTCGTCGTTCAGGGCAACCCGCACGACGATGCCGGCCACCTCGCTGCCGATCATCCGCACGTTGCCGGAATAAGTCGCCTCATAGTCTCCGGAGCCGAAAGCCACGTCGACCGGATCTCCGTTCTCGCGTTCCCCGAAGTCGAGGGACAGAACCACCTCGACGCCGGGACCTCGACGCCCGGACATGCAACTTGCGGTGAAAAGATAGGCGTCGGTTTCCGGGATTGCATAGGACAGTGCGGTGGTCGACCGCCCACGGTCGTCGGTGAAGGTATTGAGCGACCAGACCAGTCCGTCCGGATTTTCCGGTCCGAACGTCTCCGCCTGCACCGGCGAGGTCAAGCTTGCGAAAACCGCGAGACAGCAAACCGCAGCCGAAGCCGCAAGCCCGCGTGCGTGGCTTGCGCTCCGGCTTTCCAGGGAATGCGCCCAGAGGGTCATTCTTGCCCTCCCAGCGGAGCGTCGGCTCGATCGTAGTTGTTATTGCCGCCATCCAGAGGCGTGTTTGCGCGATCGTAGGGGTTGTTGGGCCCGTTCTGGGGGCGGGGCTGGCCACGCCGGACCGGCAAGTCCTGATACCCGGAGTTTGCGCCATTGCCCGCATTCAGGGGCAGATCCTGGTAGCCGCCGTTGCCGGCGTTCGCAGGCAGGTTCTGGTAGCCCCCGTTTCCGGCGTTGGCGGGGAGGTTCTGGTAGCCGCCGTTGCCGGCGTTGGCCGGAAGGTTCTGGTAGCCGTCCTGTCCATTGCCGGGCCGCGCGGCGGGCCGGTCGTAGGCGTTTGGCGCGTTGTTGTCATTCGGGCGCATGAGATCGTCGTTCAAACGCTCGTATCCGCCGCCCGCGCCGGCGTTCTGCGGCTGGTTGGGGTTGAGCCGTGCGTCCTGGTAATTGGGATCGGGGCGCAGGTTGGGCCGCTGGTACTGCGGCACGTTGCCGTTCTGCGGCTGGTTCGGATTGAGCCGCGCGTCCTGATAGTTGGGATCGGGGCGCAGATTGGGACGCTGATACTGCGGCGTGTTCGCATAGACCGGGCGGATACCATCGGGAACTTGCGGTCGCGCGCCCGGCTGGCCGGGATTTGCCTGGTACTGTCCAACGGAAACGCCGGGCCGCTGGTAGGGAGAGCCCGCAATATCGAGCGGCGCGTAGTTGCCGTCGTTCGCGTTGGCGTTTCCGGCGTTTGCCGGAAGGTTCTGGTAGCCGCCGTTGCCGGCATTCGCAGGCAGGTTCTGATAGCCGCCGTTGCCGGCGTTTGCGGGGAGGTTCTGGTAACCTCCGTTTCCGGCGTTGGCGGGCAGGTTCTGGTAGCCGCCGTTGCCGGCGTTGGCCGGAAGGTTCTGGTAGCCGTCCTGTCCATTGCCCGGCCGCGCGGCGGGCCGGTCGTAGGCATTTGGCGCGTTGTTGTCATTCGGGCGCATGAGATCGTCGTTCAAACGCTCGTATCCGCCGCCCGCGCCGGCGTTCTGCGGCTGGTTGGGGTTGAGCCGTGCGTCCTGGTAATTGGGATCGGGGCGCAGGTTGGGCCGCTGGTACTGCGGCACGTTGCCGTTCTGCGGCTGGTTCGGATTGAGCCGCGCGTCCTGATAGTTGGGATCGGGGCGCAGATTGGGACGCTGATACTGCGGCGTGTTCGCATAGACCGGGCGGATACCATCGGGAACTTGCGGTCGCGCGCCCGGCTGGCCGGGATTTGCCTGGTACTGTCCAACGGAAACGCCGGGCCGCTGGTAGGGAGAGCCCGCAATATCGAGCGGCGCGTAGTTGCCGTCGTTCGCGTTGGCGTTTCCGGCGTTTGCCGGAAGGTTCTGGTAGCCGCCGTTGCCGGCATTCGCAGGCAGGTTCTGATAGCCGCCGTTGCCGGCGTTTGCGGGGAGGTTCTGGTAACCTCCGTTTCCGGCGTTGGCGGGCAGGTTCTGGTAGCCGCCGTTGTCGGCCGGCCTCAGCGGGAGGTCCTGGTAGGACTGATTGCCCTGGCCCGCGGGTCTCAACGGGAGATCCTGATAGGCCTGGTTGCCATTGTCGGCAGGCCTCAGGGGAAGGTCCTGATAGCCGGCGTTCAGCCCGCTGCGTACGGCATTGCGTCTTTGCAGCTGCGGGCGGTTCGGCGCGGGGGCGAGGTCATAGCCACCTTTGTTGGCCGCAGCGCCCGGCGCGTTGTTCGGGGCGGGGGCGAGGTCATAACCGCCGTTGTTGGCCGCAGCACCCGAAGCGTTGTTCGGTGCGGGGGCACGATCGTAGCCCCCGTTGTTGGCCCTGTTTGCCGGCGCCTTGTCGTAGGGGCCGTTGGGGAACCGCGGCGGGGGAGCGACGTCGTATCCGCTTCCGCCGGACCCGGCGTAGCCGCCGGACGAATTTCCGTCGTAGCCGCTTCCGGAACCGTTGTTGTTGTTGCGTCCTTGCGGGACCCGGCCGTACCGGTCGTTGCCGCCGCCCTGGCTGCCGGAGGCGTTGCTGCCGTTGTCGCGCGGGACGTCGCCGGACGAGCCGCCGTCGTATCCGTTCGATCGACTGGACACTCCGCTCCCCGAACGGCTGAAGCTCCCCGACCGTCCGCTTCCGCTGGAACTGTCATTGCTTCTGTTGCGATTGAGACGCCGGACGGTGTCGTTCACAGGCTGAACGTCGGCAGGGCCGTGACTTGCCGCCAGCGGGGACAACATCGGCCGGATCGGCAACGCGCCGGCAGGTGTGCCTGTCGTCGTCAGGACCAGCGTGCTGGCACCGGCGAGCAGAACGGCCGCGGCGCCGGAGCGTGCCAGCCCGGAGGCGGATTTCATCTGTTCCCCGCGTGCCTTGCCATCAGGAAAGAGGCAGGGCCGGGCTGAGTGGATCGAAGGATCATGCGTCATTTCGGTCTCGCCTCCAGGCTCAATTGATGTTCAGGAACGGTTTAAGCTGCGAGACGTCGAGCCGCAGATTGATATCGAACCTTCCCGGTCGCGCGAAGGTTTTCGCCTTCATCGTGTGCTTGCGTACGATGTCCTGATCTGCGAGCGACTTGGAGAAGTCCCACTTGTCCGGTCGATAGACGAACTCGAACCCGCCTTTGAACTCTTCCCACCCCGACTTGGCCTTCGACTGCTCCGCCTGGCGCACCTGGACAACGTCCAGGGCATGGAGATTGAAGCCGACGTTCATCATCACGGTGACCATGCCGTATTGACGGTGGTCCTCGTCGGCCCAGTAGACGGACTTCGGGTCGATGATGAAGATCGTATCCGTGATCAGCAACGGCATGTTCAGGGAAATCGCCTTGAGGTTGCGGACCGTGTTGGTGCTCGGCAGCCACAGGTCCTGCGGCCCGCTGTAGGTGCAGTTGTCGTCTTGTTGAATCGTGACGGAAAGACCGCACCCTTCGTAGGTATAGAGTGCGCCCTGCCTGTCCTTTTTCCCGGAAATCCGGTAGTCGTAGACCTGAAAATTCGTATTCGTCCCACGGGACTCCGAATAGTTTCCGCCAAGGGACTCGGTACTGATGTCGATGCCGCTTGTTGAATCGGAGCTCGTGCCCGCGTCCGTCACGGTGTTCTCGTTCGACGGCGAGATCTGTTCGGCCGAACCGCCGGTGGCCCAGAGGCCGACCGAGGCGTTGCCGATGTAATAGGTGTTCAGGGTATCGTCGATCGAGGGGCCTCTGCCGTTCTTGAGCATGCTCATGCTCGTGCCTTCGGAGGTCTTGACCCTGACGTAGAGCAGGTTGTTCTCCGCCCAGGCAAAGACCTCGGGCCGGATCCTCAGTTCCACTTGTTGCTCGTCGACGGTGTGGGTCCGATAGATGCCTCTGCGCATGTAAGGATAGGGTGCAACATCGAAATAATAGCGCAGGCTGTGAACCTTGCCGGGGACCGGCTCCTCGACCGTATCGACGCCCAGGCGCATGGTCATGTGATGCTGTCCCTGTCCTCCGCCGGACAGCCACGGTTTCCGCTGCAAGGCGAGACGTTGCTTTTCTTCTTCCTCGAGCTCGCGGCGCTTCTTTTCCGCCTGTTCGCGCTCGAGAGCGGAGAAATTGTCGGCCATCTCGGCAAAACTGTCGATGTTCTCCGTGATGATCCCCATCAATTCCTTCATGTCGCCGACGCTGTAGGCCATCCAGACGGCCTTGGAATTCGGATCGGTGGCGTCCTGTGAGGTCACGGTGAGGCGGCCGTTCCTGTGCGACAATGTCAGGTTCGGATTGGAGACGGACCTGAAGATCGAATAGTCGATCAGATGTGCTTCCTTCTTCCAGCGACCCGACGGGCTGTCGATCCCTTCCGGACCGAAGCGCACCTGCGTCCCGTCGCCGGCTCCCTGAGGAACAAAGAGGGCCTTGTCCGGCTCCTGCACGTTGCGGATGACGATGTGCTCCGCACCCTCGGGCTGCTCGAAGAACCAGGTGCCGGCGCTTTGGTTCTGATTGATGCCGACATACTCGAATTCGCCGTGCTGATTGATAGCCAGTGCATCTGTGCTTCCCGGGGACCACATCATGTAGGTGCTATGCGGGCTCTCGCTCCACGGCTGATTGCGGAAGGCCCGACGCTCCGGTACGGCCGCCAGTTCGGGGTTCTGCTTCGGGATGACCTCGGCATCGGTCACCGGCGGCGGCGCAGTGGGTTGAGGCGTCGGCGCTGCGAACGCGCCTTTCGGCGGTTCGGGGACCTCGTCGTCCGATCCGGGCAATTTGCCCCCGGCGGGAAGCCGGCCCGGCAGTTGCGCCTGGCGTTGTTGGCCCGGCTGTTGCTCGCCTTGCGAGGGGCGCGCCTGCTGCTGGCCGCCGGGCGGCAATTGCGTCTGGCCACCGGGTGGCAATTGCGGCTGTGCCACCGGGCCTTGTTGCGGCGGCTGGATTCCGGCGCGCGCGAGCAGGTCGGGTCCGAGCGGGATCGGGATTGTCTCGCCGATGTTGCCGACGATGCGGTGCGTTGCCAGGATCGCCTGGCCGTTGTACCCGAACGCCAGGGTTTCGGCATATCGGGTGCTGTAGTTGTAGGCCGTGTTCGGCGGGATCTGTGCCAGCAGCCGGTAGCCGCCGTTTTCGACCCTGAGGAGATCGATCGTCGCGCCTGTCCTGTTTTCGAACCGGTTCACAACGACCGCCACTTGTCCGCCCTGAGATTGTCGGGGCTGGTTTTGCGCGAGCAGGATCGGGGCATCGCGGAGCGGCACGTCGCGAATGTCCTCTTCGGCGAGAGCAGGCTGGGGAACCGTCAGGAAGGCGCAGACAATTGCAGCCATCGACACGTTCCGGTTCCAGTTTCGCTTCAATCCGCCGGATCCAGAAAAAGGTGCGGCCAAATCCACGCGGCCAAGAGTTTTATCAAGACGTTGCATTAATCCCCTCCAGATGCCGGTCGCGCTTTATGTGCTCTTTGGACAGGCAGAACGTGTTTCAGGTAAAAGATCCGACCTGACGGTTTCGGATGACGTTTTTTTCGAAGGTTTTATCTGAACTCGCCTTCCCCAAAGTAAAGTCCGAGGTGAAAGACGAGTCAAACAAGGCAAATCTTGGTCATTACCGTGCGAGGCGGTGTTTGATGGACGCCCAAGGCCGACACGAGGCAGTGTCGTGTCACCGATCGACAGGTGCACCGGGCCTGGGCGGAACCGTGTCATAGCGGGCTTCCGGCTCGTAAGCCCGTGGAACGGAGTCGTATTGCGTGAGAGGTTCGCGCATGCGCACGAAGGCCGCTTCCACCGGGGTCGCGAACTCCGGGTCGACCATGTCCATGAAGAGCTTCAGGCTGCCCTCTTCAAGGGTGGCATTCAGCTCGAAGAACTTGCCCCCATACAGGCCTCCCACACTTTCCGACCAGGCGCCGGCTCCGATGGCCACGAAGTCATCGGGGTCCTTGAAAATGAGAGCCGTCCATCCGTTACTCGCCTCGACAAGAAGCTTGGTGCCATACGAGTCGATGGGCGAGATCGTCACGGTGCAGTCCGCACAGTTGCCTGCATTGGACCAGGTCTGATGCCACCGCCCCTCCAGAGGGCTTTGCATCGAGATGGAGAGTGCCTGCGCCGTTGCAGCGGTCAGGACGGCAAAGGCGGCCGCGGCGACAAGACTTCTGAAAATCGTCGTCCTGAATTTCACCCTTGGTAGAACGTGCGTCATGGGTTCCCCCCTTCGAATGACTCAAGATGTGCGAACGTCTGATTGTTGCTGCTACGATCTTTGCCGCATATGGTGACCGATGACTTTTCACAGATCGCAAGTGTACCCTACTTTAACAAGGCGTTCATGTGACATTCATCGGGGGAAGGTCAGAAATCACGTAGGGTTGTAGCCCTCGCTGTATTTTGTAGGCTGTCGGAAAGACCTATACGGGAAGATATTATGACAAGGCTGGCGTTGTTTAAACATGGGGTCCTGCTTGCGGGGATGGTGGTGTTGGGTGCGAACGCTGCGACAGCGCAGTCGGGCGGGCAGGGGCAGCCGCAATCCCAGCGGCTTGAGCCCCTCCAGCCGCTTCAGCCCCAGCGGCAGCCGCAGTTCCAGGGACAGCCGCGACAGCAACAGCAGGCACCGTCCAACAACGGACGCGCCGCGCAAGGCGCCCAGAGCCGCGTGCAATTGCGCGTGATCAACCCGTTCTCACAGCCCGTCGATTTCTATGTCGTCGATCCGCAGTCCAATCAGCCGGAGCTTGTCGGACAAATCGCGGCGCAAGGCACGCGTGACATCAATAGCCAGCCCGGGTTGAGCTGGATTTTCGGCATCAACCGCCAGCCGGTCATGACCTATCAGACCCAGAACTTCCGGTTCCAGGAGGTGACAGTGGCGCGGGACGGGCGGCAGCGTCCCCCGCGGGTTGCCGACAACTTTCAGCCGCCGGCCAATCAGGGCTCGGGAAACCGGGGCGCGCCGCAGGGGCAGGGGCAGGGGCAGGGCCTGGCCGGCCAGCGCCCGTCCTCCCCTCCGCCGCCCGGATACGGGCAACAGCAATCCGGATACCCTCAGCAGCAACAACAGCCCGGTTTCCCTCGGCAACCCACGACAGGCGGGCAGGGTCAAAACCCGGGCTCGGTACCGCCGCCTCCCGGTTTTTCAACCGATGGGAATCCGTATTCCCAGACGCGGCCGACGGGCGACCTGACCCCGCCGCCCGGGCTTGCGAGTTCCACCCTTACCCTCAGCACCTGCGCCAGGGCGAGGCTTGGCCCCGCCGGGGCAGACATCTGCAGGTATCTCTCGCGGCTCTCCCGGGAAAACCCGCTCGCCTACGAGTTTTATCTCGCACAGGTGAAGGCCCGCCAGGAGACCCGATCGAATGCGTCGCAAACCGCCGGCCAACCGCAGACGCCCGCAAATGGCGGCGCTCTGCCCGAAGCGGCAAGCTGGGGCGGGATCGTGAGGTCCGGGCCCAGCATGCAGGCGGGACGCGTCGATAGTCTCAGCGAGGGCGAAACCATCACGCTTCTTGAAAACACCGGCGTGGAGATGAACGGCTACGACTGGTTCCGCATCCGCTATCGCGGCGATCGCACCGGGTATCAGTGGGGCGGGATCATCTGCGGGAGATTTGAGGAAATCCGGGGAGCTTTCCAGGTATGTCGATAGTTGAAACGGGGGGAATCGTCATGCCTCTTGAAGCGTCTACGCCACGACATATCGCCTCGTCGGTTCGGATCGGGTCACTCCTGCGCTCGCTGGCGGTCCTGACCGGATCGGCCTTAGCGATGGCCGGTCTGGCGGGGCCGGCCGCTTCGCAGGCGGTCGAGAACCGGGTCATGTTCTCCGCGCCGGCGCCCATCGCCGCAGTGTCGATGAACGGGGCTGCCGCCGAATGGCGCGCCATCCAGCAAAACGTCGTCGAGGTCACGATCCGCGGCGACGACACAGGGATCTCGTGCACCAACACCTTCGACTTCCGCTTCGAGGGCGCGCCGGACGGGCGCATCATTGCAAACCATTGCCACGGGGAAACCCATTTCGCGGCCGTGCCCGGCCAGACGGTCGATGCCCAGGAAAGGCATGACGGAAACGAGGATGTGGGCTTCAACGAACTGGCGCGCG
This sequence comes from Stappia sp. ES.058, assembly GCF_900105595.1. Lineage (GTDB taxonomy): Bacteria > Pseudomonadota > Alphaproteobacteria > Rhizobiales > Stappiaceae > Stappia. Next base: position 1,767,548 of record NZ_LT629784.1, on the reverse strand, counting down.
GACCCGGGCCGGCGACCGGCTCGCAGCAGGCGACCGACAGGGGCGAACTGGAACTGGCGCCCGGGCCCCGGCAGAAGAGCGTCGAAGATCAGTTCAAGTGGCAATTCTCGTCGCCGGCGGGGGAGCGGCCGGTCCTCGCGCTCGCCGTTCCGGAAACCGATCAGGTCGTGCTTGTCGCGACGTGTCTTCCCGAGACGAAGCGGATAAAGACCTTCTTCCTGATGTATCCCGACGCTCTGAGCCAGGGCGCCACTCCGAAACTCACCTATCGCGTGGATGAAACCCCGCCGGTCACCTACGATCTCGGTTACGAACCGCTCCCGTTCTTCGACAACCCGAAGACGCCGGCGCTTTACACCAACTCCCGGCATTCGCTGTTCTATCTGCTGGCGAAGGGGCAGACGGTCAGGTTCGAGATGAACGGCGAGATCGCCGACACGTTTTCCCTCAGCGGGTCCGCCCGCGAAATCCGGCCGTTCCTGGAAGCCTGCCATGCGCTCGAGGGCTGACCCCCGGCACTGCGGTCTTTCCATTTGCGCCATTCACCTCAGGCATACGCTTTACACGCGGGGTTCATTCGCATGAGACTGGCAAGACTATTGGTTCCCGCCCTTGCGGCGCTCGCCGCCCTTCCTTTCCAGGTATCGACGGGGCAGGCGAGCAGCTCGGGAATGGAATGGAAGGTCTTCGTGTCGGGCCAGGGCGCGCGGCTGACCGCGACAAGCGTGCGCTCGTTCCTGGGAAGCGATGAGGTTTCGCGAAGCATTCGCTTTTCCGCGCTCTGCAATCCGCAGCAGCCCGTTCCATACCTGACCTCGGCGGTCGCGTTGCGTGATCGCAATGCAACCGTTCCCGCCCGGCACGAGCTGAGGATCGTGATGGAGAACAACGGCTACATCTCCGTGGTCGGCGATCTCGACCGCATCGCCACGGCGAACGCGCGCGACAACGTTACGCGCTACAGTTTCCCGCTTCCGGCGGTGTCTATCTTCTTTGACCTGCTGACCCGGAGCAATTCCCGGATCTATCCGATCATCAATGCCGGGTCGCTGGGCGCAGGCACGCGACTGCGTATCCGCGAGTCCGATCGTGCCAAGGTCAGTCAGTTCGTTCAGGCCTGCCAGCGCTTCGGCCCGCAAGGCGCGGCGCAGCAACGCTCGAACGCCACGCGTCCGAATGCCTGTCGCGATTATCTCAACGGACCGAATCCCTACAACAACAACGAGGCCCGCACCTATTCTCCGGAGGTCGTGAGCCGGGTCTGCGGAGATCTGCGCATGGATGTGCGTCCGGCGGCTTGTATGCACTATGTGATGAGCGGACGCGTGCCCTGGAACCGGCAGGGCGGGACCAACTGGCGGCCTGGAAACGCGGCCGATCTGTGCCGGGAAAGCCGCAGTCCCGACAGCCGGCTTTCGTGTTTCGGCAGGCAGATCAACAGCGGGGCAACCTATTCGGCCGCCATTGAAGTCTGCAGGGGGACGTAGCGGCGGGCGCCTGAAGTCCGTGCCTGCCTTTGCGGAAGTCCCGGCATTTACGCTTTGTGGACAACTCTGTGGTGGTATAGGATTTCAAGCGGAAATGGATGACGGCGTCGCTCGTGCTCACGGAGCAGGCAAGGCCTTGAAAAAGATCATTTGTTTCCAGTGCCACGATGCAGCCGGCCGACCTTGCGGTTGCAACAATGGGTGGAATGATGTCGGACACCTCAACGGACGATCCGGGTTCCAACGCGGACCCCATGGCCGGCGCTGCCGGATTTGAGTTCCTGAAGGGGCACATCGCGGCGACCATGGCGCTGATTCATGGCCTGATCGCCCAGAACGCACTTGATCGCAACGCTCTGGATGATTTTTTCACCGATTATCTTTCCGGCCTTCCCCACACCCGCGAAACACTTGCCCTGCGGCTGGTTATCGATCAATGGCGACAGGGCCTCAGGGACGGTCAGGACGAGCATCAGCTTCGCCGTCATTTCCTTGAAGTGATTTCCGGCGGCCGTCAGGGCGATTAGTTTCCGATCAAGGGATCGTTCCCGCCATGGCCTTCCCGCTTGCGCCGGCGGGAAGCGAAGGCGTGCGCGTGGGGACCTGATCCGGAAAGAGCTTGGAAAAACGAGAATTTTCAGTCTAACCTAGCGTCGACGGTGCATTTGCCGTCACGCGAGGGACGGCTCGCCGTGCCTCGCAGCGGGTTTCGAGACGAACGCAGTGTGCGTGGCGTTGCGGGGACCTGATCCAGGTGGAAGATCCACAGATCATCGGGTCGTTTCCGGATGCCACAGAACGTGATCGTCCCGGACAGTCGATCTGCTTCGACCGACCGGCACTCTGGCCGGTTGGGGCACGTCGAACCATTCAATCTGCAGCCAATAAACGGGAGGCATTGCAGTGAACATTTTCAAGACGACGACGCTCGGTCTTGCGCTGGCCGGCGGTCTCGCCTTTTCCGGCGCGGCCCAGGCCGAAACCTTCATCACCATCGGCACCGGCGGTCAGACCGGCGTCTACTATCAGGTGGGCGGCGCGATCTGCCGGCTGGTGAACCGCGGGTCGAGCGATCACGACATCAAGTGCACGCACACCACCGGCGGGTCCGTCGCCAACATCAACGGTATCCGTGCCGGCGATCTCGACATGGGCGTGGCCCAGTCGGACTGGCAGTATCATGCCTACAACGGCACGGCGCCGGACACGTTCCCGGACGGCAAGTTCGAGGAACTGCGCGCGGTATTCTCCGTGCATCCCGAGCCGTTCACCGTCGTTGCGCGCGCCGATTCCGGCATCGAGACCTTCGACGACCTGAAGGGCAAGCGAGTCAACCTCGGCAATCCGGGTTCGGGCGCACGCGCGACCTTTGAGGTCGTGATGGACAAGATGGGCTGGACCACGGACGACTTCGCGCTCGCGGCCGAGCTGAAGTCCGCCGAACAGGCTGCCGCGCTTTGCGACAACAAGATCGATGCGATCGTCTTCACCGTCGGTCACCCGGCCGGCACCATCAAGGAAGCCACGACGTCGTGCGAATCCAAGCTGATCACCGTCGACAACGATGTGATCCGCAAGCTGGTGGACGACAACGCCTTCTACGCGATGGCGACGATCCCGGGCGGCATGTACACCGGCACGGACGAAGACACCACGACCTTCGGCGTCGGCGCGACCTTCGTGTCGTCATCCAATACCTCGCCCGAGGTGATCTACGAGGTTACCAAGGCGGTGTTCGAGAACTTCGAGCGCTTCAAGAAGATGCATCCCGCCTTCGCCAATCTGAAAGAAGCCGACATGATCAAGAACAACCTGTCGGCTCCGCTTCATGAGGGTGCGGTGAAATACTACAAGGAACGCGGCTGGATGTAGTCCGGACGCCGCCGGCGCGGGAGGTCGATCCTTCCGCGCCGGCTGACTGTCCGACGTATCGAGGGCAGTGCATTGTGACGACGCGCAATTGGGGGGAGCGCAATGACCGAGGAACCTGCAAAGGGCGATTACAGTTCATCGGAACTGGATGACCTTGTCGCCTCCGTTGACACGGGCGGGCGCAATCCCGCCAATCATCAGGTTGCGCTCCTGATCTCGGGCCTGGCGCTGGCATGGTCGCTGTTCCAGCTCTGGATCGCATCGCCCTTGCCATATGTAATCGGGGTCGGCGTGTTTTCCGGAAGGGAAGCGCGACCGATACACCTCGCCTTCGCGCTGTTTCTCGCCTTTCTCGTTTTCCCGGCCTTTCGCACTTCGCCGCGCCGTTACGTTCCGGTCTACGACTGGTTGCTGGCGATCGGTGCCTCATCCTGCGCGCTCTATCTCTTCGTTTTCGACACCGAACTGGTGCAAAACCTCTTCGGGTCCCGCCTCGCGGATCGCCCCAACAATCCCAACACCACGGATGTTTTCGTCGCCGTCTTCGGCGTCATCTTTCTGCTTGAGGCGACGCGCCGATCGCTCGGCCCTCCGCTGATGATCGTGGCGATGGTCTTCCTCGGCTACACGTTCCTCGGGCCTTATGCGCCGGGCCTGCTCGCCTGGAAGGGGGCCAGCTTCAACGCGGTCGCCTACCACCAGTGGCTGTCGACCGAAGGTGTCTTCGGCATCGCGCTCGGCGTTTCCACCGATCTTGTGTTCCTGTTCGTCCTGTTCGGCGCGTTGCTCGACAAGGCGGGCGCCGGCAACTACTTCATCAAGGTTGCCTTTTCGCTCATGGGCCACTTCAGCGGCGGCCCGGCGAAAGCTGCGGTTGTCGCCTCGGGCATGACCGGCCTGATTTCCGGATCATCGATTGCCAATGTGGTGACGACCGGCACCTTCACAATTCCCATGATGCGCCGCGTCGGCTTTTCGCGTGAAAAGGCGGGCGCCGTCGAGGTCGCATCGTCGGTGAACGGGCAGATCATGCCGCCTGTGATGGGTGCGGCCGCGTTCCTGATGGTCGAATATATCGGCATTTCCTATTTCGAGGTGGTCAAGCACGCCTTCCTGCCGGCGATCATCTCCTACATCGCGCTGGTTTATATCGTTCACCTGGAAGCGCTGAAGCAGGGGATGGAAGGCCTGCCGCGTGCAGGCGAAGTCAAGCCGCTCAAGTGGGCGCTGCTGTCGTTTGCGATCACCATTGCGGTTCTGATGGCCGCCGCCAGCGGGGTCTACTATCTGTTTCTGGCTTTCCAGGCGCTTGGATCGTCGGAAATGCGCCTGCTTGCGATCGCGATCGTGCTGGCGATCCTGTTTGCCTTCGTGAAACTGGTGCAGGCGCGCACCGACGCGTCGACCCGCGGCCGCATCCTGTCGACGGGCGCAATGGTCCTTGGCGGATCGGCCGTCGTCGCTTTCGGCCTGTTCTATTTCATGGATATCCTGCAATCGCTGGCCGGCGAGGCGACGCTCTGGGTCGTTTCCATCCTGATCATCGGGGTTTATGTCGGGCTTGTCCGGTTCTGTTCGGTCTTTCCCAAACTGGAAATGGACGATCCGAACGAGCCGGTCGTGCAACTTCCGGAGCCCGGCCCGACGGTGAAGTCCGGCCTCCATTTCCTGCTGCCGGTGTTCGTTCTGATCTGGTGTTTGATGGTGGAGCGGCTGTCGCCGTCGCTGTCCGCATTCTGGGCGACTGCCCTGATGATCTTCATCCTGCTGACCCAGCGTCCGCTCTTTGCAATGTTCCGCGGCCAGGACCTTGGCGGAACCGTTGGGCAAGGCTGGTCTGAACTTATCGACGGAATGATCTCCGGTGCGCGCAACATGATCGGCATCGGCATTGCAACGGCTGCGGCCGGCATCATCGTTGGCGCCGTGTCGCAGACCGGTGTCGGTGCCGTGCTTGCCGCACTGGTGGAGTTCCTCAGCCAGGGGCAGATCCTGCTGATCCTGCTGTTCACCGCGGTCCTCAGCCTGATCCTGGGCATGGGCCTGCCGACGACGGCCAATTACATCGTGGTGTCCTCGCTTCTGGCGCCGGTGATTGTCGCGCTCGGGCAGCAGAACGGGCTGATCGTGCCGCTGATCGCGGTGCATCTCTTTGTGTTCTATTTCGGCATCATGGCGGATGTGACGCCCCCGGTCGGGCTTGCCTCCTTCGCGGCCGCCGCCGTGTCGGGCGGCGATCCGATCCGCACGGGGTTCGTGGCGTTCTTCTATTCGCTTCGCACCGCGCTGCTGCCGTTCCTGTTCATCTTCAACACCGATCTGCTCCTGATCGATGTCACTTTCATGGAAGGGGTGATCGTCTTCATTGTGGCGACCGCCGCGATCCTCGTCTTCACGGCCGGCGCGCAAGGCGTGTTCCTCGTGCGCTCGCGTCTCTGGGAATCGGCGGCGCTGATCCTGATCGCCTTCACGTTGTTCCGGCCCGGATTCTGGATGGACATGGTCTATCCGCCGTTCAACCAGATCGATCCGGTGAACATTGAGGAAGCGATCGGCAACGCTCCGCCTGGATCGGAACTCCGCGCGACCGTGGATGCGTTCGACGATGTCGGTGATCCGATCACCTTGACGATGATGATTCCGGTCGGGAGCGAACCAACCGGCGCGGAGCGGCTCGAGGCCTTCGGCCTGGAGATCCTCATCCAGGACGGCTCGCTCATCGTCGACAATGCCGTCTACGATTCACCGGCGCAGGCCGCGGGCTTCGATTTCGACCAGACCGTCAAGTCGCTTGCCGTTGCCAGTTCCCAGCCGCCGCGCGAGTTGTTCTATTTTCCCGCTCTTGCGTTGCTCGGGGCGATTTACATGCTGCAGCGCCGGCGTCGGCGGGACGCTGCGGATCTGCGGGCGGCCGCGAAGGGGGAAACGGCATGAGTGCGCTGTTCAAGCATGTCCTGGCCTGCGTCGACCTTGGTGATGTGGACTCGTCCAAACAGGTCGTTCTGGCCGCGCGGGAGATCATGTCTCCGGACAGCATCCTGCATATCTTCACCGCCGTTCCCGATTTCGGACGCTCCATCGTGGGATCGTTCTTTCCCGACGATTTCGAGACGACGGCGATCGACAAGACGCGTGAGGAACTGCACGGCTTCATCGATGAACAGGTTCCCGAAGGCATCCGGGTCCAGGCGGTGATCGGCCACGGCAATATCTACGAGGAAATCCTCGTCGCTGCGGAAAAGGTGGAGGCGGATCTGATCGTGATCGGTTCGCACCGTCCCGAGCTCAAGGATTACCTGCTTGGCCCCAATGCTGCGCGTGTCGTGCGGCACGCGCCGATCTCGGTGTTGGTGGTGCGTAAGACCTGATTGCGCGACGAATGCTTCCTTGACGTTTGAGGGTCTTGCGATCCGCGTCGTTCGTGGCACAGGTCCTTACAGATCTCGCGAGAATGCATGCGCGGCGAACATGCCGCGCAGACTTCCCTCAATGAGCCACGCGAGCCCGATCCTTGCGCCGATGGCGATCGAGATCATCACGACGGGTGCGGAGACCGACAGTGTCGAGGCGGCGGTAATGCCCTGGCCGATGGTGCAGCCGAAGGCCATCACGCCACCGGTTCCCATCAAAAACGCGCCGACGATGTGCCGGCGCAATTCGCGGACATCGTCACAGGCTTCCCAGCGGAACTCGCGCTTGAACAGCGCGCCGCCGAGCGCACCGGCCGTGACGCCAAGGACCGACCCGACGCCAAAGGTCACGGTCGCGCCGCTGAACGTCATCAGGTAGACCAGCGTGTCGCCGAGCGGGCGTACGAAGGTGAAGGATTCCAGGCGTTGCGGCGCGAAGGGGTCGCTGCCGACGAGGCCGGTGGCCAGCCATCCGCCGACAATCGCCAGCCCGACTGCGACGCCGCTGACGACCAGGCGGGTTTCTGCCCGAAAACCGGCGTCCTTCAGGGCCCATGTCGCAAGACCGGCAGCGGCGAACAGGCCGATGAGTGGGCCGCTGTCCATTCCCGTTAATGCGTCGAAAATGCTGTTGAGGGCCATGCCGCCGGTGCCGTCGAAGGACAGGATCCAGGGATCGATCACGGCCTGTCGCACCACGCCCGTCAGTCCGCGCATGGCCATATAGGCGGACACCGCCATGACCAGGAACGTGACCACCGCCCGCAGGTCGCCGCCGCCGATGCGGGCGAGCGTCCCGTAGCCGCAGGTGCCGACAAGCGCCATGCCGATGCCGAACATCAACCCGCCAAGTACCGCTCCCAGCCACGGAAATCCGCTGCTGAGATAGATCGAATGGTGAAAATCCAGAACGCCGGCGTAGGCGAGGCATTGTGAAAGCGCGGTTGCCACCGCGATAGCGAGAGCCCAGCTGCGGAGCCGCCGCCGGTCGCCTCCGAGAAAGGCATCCTCGAAGGCGCCCATCGTACAGAACCGCCCGACGCGCGCGGCAAGGCCGAGCACGAGCCCGCCGCCGAAGCCGTAGAGTGAAATTATTTGTGCCGTGCCAACGTCCATTGGTCGCGCCTCCCGATCGCGCCGTCACCGGATGTGTCGCGTCACCTCTTTGCGGGTCTTGCGCGTGTCGGCCGACCTTGGGTCAGTCCCGACAGAAAACATCGTAGACGGATTCAATGATCTTCCGCGCATCCTCGTTTGCCAAGCTGTAAAACACGGTCTTTCCCTCTCGGCGGGTGGAAACGAGATTGTCCATACGCAAACGCGCCAGTTGCTGGGACACCGTCGGCTGGCGCAATGAGAGAAGGGATTCCAGTTCGGTAACGGATTTCTCGCCCTCTGCCAGAATGCACAGGATCAGCAAGCGGCTTTCATGGGCGATCGCCTTGAGGAAATCGCTTGCCGTTTTCGCACGGTCGATGATCTTCTCGAGGTCGGAAGAACACTCGAGATCCTGAGTGCTTGGAAGGGACACGTCGTAATCCTTGTCGTTCGTCTGGCGTGACGGGTGTGGCGTAAAACCGAATTGCGGTCGGGGTTCGAACGCAGATTGACCGTCTCCTTGTGCGACCAGCATATAACGGCAACCGGGCGCGCAGGGAAGGCGAGGGCACGTTACCCGGGCGACGGATTGCGCGACTGCCCGTCTATTGCACGCGCCGCGCCCTGTTTGAGCTTGTCGATCATCTGGCCGAGCAGGCCCCAGAAGAAATCCTCGCCCGGATAGCCGCGGATCCGTCCATACTCGCGTCCGTCGTGCACAAGGGCAAAACTGGGGGTGAACACCTCCGGGCGCAGCCAGGTCAGATCATCCGGCATGGGTTCGTGAATGTCGACGCGGCGCAAGGGCGCCATGCGACCTTCCTCTGTCTTTGGGTAGATCGATCCGATCTCCGTGTTCCAGCGCTCGCACCATTCGCATCCACGCTGCTCGAACATCACAAGTTCCGCCGCCCTGGCGGAATGCGGTGGTTCGGCGATCGCTGCCGTCAGCAGGACGACAGCGGCAAGGACGAGTGTTCGTGAACGTTGAAGCATATGAGTGATCATGGGTCGTCGCGGCTTGTGGGGTTTTCGCATTGTGGATCCAGCGTATCGCGGCAGTGTAGCGCAAAAGTGGTGGATCATATGCAAAAATAGGAATACGAAGATGGGGCGTGACGTCACATTGTCGTGTGATGAGGGGAGCGGCACGGTGCACCTTACGTCAAACGCGATATGTTGCTCCTCCCGAATCCAGTCTTGTCCGCATTGACCGATGCGGCTCGACCGCACCCCGGGGATGCTTTCATTCCGACCGCGAACGGACCCGCTTCATGTTTCAAGAAGTCACAATCGTCGGCTCGTTTCTCGCTGGCCTCCTGTCATTCGTATCGCCCTGCGTGCTGCCGCTCGTGCCGCCATACCTGGGCTTTCTTGCGGGTGTGTCGCTCGATGAACTCACGGGGGAAGGGGTGGAACGCGCCGATCCCCGCCGCGTCTTCTTCGCGTCGCTCGCCTTCGTCCTCGGCTTCTCGACCGTGTTTGTCGCGCTGGGGGCGAGCGCTTCCTTCATCGGGCAGTTTGTCACGCAGTACATTCAGGTTTTCGGCTACATCGCCGGCGTTGCGATTATCGTGATGGGTCTGCATTTCCTTGGTGTGTTCCGCATCGGTCTGCTGTACCGCGAGGCGCGGGTGCATGTGGAGCGCAAGCCCGCCGGCCTGATTGGCGCCTATGTGATCGGCCTGGCCTTCGCCTTCGGCTGGACGCCCTGCGTCGGTCCGATCCTCGCGGCGATCCTGTTCGTCGCCGGCAGCGAGGAATCGGTGCTTCAGGGTGCGACGTTGCTCGGGGCCTATGCGTTGGGAATCGGTGTGCCGTTCCTCGTCGCCGGGATGTTCGCCGGGCCGTTCATGCGGTTCATGTCACGGTTTCGCAGGCACATGGTCACGGTGGAGCGTGTGATGGGGGTGGTGCTCATTCTGACGGGCGTCGCCTTCATGACCGGGCAGATGGCAGCGCTGTCGTTCTGGTTGCTCGAGACCTTTCCAACGCTTGGCACAATCGGCTGACATTCCACGGCTTTTCGGATCTCTTTGAAAAGGCTGCCGTATGTCATTCGGCGGCGTCGAACCGGTTCCGCCGCTCTTCCGGTCGTCGGATGGGCAATTCCGGGGTCCCCCGACTTTCGATGTATTCTGATAATCGAATATGTGAATTGATCGGGGACGAGGATGCTGCTACGTTTGGGTACGCGTCGTGGATCAGCGGCCGATCAAAAAAATCAAAGGCCGGGTTCGCCGGCAGAGGGAAGGAAAACGCCCATGAGTGTCATTCGTCCAGGCATGGCAGCTGCCTGCGTGCTTCTGCTCGGAGTTGCCACGGCCTCCGCAAGTGATGTGGCCTCCTACGAGGTCGTGGACGGGACGATCCCCCAGCCCTTGACGGATGTTCCAGGAGATCCGGTTGCCGGCAAGCAGGCGGTTATCAATCGCAAGCTCGGCAATTGCTTGGCCTGCCACACCGCTTCGGATCTGTCGAGCGAGCCGTTTCACGGCGAAGTCGGCCCCCCGCTCGACGGTGTCGCCGATCGCTGGGACGAGGCATCGCTGCGGATGCTCGTCGTCAACGCCAAGACGGTCTACGACGGCACGATCATGCCGGCCTTTCACCGCGTTGAGGGGCTGAACCTTGTCATGGACCGCTTTGCCGACAAGCCGATTCTCACCGCACAGCAGGTTGAAGACGTCGTCGCTTACCTGAAGACCCTTTCGGACTGAGAGACGCGCAACGAATGCACTTGCCCGCGGAGCGGGCGGGTCCGATCAGAATGAGGATGCAGAGAATGACTATCACTCGACGCCAGGTGTTTGCCCTGGGAACCGGTGTTGCGGCCGTGGCCTTGACCGGCATGCCGCGCTTGACTTTCGCAGAGGAAGACAAGGTTCAGGCCGCGATCGACGCCTTTGCCGGCGGCGCGACGCCGGAGACCGCGAATGTGTCGCTCACGGCGCCCGAGATTGCGGAAAACGGCAACACAGTGCCGATCAGCTTTTCGGTCGACAGCCCGATGAGCGACGAAGATCACGTTACCGACGTGACGTTGCTTGCCGCGGGCAATCCGTCCCCGGGCGTTGCAACCTTCCATTTCACGCCGATGTCCGGCGCGGCCGAGGCGACCACGCGCATGCGGCTTGCCAAGACGCAGGATGTCATCGCGCTGGCGAAAACCTCCACCGGCAAGGTCTACATGGACCGCCAGACGGTGAAGGTGACGATTGGTGGTTGCGGCGGCTGATACGGTCGAGACGCCCTTTTTCAAGACATAGACAGGCAGGAGGGCCGCATGGCCAAGTCGAAACCCCGCGTCAAGGTTCCCAAGACGGCATCCAAGGGTGAAGTCATCACGATCAAGACCCTGATTTCCCACAAGATGGAATCGGGTCAGCGCAAGGACAAGGACGGCAACGTCATTCCGCGCCAGATCATCAACAGGTTCACCTGCGAGTTCAACGGCAAGACCGTTTTCGCATGCGACATGGAGCCGGCGATTTCCGCCAATCCGTACCTTGAGTTCAGCGCGAAGGTTCCCGAGTCGGGCACGTTCAAGTTCACATGGGTGGACGACGACGGGTCAGAGTACTCCAAGGAATCCAAGATCGCCGTCGAGTGATCGGGATGCAGCCGGTGGCGCTTGCGCCGCCGGCACCTGGTCTCGAAGAATGCAAAAGATAACAAGATGAACCGCATGGGTTCGCGCTGGAGGGAAAGCCACAATGAGGAAACTTCCGGGTATTTTCGTTGCCGGAGCCGCTGCGACCGCCATCATGGCGGCGAGCGCTGTTTTGGCCGATCAGGCCAATCTGCCGAGCATCGATGGTGTCGAACTGACCACGCGGGTCGATGCGCCCAAAGACCATCCGCTTCCCGAAATCATTTCCGGCTTCGAGTTCCGAACCAAGGAAACTCAAGCGCTTGAACTGGATGACTTTACCAATCCCGGGTTCTTGATGGTCGAGAGTGCCGAAAGCACATGGTCGACGGTCGATGGCTCGGCGGGGAAGTCTTGCGAGAGCTGTCACGGCGACGTGGCCGAGAGCATGAAGGGTGTCCGCGCCGCCATGCCGAAGTGGAATGCGGCTGCGGGACGTCCGTTCACTCTGGAAAACCAGATCAATGCGTGTCGTACCGAGCGCATGGGTGCCGAGGCCTGGAAGTGGGAGTCTGACGACATGCTGTCGATGACCGCGCTTGTCGGGCTTCAGTCACGCGGCATGCCGGTGGACGTCGACATCGAAACCGGCGACATGAAGAGCTGGTGGGACAAGGGCGAAGACCTTTACTACACCCGCCTCGGGCAGCTTGATATGGCTTGCGCGAATTGCCACGAAGACAACTACGGCAACTATATTCGTGCCGACCGTCTCAGCCAGGGCCAGTCGAACGGGTTCCCGACCTATCGCCTGAAGTGGCAGAAGATGGGCTCGCTGCATCGCCGCTTCAAGGGTTGCATGGACAACATCCGGGCGAAGGCCTTCAAGCGCGGATCGGACGAGTTCGTCGCGCTTGAAACCTATCTCGCCTGGCGTGGCCAGGGCCTTTCGGTGGAAACGCCTGCGGTGCGCAACTGACGCGGCCTTGAACTTGAAGCCGACGACGGCGGCGTCATCCGGCCGGTTCTCCGGTCTCTCGCCGCCGCCGTCCTCGGACCGGACGCAGGATCCAGGCTCGCGAGAGCCGACATCGCCCGGTCCGACCGGGGTCCTTCGGGATCTCTAGAACAAATATTGGGGCTGGTTCGCTGGCGGTGCTGTCGCCGGGCAGGCGGAGCCGTGTCCGTTGAAGATGCCTCGAAAAGGTGGATTGCAGGATGATTTCCAGACGTGAATTCCTGATGGCGGCGGTGGCGACGTCGGCGATCGTTGGTGGCTCGGGCTTCGGCAAATGGAGCCGGCTTGCGGCCCAGCAGGCGCTGCGCGAGGACGATATTCTCGGCTTCCAGCCGCTTGGGAATGTCACGCTGGTGCATCTCACCGATATTCACGCGCAGCTCATGCCGGTCTACTTCCGCGAGCCGTCGATCAATCTCGGCGTAGGTGGGGTCAAGGGTCTGCCGCCGCATGTGACCGGCGCCGATTTTCTCAAGCTCTACGACATTCAGCCCGGGTCGCCGGAGGCATATGCGCTGACATCGCAGGATTTCGACGCGCTGTCGCAGACCTACGGCCGCATGGGAGGCATCGATCGCATCGCCACTGTGTTGAAGTCGATCCGCGCGGACCGCGACGCCAATACGCTGTTCCTTGACGGCGGCGACACCTGGCAGGGCAGCTACACGTCGCTCAAGACCGGCGGCGCCGACATGATCGAGGTGATGAATTCGCTGCGTCCGGACGCGATGACCGGCCATTGGGAGTTTACCTACGGCAGCGACCGCGTCGAGGAAATCGTCGCGGATCTGCCCTTCGCCTTTCTGGGCGGCAACATTCGCGACACCGAGTGGGATGAGCCGGTCTTCAAGGCTTACAAGATGTTCGAGCGCGGCGGCGTCAAGATCGGCGTGGTCGGCCAGGCCTTTCCCTATACACCGGTCGCCAATCCGCGCTGGATGTTCCCGAACTGGTCATTCGGCATCCGCGAGGAGGAGGTCCAGGCAAATGTCGATGCCGCGCGCGCCGACGGGGCCGAGGTTGTCGTCATGCTGTCGCACAACGGGTTCGACGTCGACCGCAAGCTGGCGAGCCGCGTGTCGGGGATCGACGTCATTCTCACCGGCCACACGCATGATGCGCTGCCCGAGCCGGTCAAGGTCGGCAAGACGCTGTTGATCGCCTCCGGTTCCAACGGAAAGTTCCTGTCGCGCCTCGATCTGGACGTGCGCGACGGCGAGGTGAAGGACTATCGCTTCAAGCTGATCCCGATCTTCTCCGACGTGATCACGCCGGATGCCGAGACGACCGCGCTGGTGGAAAAGGTGAGGGCACCTTATGTGGAGGAACTCTCTCGGGAACTCGCGACGACGGAATCGCTGCTTTATCGCCGCGGCAACTTCAACGGTACCTTCGACGACCTGATTTGCGATGCGCTGATCGACCAGCGGGATGCGGAAATTGCGATGTCGCCGGGCTTCCGCTGGGGCACCACCGTCCCGTCCGGTCAGCCGATCACCGTGGAGGACCTGCATAACGCCACCTCGATGACCTATCCGCAGGCCTATCGCTCCGAGATGAGCGGTACGCTGATCAAGGAGATCCTCGAGGATGTCGCCGACAACCTGTTCAACACGGATCCCTATTACCAGCAGGGCGGCGACATGGTCCGCGTCGGCGGCATGGCCTACACCATCGATCCGACCGCCGAGATCGGCAGCCGGATCTCCGACATGACCTTCCTGAAGGACGGCGAGCCGATCGATCCGGGCCGCAACTATGTCGTCGCCGGCTGGGCCAGCGTCAACGAAGGCACGGAAGGGCCGGCGATCTGGGATGTTGTGGAAGGGCATCTCAAGGAGCGCGGCACGGTGAAGCTTGAGGGCAACCGCGCGGTCAAGGTCGTGGGTATGTAGCGGGTCATTGATGGGCCTCATCATGTCCGTAATGTTCATGTATCTGAATAAATGGATTTGATCCGATCGAACCGGAGAGAGAAAATGTCGAAATCTGATACGCCGGAGAAAGGCATCGCCAGTCCCTCCAGGCGCAACCTTCTGAAGGCCGGGCTCGCGGCGGGCGGTCTTGCCGCCACGGCCGGGTTCGCCCGTGCGGCCGAGCCGGATCCCTACAACCTGCCGCCGAATGTCGCCGACTGGAGCAAGTATCTCGGCGCCGGCGTCGATGCCGCGCCATATGGCATGCCCTCGGAGCATGAATCCGAGGTGGTGCGCCGGAGCGTCGAATGGCTGACGGCATCGCGCGAGAGCTCGATCAACTTCACGCCGCTGCATGAACTCGATGGCATCATCACGCCCAACGGATTGTGCTTCGAGCGTCATCACGGCGGCGTGGCGGAGATGAACCCGACCGACTACCGGCTGATGATCAACGGCCTGGTCGACAAGCCGCTGATTTTCACGCTTGAGGATCTGAAGCGCTTTCCGCGCGAGAACCGGATCTACTTCCTGGAATGTGCGGCCAATTCCGGCATGGAGTGGCGCGGTGCCCAGCTCAACGGCTGCCAGTTCACGCATGGCATGGTCCATTGCGTGATGTATACCGGCGTGCCGCTGAAATACATTCTGGAGGAAGCGGGTCTCAGAACCAACGCCAAGTGGATCATGCCGGAAGGCGGCGATGCGGCGGGCATGAACCGATCCGTGCCGATGGAAAAGGCGCTCGACGATTGCATGGTTGCCTTCAAGATGAACGGCGAGGCGCTGCGGCCCGAACAGGGCTATCCGGCGCGGCTGGTCGTTCCCGGCTGGGAAGGCAACATGTGGGTCAAGTGGCTCCGCCGCATCGAGGTTGGCGACAAGCCCTGGCATGCGCGCGAGGAAACGTCGAAATACACCGACCTTCTCGCCAACGGCAAGGCACGCCGCTTCACCTGGGAGATGGACGCAAAGTCCGTGATCACCAATCCGAGCCCGCAGGCGCCGATCACCCACGGCAAGGGACCCACGGTTCTGACCGGCCTGGCCTGGTCGGGCCGGGGGCGGATCACCCGCGTCGACGTCACGCTCGACGGTGGCAAGAACTGGCACCAGGCGCGCATCGACGGTTTGAGCCTGCCAAAGGCGCTTCATCGGTTCTATTTCGAGTTCGACTGGGACGGCTCCGACCTGCTTCTTCAGTCGCGCGCATATGATGATACAGGCTATGTCCAGCCGACCAAGGACGAGCTCCGGGCCGTGCGCGGCACCAACTCGATCTACCACAACAACGGCATTCAAACGTGGCATGTCATGGCCAACGGAGGGGTCGAAAATGTCGAGATTTCTTAAGGTCCTCACGCTGGCCGCAGCCGTCTCCCTGGTCTCCGCCAACGCGGGCGCGGAAAAGTTCGGCCTGGGCACGGAGGCGACGCCCGAAGAGGTCGCGGGCTGGAACATCGATGTGCGTCCGGACGGCCAGGGTCTTCCCGAAGGACGCGGTACGGTCGCGGACGGCGAGGCGGTCTTCGCCGAGCAATGCGCGGTCTGCCATGGCGATTTCGCGGAAGGCGCCGGCCGCTGGCCGGTACTGGCCGGTGGCTGGGACACGCTCTCCAGCCAGAACCCGGTCAAGACGATCGGCTCGTATTGGCCCTATCTTTCAACGGTTTACGATTATATCTACCGGGCGATGCCCTTCGGCAACGCACAAAGCCTGACGCCCGACCAGACCTATGCGATCGTCGCCTATCTTCTCTACATGAACGATGTGGTGACGGACGACGAATTCGAGCTGTCGAAAGACAATTTCACCTCGATCCGCCTGCCAAACGAGGACGGCTTCATCGACGACGACCGGCCGGACACGCCGCTCGTGTCCAAGAACGAGCCTTGCATGAGCGATTGCAAGGACGAGGTGAAAATCACCAAGCGGGCGCGTATCATCGACGTCACGCCGGATGAAGACGGCGATACGGCGGGCATAAACGTCGACTAGGATCAGATCAGATCTGCGAACAGGGAGAACGCGGCATGCGAGGATCAGGCGGATATGCATTGGTTCTTGCGGCCGCGTTTTTCGTGTTCGCGACCGGGGACGCCCTTGCCGACGACCCGCTCCTGAAGCAGGGTCGCAAGATCTTTCGCAAGTGCCAGTCCTGTCATCAGGTTGGTGTGGACGCCAAGCACCGGGTCGGACCGTATCTCAACAACATCTATGGCCGGCGCGCCGGAACCCTGGAGGGCTATCGCTACTCCCGGGCGATGGAGGCCGCCGGGCAGGGCGGTCTCGTTTGGACGGAAGAGGCTCTTTCCGCCTATCTCGAAGACCCCAAGAGCGCTGTCCATGGCACCAAGATGAATTTCGGCGGATTGCGGGATCTTGAGGACCGTCGTGCGGTGGTGGCCTTTCTGCGTCAGTTTTCGCCCGGCGCCGCGAATATTCCCGAGACGCCGGCGACCGTGCCGCTTGAGGACGCCGACCCTGTCGTCCCGGCGCATATTCTGGCGCTCGAAGGCGACCCGGACTACGGTGAATATCTGTCGTCGGAATGCGTGACCTGCCACCAGGCGGACGGTGAGGACAAGGGCATTCCCTCCATCACCGGATGGCCGGGGGATCTGTTCGTGACGGTGCTGCACGCCTACAAGATGAAGAGCCGGGACAATCCGGTCATGCAGTCCATAGCCGCCAGCCTGTCGGATGAGGAGATCGCTGCGCTCGCGGCCTATTTCTCCCAAACGGGTCAATAACAAGAAGCTGTCCATCGTGAGGATGGAGATCGCTGAGCGTTTTTCGGGAGGATGCGACATGACGGGAATTTCAAGACGCCATTTTACGCAGGGACTGGGAGCTGTCGCGGGCGCCGGGGTTCTGACCGGGCGCGGTCGCGCGGCCTTCGCTCAAGGACGGCCGAAAGTCGTGATCATCGGCGGCGGCGCGGGCGGTGCGACCGCGGCGCGCTATCTCGCCAAGGACAGCGAGGGCGCGGTCGACGTCACGCTGATCGAGCCGACAAAGACCTATTACACCTGCTTTTTCTCCAATCTCTACATCGGCGGGTTTCGGTCGTTTGACTCCATCGGCCATTCCTACGCGACGCTGGCCTCCGATTATGGCGTCAATGTCGTCCACGACTGGGCGACCGGGATCGACCGCGACGCCAAGACGGTGGCGCTGGCCTCGGGCGGGCGGGTTTCCTACGACCGGCTGGTGGTCGCGCCGGGCATCGACTTCGATTACGACAGCGTGCCGGGCTATTCGATCGAGGCGGCCGGGTTGATGCCGCATGCCTGGAAGGCGGGCACGCAGACCGCGCTCTTGAAGAGCAAGATCACGGCGATGCGCGAGGGCGGAACCTATGCGATGGTCGCGCCGCCGAACCCCTATCGGTGCCCGCCAGGGCCGTATGAGCGCGTTTCCATGGTCGCGCACCATCTTAAATCATCAAATCCAAGCGCGAAAATTGTGATTCTTGATCCAAAAGAAGCGTTTTCCAAGCAGGCTTTGTTCATGGAGGGCTGGGAGGAGCACTATCCCGGGATGATCGAATGGCTGCCGAAATCGATCATCGGCGACATCACGAACGTGGATGCGCGCGCGGGGACAATCGAGACGGACTTCGACACCTTCAAGGCGGATGTCGCCAATGTTATCCCCGCACAGACCGCCGGCACGATCGCCCGCGATGCGGGGCTCGCCAATGACAGCGGCTATTGCCCGATCGAACCGGCGACCCTGCGCAGCACGATGGATGCGGCGATCCATGTATTGGGCGACAGTTGCATTGCCGGCGACATGCCGAAGTCGGGCTTTTCCGCAAACAGCCAGGCGAAGGCCGCGGCCATGGCCATTCGCGCCGATCTGCTGGATGCGAAGGCCTTTCCGCCACGTTTCTCGAACACCTGCTGGAGCCTGATCTCGACCGACAATGGCGTGAAGGTCGGCGCGCGCTACGAGGCGGGCGAAGACAAGATCACCAAGACAGACGGCTTCATCAGCCAGACCGGCGAAGACGCCGCGCTGCGCAAGGCGACGTATGAGGAATCGCTGGGCTGGTACGCCGGGATCACGACCGACATGTTCGGCTGACGGCGGTTTCGTCTTGCAGCAATTCAGGGGCGGTCCTTCGGGCCGCCCCTTTTTTCATCACCGAACGTAGCGACGCCGCAAACGCGCGGCGCGGCGTCAGACGCGCCCGGTGACAGCCTTGCGGAGCTGACCGGTCAATCGGTTCGCGAAGGGAATGCGTGCGATCAGCCACGGCGGCGCGGTCGCCAGGACCAGCCCGCTCATGATCAGCAGGAAGCCCGCAAAGTGATAGACATGAAGCTCTTCACCCAGAAAGACGACGGCCATCATCACGCCGTAGGGCGGCATCAGATACATGAACAGGCCGGTCGTCGAGGGACCCACGATCTTGATGCCATGCTGAAAGCAGGAAAACGCCAGAACTGACGAAACAAGCGCGATCCCGAAGATCGAGGCCCAAGCGTCGCCGGAGGTCGGAAACCGCCCGGTTTCCGCGATCTCGATGACGGTGAAGGGAAACAGCGTGACGGCGCCGGCAAAGGCAAGCGCCGCGAACAGGGAAAGTGTCGGGACCTCCGCCAGCGACTGGCGTTTCAGAAGCACGGAATAGAGCGCCCAGCTCAGGGCGGCCAGCGCGAAGATCACGTCGCCGGCATTGAATTCCAGGGACAGGAGGATGGAGAGCGACCCTTTTACGACGATCGCCACCACACCGAGAATGGCGAGCGTGATGCCGATCCCCTCGCGCAGGCCGACCTGGCGCCCGCGGAACAGCCATTCCAGCAGGACGATCAGGATCGGCGCGGAGGTGTAGATCAGCGTACCGTTGGTCGCTGTCGTGTAGTTCAGCGCGAAATAGACGCCCGCGCCGCAAAACCACATGCCGAGCAGTCCCATCATGCCGATCAGGTTCCACTGGCGCAGCAGCGTGTTGCGGTGGCGCACAAGGCCCTTGTGGGCGAAGGGAAGCAGGATGGCGAAGGCCAGCACCCACCTCAGAAATGCGAGGGTCCACGGTTCGACGCTTGCCGCTGCCGCACGCCCGATAATCAGGTTGGACGAAAAAAACAGGGGCATGACCAGCAAGAGGGCGAACGCCCGGTGCCGTTGGTCGGCGGGATCGAACATCGAACGAACCTACGCGTGGGACCGCAGGACGGAAGAAACCGCCGCGGGCGATGGTTTGGCGCGCGTCAGCGTCGCGCAGCCGTGTCCCTCGGGTAAAGGGCCGGCAAACACGTGATATCGCCGGAGGAGAGGTAAGCGCAAGCGGCAGCCGCATCTGCGGCATTGGGGAACGGGCCGGCCATCAGGCGCAACTCGCCCGGGTTTTGCGGATCGTCGACGATCCGGGACGAAATCGTTGCGGGAAGAGCCGGTTGCGTTTCGCGGATCTCCGCCCAGCGGCCTTCCGCCTCCTCGCGGCTCTCGAAGCGGCCGAGATCAAGGGCAAAATCGCTGCGTCCGATCCGGTTCCCCGCAGCGCCGGAAATTCGCCCGGCGGCACCGGATATCGAAAGTCTTGCGTCGTCGGGTTTTGTCGGGGGACGTGCGCCGGGCACCGCCGGTAACGCCGGTTCAGTGTTCTCCGCCGTCGGAACGGAGGCGACGTTTGCCGGCGGTTCGGCGCCTGGAAGGGCGACGATGCGGACAGGCTCGCTCAGGTTTGCCGGAAGGGTCTCTTCGGCAAAACGCGGCGCCGCGGGTTTCGGAGGCGCGCGGCGCGTTACCCGGCCAACCGGCGCGGGCATTGTTTCGACGGGACCGGGCTTTCCGGCAATCGCCTCGACCGCGGCATCGAGCTTGGCGTTGAAGCGCGTCGGCTGCCGGACAGGGGCGGACGCCTGGTCGGGATCGCGGGTCTCTACGGACTGCACGTCGTCGAGTTTCTCGGCGAGAATGGCCTTGCGTTCCTGCAGGACGGCGACGGTGCGCTTGAGCGCTGCAACCTCGCGTCGCAGGGTTTCGACCTCGCCCTTTATCTGGTGCCGCGCCTGGGCGGCACCCGTGCCGCCCGCCGACGGGTAGATCTCCAGTCCCGGCCTGTCATTTCCGGCTCCGATCGACGCGGTGGTGCGGACATCGCCTGCCGGAGGAAGCTGTGTGTTCGAAAACCGCTGAGGGGAATGACCGCCGGGTGGGGTGAGGAAGACGGACGACACGCCGACGACCCCGAACAGGAGGGCCGCGCCGCCCCACAGCGAAATGCGCCCGGTGTCGCCGAGCTTGCGTCCCCTCAAGGGCGCTTTCTTGCTGTATTCGAGCGGTTTCACACGTTGGTTCCCGGACAGTATTGAATTTGGAGTCTAGAAAACCCCAAACAGGGTTAACAAGCGATAAAACTTGGCGATTGTGTCGTCATTTTCACCTTTCTCATGGTCAGGACCCGGCTTTGTCCGGTGTGTGTCATGAATTGAAACAGGTTTTGATTGTGCGCGGGCAGGCCACGCGCACTAGAAGAGGCTGCGAACGAAACGCGCAGCGGCGCGATTTGGCCAATTTGGAGACAGACATTCATGTGCGGAATCGTTGGGATCCTCGGAAGCGACGCGGTTGCAGGGCAACTCGTGGACGCGCTGAAACGGCTGGAATACCGGGGGTATGATTCGGCGGGTGTCGTCACGGTCGATGACGGGGCGCTGAAGCGCTGCCGCGCGCCGGGCAAGCTCAGGAACCTTCAGGAAAAGCTCGAACGCATGCCTTTGGCGGGGGCCGCGGGGATCGGTCACACACGATGGGCGACCCATGGCGCGGCGACCGAGAACAATGCCCATCCGCATGTCGCGCCCGGTGTGGCGGTCGTGCACAACGGGATCATCGAGAATCATCTTGAACTGCGGCGCGAGGTCGAGGCCGAAGGTGCGCGACCGTCGAGCGACACCGACACCGAAGTCGTGGCGTTTCTTGTTTCCCGCGAGATCGCGCGGGGCAGCAGCCCGAAGGAGGCGGTCGCCGCCGTTCTGCCGCGCCTTGCCGGTGCCTTTGCGCTTGCCTTCGTGTTCGAAAGCGAGCCGGATCTCCTGATCGGCGCGCGCCGCGGGTCGCCGCTGGCTGTCGGGCACGGCAACAATGAAATGTATCTGGGCTCCGACGCGATCGCGCTGTCGCCCTTCACCGACAGGATCACCTATCTGGAGGAGGGCGACTGGGTCGTGCTGACCCGTGCCGGCTGCGAGATCTTCAACCAGTCAAACGAACCGGTCACACGGGACACGATCACCAGCGAGGCGGTATCTCAGACCATCGAGAAGGGGAACTTTCGGCACTTCATGGAAAAGGAGATCCATGAGCAGCCGGAGGTCATCGGCCATACGGTGTCGCGCTTTCTTGATCTGTCGGCCATGACGACGGTGCTCGACGCCCGCAGCGAAGTCGATTTCACCCGTCTCAACCGGTTGATCATTTCCGCCTGCGGAACCGCCTATTATGCGGGTCTGGTGGCGAAATACTGGTTCGAGCGCATAGCCCGGCTCCCGGTCGAGATCGATGTCGCCTCGGAATTCCGCTATCGCGAGGCGCCGCTGAGCGACAGCGACATGGCGTTGTTCATTTCCCAGTCGGGCGAGACGGCGGACACGCTCGCCTGCCTGCGATACTGCAAGGCCGAAGGCGCGCGCACGGGGGCGATCGTCAACGTGCCGGAATCGACCATCGCCCGCGAGGCCGATCTTGTTTTCCCGACGATCGCGGGACGCGAAATCGGGGTTGCGTCGACGAAAGCGTTCATCTGCCAGCTCGGGGTTCTTGCCGTTCTCGCCATTCACGCGGGACGCCAGCGCGGTCATCTCGACGATGCGCGGGCGGGCGAGCTTGTGCGGGCGCTGTCGGAGTTGCCGGCCCACCTCAGCCGCGCGCTGGCGATTGAGCCGGAAATCGAGAAGCTCGCGCAGCCGCTGGCGCGCGCCCGCGACGTCCTCTACCTGGGCCGTGGCACAAGTTTCGCGATTGCGATGGAGGGCGCGCTCAAGCTCAAGGAAATCTCCTACATTCACGCCGAAGGCTATGCGGCCGGTGAACTCAAGCACGGTCCGATTGCGTTGATCGACGAGGATGTGCCGGTGATCGTCATCGCGCCACATGACGGCCTGTTTGAAAAGACGATGTCGAACATGCAGGAGGTGGCCGCCCGCGGCGGCAAGATCGTGTTGATTACCGATCAGGCCGGTTTTGCCGCCTGCAGCACGCCGACCTGGAAGACGATCGTCCTGCCGAATGTCCCGGAGCTCATTGCGCCGATCGTGCATTCCGTGCCGGTGCAGCTTCTGGCGTATCACACAGCCGTGTTCATGGGCACGGACGTCGACCAGCCCCGCAATCTGGCGAAATCCGTCACGGTCGAATAGGGCAATCGCCTGAAAAGAGAAAACGAACGCCCGGCACGTGCCGGGCGTTCGCGTTTTCGCGAAGGGGGTCGCGTCAGTTCGCCGTGTCTTGCCCGTCATTGGCGGACGTATCGCTCTCGCTGCCGTCTTCGGACGGTTTTGGGCACAGCATGCCAAGCGTGCCAACGGTGACGCAGGAGCGGCACCATGTGATGCCCTGGGTTTCCTGCTGACGCAGCAACTCCTCCTCGCTCATGCCCTCGGGCGCGGGAATGCAGCTTCTGCCGCAGGGTTCCAGCGACGGGTTTTCCGCGCTCAGCAAGCTGTAGAGCCGTCCCGAGGCGCAAAGTGCGTCGGCGGGTGCGAAGCTTCCCTCGCCGGAGGGCGGAGCGGCGTTTGCCGTATCGTCCTGCGCCGGCACCTCGTGCTCCGGTTCCGGCTCGGCCGGTGTCGCGGGCGGTGCGGACGCGGCGTCTTCCGGCTGGCAGGCCTGGAAGAGCCTGGCCAGAGTTTCCGGATCGCTGTAGGGCGCGGTCGTGTCCCCCAGATTGCTTTCGCTGCGGAATGCATTCCACGCTCCACGGGTCTTGCGGCCCGAAAGACCGTCGACAGTCCCTGCGTCGTAGCCGGCTTCGTTCAGGCAGGCCTGGATCCAGCGGATGTTCTCGCTGCCGCTCGGGGTGGGATCCTCCTTCTTGCAGCCTGTTCCGAACGGGCGATAGCCGCTCGCGCAGACGCAGCGGTTGCGGCTGTCGGAGTAAACGAAGGGGAAGGTGCAGGATCGGCTGTCGCGGCGGACGCAGTCGCCCCGCGAAACCACATAGCCCGAAGGGCAGATGCAACCGCCGGCGCTGCGCGAATACTGCCAGGGCGCCTCACATGATTGCGGACGCACGACCGGCGGTATCGGGACCGGTAGAATGCAGCGTCGCCGGGCGGGCGAATAGATATACGGCAGACGGCAATCCGGCCGGCGCGGCGGCGTGACGCAGCGGCCGTTGCGCAGAACACGCGGGGGCCTGCAGACGGTCGGGCGCGGCGGCATCACGCAGCGGCCGTTGCGCATCACCCGCGGCGGGGCGCAGACGG
Source organism: Stappia sp. ES.058 (assembly GCF_900105595.1). Taxonomy (GTDB): domain Bacteria; phylum Pseudomonadota; class Alphaproteobacteria; order Rhizobiales; family Stappiaceae; genus Stappia. The sequence goes on along the minus strand of NZ_LT629784.1, from coordinate 1,743,711 downwards.
TGGGGCGCGGCATCACGCAGCGGCCGTTTCGCATCACGCGCGGCGGGGCGCAGACGGTGGGGCGCGGCGTCACGCAGCGGCCATTGCGCATTACGCGCGGCGGGGCGCAGACGGTGGGGCGCGGCGTCACGCAGCGGCCATTGCGCATTACGCGCGGCGGCGGGCAGAGGTTGGGGCGCGGCAGCACGCAGCGGCCATTACGCATGACGCGCGGCGGTGAGCAGACGGTGGGGCGCGGCAACACGCAGCGTCCGTTGCGCCGCACACGCGGCGGGGCGCAAATCAGGGGACGCCTGTTCGGGTCGATGACCGGTCCGTTGGGGCGGATGTCGATGATCTGCGCGGAGGCCGGCGAAGCGGTGCCCAGGATGGGGACGCCTGCCAGGCAAACGGCGAAGAGCATGAGTATCACCGACAAGCGGGGTGGTCGCTGACGGTGTTGGCGCTGGATATCAGGCACCAGGCCGGACGTGATGCGGGACAACATGACGTTTTCCTCTCGTCTGTTTCTTTCCCGCAGACGCAACCCGGCATAAACCCGGGTCGGGATACGGGGTGCCATCGACTTTGCGCCCGCACTGCCTGTTCGAGCGTGATCGGCATCACAGAGTGTCACATGCACGTGAATGTCGGTAAACGCGGGATGATACGGACGTCGGCCGTTCCTGACGTGTCGTCAGGTGTCTTTTGGGCCTGAGGGGCGCGACAGGACGTAGGCGGCGCAAGCCATCAGCACGAGGGCGAGAAACCCGGCAAGCGGCACGCCGGGCCGGATGGTCAGCAGAAACACCAGATAGCCGCTGGCCATTCCGGCCGCGGCGGCGATCTTGGCTGCCACGGAGATCGCCCCGTTCGCGCGCCACGCGCGGATTGCCGGGCCGATGCGCGGATGGTTCAGCAGCCAGCGTTCGAGTCTGGGCGAAGAGCGGGCGAAACAGGCAGCCGCCGCGATAAAGAACACGGTCGAGGGCAGGATGGGCAAAAACGCGCCAATCACGCCGAGGCCGATCAGCCCGCCGCCAAGGGATGCGAAGACGATCCTGGTGGCACGGTCATGGCGCGGACGCCGGCGTCGGGGGTACCGGGGTGGCGAATTTCTTGTCATTTGTCGCCTATCGATTCCCCAATCGCCCGATCTGCATTATGTATTGCGCGATACGCCAGATGCACGCAAACGCGGAATCTTTCCTGCATCGGATATGGCGCGCGATTTGCATCTTGGTCGTTCATGGGACAGGCAGGGTACGACAGGACGATGAGCGGCGATACGACATCCAGACACAAACAGGAGGGCGGGGGTGGCAAACTGCCTCGGCCAAGCGCAATGACCCGCTTGAGAAACTACTTCCTGACCGGGCTGGTCATTGCCGGACCCGTCGGCATCACCGCCTATCTGACCTGGTCGATCGTTCAATGGATCGACGGATGGATCAAGCCGCTCATTCCCGGCAACTACAATCCCGACACCTATCTCCCGTTTCCGGTGCCGGGCGTGGGCCTGATCGTCGCGTTTTTCGGGCTGGTCGTGATCGGGTTCCTGACGGCCAATATCGCCGGGCGAACGCTGGTCTCCTACGGCGAATCCCTGCTTGGGCGCATGCCGGTGGTTCGCAACCTGCACAGCGGTCTGAAGCAGATCTTCGAGACGATCCTGGCCGAACGCTCCAACAGCTTCAAGAAGGCCGCCATCATCCAGTACCCGCGGCCGGGACTTTGGGCGATTGTCTTCATTGCAACAAACGCGCGCGGCGAGGTCGCGCACAAGCTCCACGACTACAATGAAGATGTCACCGCGGTGTTCCTGCCAACAACCCCGAACCCGACCTCCGGGTTCTTGTTGTTCGTGCCGCGTGACGAGGTCATCGAGCTGGACATGACGGTCGAGGCGGCCGCCAAGCTTGTGATTTCCGCCGGTCTCGTCAGTCCCGAGTGGGACAAGGTGCTGCCGCTCACGGACGCAACGACGGACGCTGACGCAAAGCGGTCGCTGGAAACGGCCGATTGACGAGCGGCTGCGCCGTTCAGCCGGCGCGCAGCAGGCGGATCGCCTCGTCGCGCGAAAACAGATAGAGCAGAACCCGCAGGGCCGCGCCGCGCGGTTTTGTCAGCTCCGGGTCCGTCTCCAGAATGAGCCTTGCGTCGTCGCGTGCAACTTCAAGCAGGTCTGCCTGTTCGGCGGCATCGGCGATCCGGAAGCCCGGTGATCCGGACTGGCGCGTGCCCAGGATCTCGCCCTCGCCGCGCAGGCGCAGGTCCTCCTCCGCGATCAGGAAGCCGTCGTTGGTCTCGCGCATGATCGACAGGCGCGCGCGGGCCGTCTCGCCAATCGGCGTCTTGTAGAGGAGCAGGCAGGTCGAGGCCTCCGACCCGCGTCCGACGCGGCCTCGAAGCTGGTGCAATTGCGACAGACCGAAGCGTTCAGCGTGCTCGATCACCATGATGGTGGCGTCGGGTACGTCGACACCGACCTCGATCACGGTGGTCGCGACCAGGAGCTGGACGGGTCCGTCCTTGAAGGCGGACATGGCCGCAGCCTTCTCGTCGCTGGTCATGCGTCCATGAACGAGCGCGACGCGGGGACCGAGCACTTGCTGCAGCACCTCGAAGCGCTCCTCGGCCGCCGCGAGATCGGATTTCTCCGATTCCTCCACCAGCGGGCAGACCCAATAGGCCTTCTTGCCCTCCGCCAGCGCTGCGCGGAGCCGTTCGACCACATTGTCCATGCGGTCCAGCGGCACGGTGACCGTCTTGATCGGCTGGCGGCCGGCAGGCTTTTCGGTCAGGCGGGAGACGTCCATGTCGCCAAAGAAGGTGAGCACCAGCGTGCGCGGGATCGGCGTTGCCGTCATCACCAGCATGTCGACGCCCTTGCCCTTTGCCGAGAGCGTGAGACGCTGGTGCACGCCGAAGCGGTGCTGCTCGTCGACAATGGCAAGGCCGAGATTGGCGAAGTCGACGTCGTTTTGAAACAGCGCATGCGTGCCGACGATGAGATCGACCTCGCCGGCCTCGAGCGCGGCGCGGGTCTCGCGCTTGTGTTTCGCCGTGTCGCGTCCCGTCAGGGAGGCGATACGGATGCCGGCGGCCTCGCACAGGGGCGCAAGTGACAGGAAATGCTGCCGTGCCAGGATCTCCGTCGGCGCCATGAACACGGTCTGGGCCCCGGATTCGATCATGGCGGCGGCCGCCATCAGCGCGACGATGGTTTTGCCGGCGCCGACATCGCCCTGCAGCAGGCGCAGCATGCGCACTGGTTCGGCGAGATCCGCCTCGATATCGGAAATCGCGCTCCGCTGGCCGTCTGTCAGCGCATAGGGAAGGTCGGCGAGGATCTTCGTCTTCAGGCGGCCGTCGAAGGCCCGCGCGATGCCTTTCGTCTGGCGCATGGAGCGGCGCACCAGCGCCAGCGCCAGCTGGTTCGCCAGAAACTCGTCGTAGCTGAGCCGCATATGTGCGGCGGTTGCCTCGTCCGCGCCCAGCGCATCGGCGGGGGGACGGTGCAGGGTCACAAGCGCTTTGCGAAACCCGGGCCAGTTGCCACGCCTTGCGTGTTCGCTGTCCAGCCAGTCAGGCAGGTCGGGGACAAGCTCGAGGGCTGCCGCCATCGCCTTTTGCAGCATCTTTGAGGAGAGGCCCTGGGTTAGCGGATAGACCGGTTCCACCAGCGGCAGGCTTGCGGCATCCTCAGCCATCACCATGTGATCGGGGTGAATCATCTGCGGCTGGCCGTTGAACCACTCGATCCGCCCCGAAACCACCATTTCGCTATCGACGGGAAGGGTCTTTTCAAGCCAGTTCTGCCTTGCGTGAAAGAACACGAGAGTGAGATCGCCGCTGTCGTCATGCGCCTGGATGCGATAGGGCGCGCGGCTACCGCGCGGCGGCGCCTGATGCCGGTCAATGTGAACGTCGAGGGTGACGATTGCGCCTTCCTCGGCGCGCGCGACACCAGGCCGCAGGCGGCGGTCGATCACGCCCGTCGGCAGATGCAGCAGCAGGTCGATCACATAGGGTTCGCGGTCGGCGCCGACTCCCAGCAACGTTGCCAGATGGCGCGCGGTGCGCGGGCCGATGCCCGGCAGGGCCGAGATGGGAGCAAAGAGCGGGTCGAGCAGCGTGGGGCGCATTTGGTCTCGGGCGGTTTCGGGCGAAATCGGGTGAGCCACGGGTTGACGGTTGGTCGGCTGTCGCCACGGCGCATTGAGTTTCGCGCCGGGGCCGCTATAACCCGCGAACCCGAGAAGTTCTGTCAAGTGCAAGCGCCAAAATCAAACACGAGCGCGAGGAAGACAATCATGCCCGATCCTTCGGATCAGACCGCGCGCGGCGCGCCCGACCCGCAAGATGCCCGACGCAAGCGCATGCTCTTCCGGTGTCAGCACCGGGGCATGAAGGAAATGGATATCCTGCTCGGAAATTATGCGAAGGCCCGTTTGAACACGCTTTGCAACGACGACCTCGACACGCTGGAGCGGCTGATGGATGTGCCCGACCAGGACCTGTTCAGCTGGATGATCGGCAGTGTGCCGGTGCCTGCCAATTACGATACGCCTGTCTATCGGGCCATCGTGGAATTTCAGCGGACCGGCTGACGAACCGAACAGACTTGCGTGCCGTGCCGGATGCGCGCAGAGGCCAGATATACCCGCGGCGGTCGTGCGCCGGGATTTTTTGCAAGGATTAAGCAAGTTGCTTGAGAAGGTGCTTTCGCAACACGGCAATGCCGTCGTTACCGGCGTCCCGGACGGGGCGGAGGCGCTGGTGCTTGGCCGGTTGCTCGCCGATGGCGCGGCGGGACTGCGGTTGGTGTTCGTCGCGCGCGATGCAGCTCACGCCCGCTCCGTACAGGATGCGCTGGGCTATTTCGCGCCGTTGGCCGAGGTTCTCGACCTTCCCGCCTGGGATTGTCTTCCCTACGATCGCGTGTCGCCCAATCCGGCCATCGTTGCGCGGCGCCTGACGACCCTTTCACGTCTTGCAAGCAAGGAGTCCTTGAGCGCTCCGACGGTGCTGATGACCACCGCGAACGCGGTCCTCCAGCGGCTGCCGTCGCGCGACTTCGCCGCAAGCCAGTCGTGGCGCGCAAAGCCCGGCAATGTCATCAAGCTCGCCGATCTGGTGGCCTGGCTGGAAACGAACGGCTTTGCCCGCGCCTCCACGGTGCAGGACACCGGCGAATATGCCGTGCGTGGCGGCATCGTCGATGTCTATGCGCCCGGCATGGAGCAGCCCGTCCGGCTGGATTTTTTCGGCGACACGCTGGAATCGCTGCGTTCCTTCGACACGCAGACCCAGCGCACGACCAAACAGCTCAAGCGGCTCGATCTCGTTGCGATGAGCGAGGCGGTGCTGTCGCAGGAGGCAATCTCGCGGTTCCGCAAGGGCTATGTCGCGCAATTCGGCGCGTCCGAGCGCGACGACATTCTTTATCAATCGATCAGCGAAGGCCGGCGCTATGCGGGCATGGAACACTGGCTGCCGCTTTTCCACGAGACCCTGGAAACGATCTTCGATTACGCCGGCGAGACCCCCTTCGTGCTGTCGGCCGCGCTCGAGGATGTGGTGCGCGAGCGCCAGGAGCAGGTGGCCGAGCACCACGCCGCCCGCCGGGAGGTTCGCGAAAGCAGTGGACGCGCGGGCTCCGTTCCCTACAAGCCGTTGCCGCCCGAAGCGCTGTATCTGACGGACGCGGAATGGACGGCCGGTCTCGCCGACGGCACGTCGCTGAGGCTGTCCGCGTTCGACGCGCCGCCGGGGACGGGTGTGACGGTCGTGCCGCTCGACGGTCGCCAGGGGCGCAGTTTCGCCGCCGAGCGTGCGGGGGGCGAGGTCAATGTCTTCGATGCGCTGACCGCCCATGCGACGGTCCGGCGCAAGGCGGGAAACCGGATCGTGATCGCCTGCTGGAGCGAGGGATCGCGCGAACGCCTGTCGCATGTCCTTGCCGATCACGGACTGGACCGAACCGTTCCGGTCGCAAGCGACGCCGATGCTCAGGCCCTGCCGAAAGACATGACGGCGCTTGCGCTTCTGGGCGTCGAACAGGGGTTCGAGGTCGGCAATCTGACACTGATCTGCGAACAGGACATTCTGGGCGACCGTCTCGTGCGCCAGCGCCGGCGCAAATCCTCCGGCGCCAATGTTCTGACCGAGGCTTCGAGCCTCTCGCAAAACGACCTCGTGGTGCATGCGGAACACGGCATTGGCCGGTTTATTGGTCTGAGGACCATCGAGGCCGTGGGCGCGCCGCATGATTGTCTGGAGCTGCAATATGCCGGCGGCGACAAGCTGTTCCTGCCGGTGGAAAACATCGAGCTGCTGACCCGCTACGGATCGGAAGACACCGAGGCGCAGCTCGACAAGCTGGGCGGAGGGGCCTGGCAGGCGCGCAAGGCGCGCATGAAGAAGCGTATCCTCGAGATCGCCGACGGCCTGATCAAGACGGCGGCGGCGCGCGCGCTCAAGACCGCGCCGGCGATCTCGCCGCCCGAAGGCGCCTATGACGAGTTCGCCGCGCGTTTCCCCTATGACGAGACCGACGATCAGATGAACGCCATCGATTCGGTGTTCGAGGATCTGGTGTCCGGTCGTCCGATGGACCGGCTCGTGTGCGGCGATGTCGGCTTCGGCAAGACCGAGGTTGCGCTGCGCGCCGCCTTCATCGCGGCGATGACCGGGCGCCAGGTGGCCCTCGTGGTCCCGACGACACTGCTTGCCCGCCAGCACTACAAGACGTTTTCCGAGCGCTTCCAGGGGCTGCCGATCCAGGTCGCCCATGCCTCGCGGCTGGTGCCGGCCAAGGAACTGTCTGCGGCCAAAAAGGGCCTTGCGGACGGATCCATCGACATCGTCGTTGGCACCCATGCGCTGCTCGGCAAGAATGTAGCCTTTCGCGATCTCGGTCTGCTGATCATCGACGAGGAGCAGCATTTCGGCGTCAAGCACAAGGAGCGGCTGAAGGAGCTCAAGTCGGAGGTCCATGTGCTCACGCTGTCGGCCACGCCGATCCCGCGTACGTTGCAACTGGCGCTGACCGGCGTGCGCGAACTGTCGCTGATCGCGACTCCGCCGGTCGACCGGCTGGCGGTGCGCACCTTCATTTCGCCGTTCGATCCGGTCGTCGTGCGCGAGGCGCTGTTGCGCGAGCGCTATCGCGGCGGACAGAGCTTCTATGTCTGTCCGCGCGTGTCGGATCTCGCCGACACCAAGGCGTTTCTCGACGATGCCGTGCCGGAGGTGAAGGTCGCCGTCGCGCATGGCCAGATGCCGCCGGGCGAGCTGGAAGACGTCATGAATGCCTTCTACGAGGGGAAATACGACGTCCTGCTGTCGACCACGATCGTGGAATCCGGCCTCGATATTCCAACCGCGAACACGTTGATCGTGCATCGGGCCGACATGTTCGGCCTGTCGCAGCTTTATCAGCTGCGTGGGCGCGTTGGCCGTTCCAAGGCCCGCGCCTATGCGCTGTTCACGGTGCCTGCCAACAAGACGCTGACGGCAACCGCCGACCGGCGGCTCAAGGTGCTGCAGTCGCTCGACAGCCTGGGCGCAGGGTTTCAGCTCGCCAGCCATGATCTCGACATTCGCGGCGCCGGCAATCTGCTGGGCGAGGAACAGTCCGGTCACATCAAGGAAGTCGGCTTCGAGCTGTATCAGCAGATGCTGGAAGAGGCGGTCGCGTCACTCAAGGACGGCGGCGACGCCGGGCTTGAGGAAGCCTGGTCGCCGCAAATCCAGGTCGGCACCCCGGTGCTCATTCCGGAAAGCTATGTCGCGGATTTGCCATTGCGGCTCTCGCTCTACCGCCGCCTTGCCGATCTCGCCGCTCCGGAAGAGATCGATGCCTTTGGCGCGGAACTGATCGACCGCTTCGGGCCGTTGCCGGACGAGGTCGAGCATCTTTTGAAGATTGTCTACATCAAGGGCCTGTGCCGCCGCGCGAACGTGGAAAAGATCGATGCCGGCCCGAAGGGAGTCGTCATCGCCTTCCGCGGCAACGAGTTCCCGAACCCCGGCGGACTTGTCGCCTACATCGGCGAGCAGGGCGTTCTCGCCAAGATCCGCCCGGACCAGAAAGTCGTGCTGTCGCGCGACTGGGAGACGGCCGAACAGCGCCTGAAGGGATCGGCGGCCGTGCTTTTGAAGCTGGTGCGGCTGGCGGAGGGGGACAGCAAGGCGGCGTAGCGACAAGACGGCATGGTCGGGAGAGGTGCGGTCCGCGTCGGGAAAGGAAAATATCCATCCCGCGGCGCGAGGCAACGGCTTGGAAACTCCCCATTAAGGCTGTTGGGCGATGATGATTGCGTATCGAGCGGTTCGTATTCAGTCAGGTCTCGTAGCCCCGTGTTTGTCAAAACAACCCGTCATCGTCGCAAGACCCTTTGGCAACGACTTGTCGCACCGACTGTCGCAAGCCTTCTGGTCGCCTATTTCGCGTTTCACGCGCTCAACGGAGAGCTCGGGCTCGTCGGCAAGGCGCGTCTCGACCTGCGATATGCCAAGCTTCAACAGGAATTCGCGACGCTCAAGGCGGAGCGCGACAATCTGATGCGCAAGGTCGTGCTGCTGCGCCCGGAAAGCCTCGACCCCGACATGATCGACGAACGCGCGCGCGCGAGCCTGAACCTGGTGCATCCCAACGAACTCGCTATTCTGCGACCGTCGCCCCGCTTGTAAGTTAATTGAATTCAGGTTTAAAATCGAATTTGAACCGAATTACAGTTCAAATGATATTATATCTATATTTTCAGTAGGTTGATTGTCTCTAACGGCCCTCTCTGTCTGCTTTCATTGACTTTTGCAATGGAGTACCTTCCGCTAAGTTGCTGAAGGGGAAACGCGGCCCCCGCGCGGGGCTTTTCAAGCGAGATGAGGGTCATGGCTGCAACGTCACGGAAGACCACCGGCACACGGGCAAAAAGCACGAGCCGGTCGAAGGGAGGCGCGGCCAAGGCGTCGCCCGCAATTATCGAATTCGACAAGGAGCAGGAGCTTGCGGCCTATCGGCACATGCTGCTCATCCGCCGCTTCGAGGAAAAGGCCGGCCAGCTCTACGGCATGGGTCTGATCGGCGGCTTCTGCCATTTGTACATCGGCCAGGAGGCGGTCGTCGTCGGCATGCGCATGGCATCCGAGGACGGCGACCAGATGATCACCGGTTACCGCGATCACGGTCACATGCTGGCCATGGACATGGATCCCAAGGGCGTGATGGCGGAACTGACCGGACGCCGGGGCGGCTATTCCAAGGGGAAGGGCGGCTCCATGCACATGTTCTCCAAGGAAAAGCAGTTTTACGGCGGGCACGGCATCGTCGGTGCGCAGGTGTCGCTGGGCACCGGCCTCGGTTTTGCCAACCGCTACCGGGAGAACGGCGCGGTCGCGATGACCTTCTTCGGCGACGGCGCCTCCAACCAGGGCCAGGTCTACGAGAGCTTCAACATGGCCCAGTTGTGGAAGCTGCCGGTCATCTATGTGATCGAGAACAACAAATACGGCATGGGCACGAGCGTCGAGCGTGCCTCGGCGACGACCGACCTGTCGCAGCGTGGCGCGTCCTTCGGGATTCCGGGTGAGCAGGTCGACGGCATGGACGTGCGCGCCGTGATGGCGGCGAGCGAAAAGGCGCTTGAGCATTGCCGCACGGGCAAGGGGCCGTACATCCTGGAGATGATCACCTACCGCTATCGCGGCCACTCGATGTCCGATCCGGCGAAATACCGCTCCAAGGACGAGGTCCAGAAGATGCGAACCGAGCACGACCCGATCGAGCAGGTCCGCAAGCGCTTGCTCGACAACGACTGGGCGAGCGAGGACGACCTCAAGGCCATCGACAAGAAGGTGCGTGAAGCCGTCGCCGAGGCGGCGGAATTCGCCCAAAACGATCCAGAGCCGGATGCCTCCGAGCTCTACACCGACATTCTGCTTTGAGGGTGGGAACGCACGATGCCGATTGAAATCTTGATGCCGGCCCTCTCGCCGACAATGGAAGAGGGCACCCTGGCGAAATGGGTGAAGAAAGAAGGCGACAGCGTCACTGCCGGTGATGTGATCGCCGAGATCGAGACCGACAAGGCGACGATGGAGGTCGAGGCCGTCGACGAGGGGACCATCGGAAAGATCCTCGTCGACGAAGGCACGGAAAGCGTGAAGGTCAATGAGGTGATCGCGCTTCTGCTGGAAGAGGGCGAGGATGCGTCTTCCCTCGATTCCGCTCCGGCCAAGTCCGAGCCGAAGGCCGATGCGGACGAACCGAAAGCTTCCGCTTCGGAATCGGCTTCCGACGCCACTCCGGAAACCGGTCTGCCGCCGGTGCATGCCCAACCGGTCGCGCCCCCGCCCGAGGATGCGCAGGATCCCGACATTCCCGAAGGCACGGAGATGAAGACCTCGACGGTGCGCGAAGCGCTGCGCGACGCCATGGCCGAAGAGATGCGCCGCGACAAGGACGTCTTCCTGATGGGCGAGGAGGTCGCCGAATACCAGGGCGCCTACAAGATCTCGCAGGGGCTTCTGGACGAGTTCGGCGCCAAGCGGGTGATCGACACGCCGATCACCGAGCACGGCTTTACCGGGCTTGGCGTCGGTGCCGCGATGGCGGGCCTGCGCCCGATCGTCGAGTTCATGACTTTCAACTTCGCCATGCAGGCGATCGACCAGATCATCAACTCCGCCGCCAAGACGCTCTACATGTCCGGCGGCCAGATGGGCGCGCCCATCGTGTTCCGCGGCGCCAATGGCGCGGCCGCCCGCGTCGGTGCGCAGCACAGCCAGGACTATGCCTCCTGGTATGCGCATGTTCCGGGCCTGAAGGTGGTGCAGCCGTGGTCGGCCGCCGATGCCAAGGGGCTTCTCAAGGCCGCGATCCGCGATCCGAATCCGGTCGTCTTCCTGGAAAACGAGATCCTCTACGGACAGTCCTTCGAGATCCCGGACATGGACGATTTCGTCCTGCCCATCGGTAAGGCGAAAATCGAGCGCAAGGGCAGCGATGTCACCATCGTCTCCTGGGGCATCGGCATGACCTATGCCACCAAGGCGGCCGATGAACTCGCCTCGCTGGGGATCTCGGCAGAGATCGTCAACATGCGCAGCATTCGCCCGCTCGACATCGACACGGTGATCGCCTCGGTGAAAAAGACCGGACGGCTGGTCACGGTGGAAGAAGCCTATCCGATGTGTTCGGTTTCCTCCGAGATCGGCTTCCAGGTGCAGTTGCGGGCGTTCGACTGGCTCGACGCGCCGATTGTGCGGGTGACGGGCAAGGACGTTCCGATGCCTTATGCCGCCAACCTGGAAAAGCTGGCGCTGCCGACGGTCGCGGATGTCATCGAAGCGGTGAAAACCGTCACCTACACGGACTGAGGCGAGGGACAGACGATGCCGATCAAGATTTTGATGCCTGCCCTGTCTCCGACCATGGAAGAGGGCAATCTGGCCAAATGGCTGGTCAAGGAAGGCGACAGCGTCACTTCCGGTGACGTGATAGCGGAGATCGAGACTGACAAGGCGACCATGGAAGTGGAAGCCGTCGACGAGGGAACCGTCGGCAAGATCCTCGTTTCCGAGGGCACCGAAGGAGTGAAGGTCAACGAGGTGATCGCGCTGCTCTTGGAAGAGGGCGAGGATGCGTCCGCGCTCGAGGGCGCCGGCAGTGGCATTGGCAACGACAACGGCGGTCCGAAGGCGGAAGCCAAGCGGGAACCGGAAAAGGCGGAGTCCAAGGCTGACGCCAAACCGGTGCCTGCGGCCGCATCGCCCGAGCTTGCCAAGGCGCCGCCGCCGCCGGCCGCCTCCGACGGCGGGCGGATCTTCGCCTCGCCGCTGGCGCGTCGGCTTGCCGCGCAGAACGATCTCGATCTCAAGGCAATGACGGGGAGCGGCCCGCACGGACGCATCGTCAAGCGCGATGTCGACAAGGCTGTGTCAGAAGGCACCGGCAAGGCCGCAGCTCCCGCCGCCGAGGCGCCCAAGGCCGCAGCCGCCGCACAGGCCCCGGCAATGGCCAAGGGTCCGTCGAGCGAGCAGGTGCTGAAGAACTTCGAGGACGGATCCTACGACCTCGTCCCGCACGACGGCATGCGCAAGACGATTGCCCGCCGCCTGCAGGAATCCAAGCAGACCATTCCGCATTTCTACGTCTCGGTGGATTGCGAACTGGATGCCCTGCTGGCCCTTCGCGGCCAACTCAATGCGGCGGCTCCGAGCGACAAGGAGGGCAAGCCCGCCTACAAGCTGTCGGTCAACGACATGACCATCAAGGCGCTGGCGCTGGCGCTTCGCGACGTTCCGGACGCGAATGTGTCCTGGACCGACGAGGCGATGGTCAAGCACAAACACGCCGACGTCGGCGTCGCCGTGTCGATCCCGGGCGGTCTGATCACGCCGATCGTACGCAGTGCGGAAATGAAGCCGCTGTCGGTCATCTCCAACGAAATGAAGGACATGGGGGCCCGCGCCAAGGCCAAGAAGCTGAAGCCCGAAGAGTATCAGGGCGGCACCACGGCGGTCTCCAACATGGGCATGATGGGCGTCAAGGACTTCGCGGCGGTGGTCAATCCGCCGCATGCGACGATCCTGGCCGTCGGCGCGGGCCAGAAGCGCCCCGTCGTCAAGGACGATGCACTCGCCATCGCCACGGTGATGACGGTCACGCTCTCCACCGATCACAGAGCCGTCGACGGCGCGCTCGGGGCGGAGCTTCTCGCCGCCTTCAAGCAGTACATCGAAAACCCGATGTCGATGCTGGTGTAATTGTCGTGCGGCGCGCGGACGTGACGCGCGCCGCATCTTTTCAAGGCTTGCCGGTATTTTAGGAGCGCGCGGCCTGCTCGCAGCAGCTCCAACGATCCATCTGGAGGGGACTTCATGACCGCGACGTCATATGACGTGATCATCATCGGCTCGGGACCGGGCGGCTATGTCGCCGCCGTCCGGGCGGCTCAACTGGGCATGAAAACCGCCATCGTCGAACGCGAGCACCTGGGCGGCATCTGCCTCAACTGGGGCTGCATCCCGACGAAGGCGCTGCTGCGTTCCGCCGAAATCCTCGATCACGCCAATCACGCAAAAAGCTTCGGCCTGACGCTCGAGGGCAAGATGACCGCCGACGTCAAGGACGTGGTCAAGCGCTCGCGCGGCGTTTCGGCGCGCCTCAACGGCGGCATCGGTTTCCTGATGAAGAAGAACAAGATCGACGTGATCTGGGGCGAGGCGAAACTGACGAAGCCTGGCGAGGTCGTCGTCGGCAAACCCTCCAAGCCCGCCGTCGAGCCGCAGAACCCGGTTCCCAAGACCGTGAAGGGCGAGGGCACCTACACCACCAAACACATCGTCGTTGCGACGGGCGCGCGGCCGCGCGCGCTGCCCGGCATCGAGCCGGACGGCAAGCTGATCTGGACATATTTCGAGGCGATGAAGCCGGACACGCTGCCGAAAACCATCGTCGTCATGGGCTCGGGCGCGATCGGTATCGAATTCGCTTCCTTCTATCGCTCGATGGGTACGGAGGTGACCGTCGTCGAAGTGATGTCGCAGGTGATGCCGGTGGAAGACCCCGAGATCTCCGCGATTGCGCGCAAGGCGCTGGAGAAGCGCGGCATCAAGATCATGACCGAGGCCAAGCTCGCCAAGGTGGACAAGGCCGGGAATTCGATCACCGCCCATGTCGAGACCAAGGACGGCAAGACGCAGACGATCACCGCCGACAAGCTGATCTCCGCCGTCGGCGTGCAGGGCAACATCGAGGGGCTTGGCCTGGAAGAGCTCGGCGTCAAGACCGATCGCGGCTGCATCGTCATCGACGGCTACGGCAAGACGAACATTCCGGGCGTCTATGCCATCGGCGATGTCGCCGGCCCGCCGATGCTCGCCCACAAGGCGGAGCATGAGGGCGTCATTTGCATCGAGAAGATCTCCGGCCTGCCAAACGTTCATGCGATGGACAAGAACCTGATTCCGGGCTGCACCTATTGCAATCCTCAGGTCGCCTCGGTCGGCCTGACGGAAGCCAAAGCCAAGGAACAGGGCCGCGAGGTCCGTGTCGGGCGCTATTCGTTCAATGCCAACGGCAAGGCCATCGCCCTTGGCGAGGACAACGGCATGATCAAGACGATCTTCGACAAGAAGACGGGCGAGTTGATCGGCGCGCATATGGTCGGCGCGGAAGTGACCGAGCTGATCCAGGGGTTTGTCGTCGCCATGAACCTGGAGACCACCGAGGAAGAGTTGATGCACACGATCTTCCCGCATCCGACGCTGTCGGAGATGATGAAGGAAAGCGTGCTCGACGCCTATGGCCGTGTGCTGAACGCGTGAGCCAGGGGACACGTTGCATGGCGTGCGGAACGAACGCTGTCGCTTGAGTTGTCTGGAAGAATCTCTACGCTAAGCCCGGCGCTCGGCGCGGAAACTCAAAAAGGGGGACTTCGATATGGACATCAAGAACATTCTGATCTGGTGCGTTATCGGCTTGGTCGCGGGCTGGTTGGCCAGCCTCGTGCTCGGCGGAGGCGGATTGGTCCGCTATCTGATCACCGGCCTGATCGGCGCATTTGTTGGCGGGTTCCTGTTCAGCTTTGCCGGCATCAACGTCAGTCTCGGCAATCCAATCGTCAATCAGATCGTCGTTGCGGCGGTTGGCGCGATCGTCGTTGTTTTTGTCGCGCGGCTCCTTGCCTGACGCGGAGGGCTTATAGTGCTTGGCTGGTATGTTCCGGCCGGACATTCATCAACGTCATGGGCGTCGCGCGGGTGCGCGGCGACCCGTTCCCGATACCGATCTCCTGAAAGGACTGAGCGATGGGCCTGATCATGTGGATCATCATCGGTTTGATTGCGGGCGCTGTTGCCTATCGCGTTCTCGGCGGCCGAGGCGGATTTCTGGGAAGCCTGGTGGTCGGTTTGATCGGCGCGCTTGTCGGTGGCAAGCTCGCGGAAATCCTGCGGCTCAACATCTCGGGCGGCTTCATCGATCAGCTGGTGTTGTCGACGGTCGGTGCGATTCTGCTTCTTTTCCTCTGGCGCAAGATCAGGGGATGACGGTGAGACTTGCCTCAGCCGCGCGAGGACGGCGCGATGGATGAACCGCTCTCGCTCGACAGCTTTCCGGCGCGGGTGCGTGAGAAGCTGCGCTATTGCGACACCGATCGCCAGGGCCACGTGAACAACGCGGTCTTTTCCGAAATGCTCGAAGCCGGGCGTGTGGCGCTGTTTTACGACAGCGCGGCGCCGGTTGCGGACGAAGGTTGTGCATTCGCGTTGGTGCGGCTGGAACTGGACCTGATGGCGGAGCTTTTCTGGCCGGGGCATGTCGATGTCGGCACTGGAATTGTCGAGATCGGGCGCAGTTCGATGACCCTTGTGCAACTCGTTTGCAAGGAAGACGGAATGCCCGTCGCGAAAGCCCGGACGGTCATTGTCCAGTTGAACCAGGCCGCGCGCAGGTCGCAGCCCTTTTCCGACGCCGCGCGCGCGGCGCTCTCGCGCCACGCATTGCCGCGCCAGACGCAAGGCTGACATGCAGTGAAACTCTTGACCTTTCTCCTCAACAACGACAGTTAGGGACCATGGTTACGATCCTCGACACAGTCTCGCCCGAGAAGGGCGACGCCCCGCGCCCCCGTCACCCGGAAAAGGCGCATCGGCCCGACAATCCGATCCAGCGCAAGCCGGCGTGGATCCGCGTCAAGGCGCCGACGTCGCCCGTGTATCGCGAGACACAAGAGGTCGTGCGCAGCAACAATCTCGTCACCGTGTGCGAGGAAGCCGGCTGTCCCAACATCGGCGAATGCTGGTCGAAGAAACACGCAAGCTTCATGATCCTTGGTGACACCTGCACTCGCGCCTGCGCATTCTGCAATGTGCGCACGGGCATGCCTGGTCCCGTGGACCCCAACGAGCCGATCGGTGTTGCCGAAGCGGTGGCGACGATGGAGTTGCAGCATGTCGTGATCACCTCCGTCGACCGGGACGACCTCGACGACGGCGGCGCGCAGCATTTCGCGGACGTGATCGCGGCCATTCGCAATCGCTCGCCGGATACGACCATCGAGGTTCTGACCCCCGATTTCCTGCGCAAGCCGGGCGCGGTCGAAACGGTCGTTGAAGCGCGGCCCGATGTGTTCAATCACAATCTGGAGACTGTGCCCTCGAACTACCTGGCGGTGCGGCCCGGCGGACGTTACTTCCACTCCATCCGGATGTTGCAGCAGGTCAAGGAACTTGATCCGGCGATGTTTACCAAGTCCGGCATCATGGTCGGGCTTGGCGAGGAGCGCAACGAGGTGCTCCAGCTGATGGACGACCTGCGCTCCGCCGATGTGGACTTCCTGACCATCGGCCAGTATCTGCAGCCGAGCTCCAAGCACTATGCGATTGACCGCTTCGTCACGCCGGACGAGTTCAAGGCCTATGAGAAGATCGCCTATGCCAAGGGCTTCCTGAAGGTCTCCGCCAGCCCGTTGACGCGCTCGTCGCATCATGCCGGTGAGGATTTCCTCGATTTGCGGCGTGCGCGGGACGCCAAGCTGGGCGTGCAGGGAGCGGCTTGATTGCGCAGCGTTCCATCGCTCGGGCAGATCGCGCCTTTCGTCGCCATCCAATCATCCGAGGCGCCGGGACGGCCGCAATCGCGGCTTCCGGGTGCCGTTTGACCCATCGTGACGTCGTGAGTGCCGATGCCGTCTTTCAAGACCCTTCACAAGGTTGATCATTCCGCAGCCGACATGTTCGCCCTCGTTGCGGATGTCGAAAAATATCCGGAGTTTGTTCCCCTGTGCGAGAGCCTCCACGTGCGGGGGCGCAAGGCGCTCGACGACGGCCGCGAAATCCTCGTCGCCGACATGACGGTGTCCTACAAGCTGTTCCGGGAGACCTTCACCAGCCGTGTCACGCTGGAACCGGACGCGGATCGCATTCTGGTGGAATACCTCGACGGCCCGTTCCGACATCTGGAGAACCACTGGACCTTCCGCCCGCTGGGGGAGGACACCAGCGAGATCGGTTTCTACATTTCCTATGAATTCAAGAATCGCGCCCTGAGTGCGTTGATGTCGGCGATGTTCGACCGTGCGTTCCGGAAATTCTCGGATGCCTTCGAGGCGCGCGCGGATGTCGTCTATGGTGGCGGCTGACGGGTGCGATGATATCCATGGCCGCTAGCGGCCATGGTATGAGGGTGCTTTACGCCCGGAATTGGCAAAGCCTGAAAAGGCATCCTTGATGTTGACGAAGCGCTGACGCCGTCTCGTGGCCTCGTCACTTGCGCGCATGACGGTCACATTGTCTTCCGTGACGCCGATGTCGGCGAGCTTGACTTGTCGATCCGGGTTTTCACACACGCGGAACCAGCCGTTTCCGCCGTTGAACTCCAGCCCGACGTCGCGCCCTTCCTCCGCCTCGTAATTCATCCAGGCCACGGTCGCGGCACGGGCGAAATAGGCGCGGCCGCACAAGGCGATTTCGTGAAGCGACGCGCTGTTGCGGTCGAAAACGCGGTGACTGGAAACGAATGTTCCATCCGATTGGCGGGAAATCATATGAAATTCTCCCGCAATCGCTGTTGCGGGGACAATGGAGAGGATGATGGTGGCAACTTGCAACGCACGCATAGTATTTTCCTTCTGCAACGCTGCATGATGCCCTGGTCAATATTGCCAATTTCTTAGTCTGTTCAGGGAGATTGCTTTGCTGGTGAAGGCAAGGTTTTTCTAGTCGTTCAATTTTGAAAGACCTGCCAGAGCGACGGCGACCGTCGCCAGGCGGATTTCGGCCCGAGACAGATCTCCGAAGCGGTGCTCCTCGTGTGATGCGGGTTTTCCTTTGGCGGCAAAGCCGAAATGCACCAGCCCAACCGGTTTTTCCGGCGATCCGCCGCCGGGCCCCGCGATGCCTGTCACGGCAACGGTGACATCCGCCCGCGAGGCGGCGAGCGCGCCGGAGGCCATCGCCATCGCGACCTCTCGGCTTACCGCGCCCTTGTCCGCGATCAGCTCTTCGGGCACTGCCAGCAGCTCTGTCTTCGCTTCATTCGAATAGGTCACGAAACCGCGTTCGACGACGGCGGAGGACCCGGGAACTTCCGTCAGGACCGCGGCAATCAGGCCGCCGGTGCAGCTTTCCGCGGTGGCCACCATCCGGCCGGTGCGTGTGAACTCCGAGACGAGGGACACGGCGGCCGGCATCAGGGACGTCAGGTCGGTCATGATCTTGCTCAATCCGTTTCGTCGGGACAAAAGGGCAGGCGCACCGTCGCGGAAGCAAGGGCGGCAATGCCTTCGCCGCGCCCGGTGAAGCCCAGGCTCTCCGATGTGGTCGCCTTGACCGAGACACGCGAAAGCGGGATGCCGCAGATTTCGGCGATCCGCGCGCGCATGGCCTCGCGGTGCGGGCCAATCTTGGGTTCCTCGCAGACGACCGTTGTGTCGAGATGCGCAATCGCGCCGTCGCGTTCGCGCACACGATCTGCGGCGAAGGCCAGGAAACGATCCGAGGACGCCTTGTGCCAGGCCGGATCAGAGGGCGGAAAATGGTGGCCGATGTCGGCGTCGCACAGAGTGGCGAGAATGGCATCTGTCAGCGCGTGAAGGACGACGTCCGCATCGGAATGACCCTTCAGCGCCTTGCCATGGGCGATCTCGATGCCACCGAGCATCACGTGGTCGCCCGCCTCGAAGGCATGCACATCGTAGGCACTGGCGACGCGGATGTCGCCGCGGGCCGCCCAGTTTTCGAGGGTCAGTTTCCGGTCGGCCTGCATCAGGTCCTCCGCCGTCGTGATTTTCACATTCGCCGGATCGCCGGCAACAAAGCGGACCGTCTCGCCGGCCCATTGGGCGACGGCCGCATCGTCGGTGAGATCACCCGGCCCGCCGCGTGCGGCATCTTCATGGGCCGCAAGGATCGTGTCGAACCGAAAACCCTGCGGCGTTTGGGCAATGCGCAGCTGTTCCCGGTCGACCGTTTCATCGACACGGTTTGTGCCGAAGCTTGTGCTTTTCAGCGTATCGACGACGGGAATCGATGCGATGGCGCCGGTATCGCCCCGGGCCAGGGCTTGCAGGGTTGCATCGATCACGGCCTTGGTCACGAAGGGCCGTGCCGCATCGTGGATCAGAACGCGATCCGGGACATGCTGGGCAAGGGCACGCAGGCCAAGAAGAACGGATCGTTGCCGGGTTTCGCCGCCTATGGCAGGGGGAAGCAACGTGCAGGCGAGCGAAAGCCCGGCCATGCAGGCCTCATAAAGCGGCATGTCGTCGCGGTGGATCACCACCTGGATCGCATCTATGGTGCCGGCGCAGTCAAGCGCGTGGAGCGTTCGGGCAAGGACGGGGGCGCCGCCGATCAATTGGTATTGCTTTGGTGTATCACCGTGCCCCGCGCGGGACCCACGCCCCGCGGCGACCACCAGCGCGGCTGTTCTGGCTGGAATTTCGCGCTTTGGCGGTGAGGCGGATTCGGTCGACATACAGGCGCTGTCCCAGCTAGCAAGGCGTGCCTGCGTTTTGAAACTTTCCACCGGTGATCTCAAGGCTTATGTGCGGGACCTGAAATTGTCACTTGCGAGAGCAGGGCGGATGTCTATTCTATAGGCACAATGGAAAGTGCACATCATATGAGCAAAAACGACGCGGCATTCTTGGGGGCTGAAATGGAGATCGGCGGGATCGCCGTGCCGAACCGAGCCTTTCTCGCGCCCATGTCCGGGGTAACGGATCTGCCGTTCCGCCGTCTTGCGCAGCGCTTTGGGGCCGGTCTGGTGGTGTCGGAAATGGTGGCCTGCGAGCAACTGGCGAGCGGCGACCCGGAGACCAGACTGCGCAGCGAAGGCGTTGACGGGGCCCTGCATGTGGTGCAGCTGGCCGGCCGGGAAGCACATTGGATGGAGACCGGCGCGCGTCTTGCGGAAGACGCGGGCGCGGATATCGTCGACATCAACATGGGCTGTCCGGCCAAAAAGGTGACGTCGGGGTATTCCGGTTCGGCGCTGATGCGCGACCTCGATCATGCGCTTCGCCTGATCGAGGCGACTGTCGCGGCGGTGTCGGTTCCGGTGACGCTGAAAATGCGGCTTGGCTGGGATCACGACAGCCTGAATGCGCCGGACCTTGCCAAGCGCGCCGAAGACGCGGGCGTCAGCATGATCACGGTGCATGGCCGCACGCGCTGTCAGTTCTACAAGGGCACGGCCGACTGGGATGCGATTCGGGCCGTTCGCGAGCGCATCAATGTGCCGCTCGTCGCCAACGGGGATTGCCACTCTGCGGAGGATGCCCGCGAGATGATGCGCCGTTCGGGCGCGGATGCGGTGATGATTGGCCGAGCCTCCTACGGGCGTCCCTGGCTTGCCGGACAGATCGGCGCGGTGCTGGCCGGTGACATCGCCGTTGAAACGCCTCAGGGCGCTGTGCTCGCCGATCTCGTGTGCGAGCATGTCGAGACGATGCTTGAGCATTATGGCCCTGAGAAGGGTCTGAAGCTCGCGCGCAAACACGTCGCCTGGTACCTGGACGACACGTCGCCGGCCATGCCGGGAACGCTTCGCAAGGCGGTGCTGACGTCGCAGGATGCCAGGTTCGTCCTGAGCTCATTGCGTAGCTGGATCCTGCAGGAAGGCCAGGAGGCGGCCGCATGAGCGATGCATCGATGCACTCCGGGGTTCGATCCGGGACGTCCTCCACGCCCATTCTCGATGCCTTGCCGCACCCCCTCCTGTTGATCGATCCGCAGGGGCGCGTGGTCGAGGCGAACATGGCGGCGGAGAGCTTCTTTCGCGCCAGCGCGCAAGTCCTGCGCCGCCACCCCATGTCGCATTTCGTGCCCTTCGGCAGTCCCTTGCTGCTGTTGATCTCGCAGGTGCGCGACCGTGGCGCGCCGGTCAACGAGTACAAGGTCGACATCGGCTCGCCGAGGATCGGGTCAGAAAAGATCGTCGATATCATCGCCGCACCCGTCGCCGATTCTCCGGGGTCGGTCGTCCTGATGCTGCAGGAACGCGGAATGGCGGAAAAGATCGACCGCCAGCTGACCTCGCGCGGGGCCGCGCGCACCGTTTCAGGCCTGGCCACGATGCTTGCGCATGAGATCAAGAACCCGCTGTCGGGCATTCGCGGCGCGGCGCAGTTGCTTGAGGGGGCAGCCTCCGACGAGGACAGGGCGCTGACCCGGCTGATCATGGACGAGGCCGACCGGATCGTGAAGCTGGTCGACCGGATGGAGGTGTTTTCCGACGAACGCCCGATCGAACGCGAGCCGGTCAACATCCATGTGGTGCTCGATCACGTGCAGCGGCTGGCGTCCTCCGGGTTTGCCCGCAACGTGACGATCAATGTCGATTACGACCCCTCATTGCCCCTCGTTTTCGCCAACCGCGACCAGCTGGTGCAGGTGTTCCTAAACCTCTTGAAAAACGCCTCCGAGGCGGTTTCCGGCGGACAGGGCGGCGAGATCACGCTGACGACGGCCTACCGGCCGGGAATTCGCCTGTCGGTGCCGGGATCGCGGGAGCGGGTCAGCCTGCCGCTTGAATTCTGTGTGCGCGACAGTGGCCCAGGCGTGCCGGAGGACCTGTTGCCGCATCTGTTCGATCCCTTCGTGACGACGAAGGCGAACGGATCGGGGCTCGGTCTGGCGCTTGTCGCCAAGATCATCGGCGACCACGGCGGCGTGATCGAATGCGACAGCCAGCCGGGGCGGACGGTCTTCCGCATCCTGATGCCGGCCTATGCGACACAAGACGAAACCTGACCTGACGTTACGAGATCCGACACCGGGGAACCCGAAAACATGCCGACCGGTACCATTCTTGTCGCCGACGACGATGCCGCGATCCGCACAGTGCTCAACCAGGCGCTGTCGCGGGCGGGATACACTGTTCGGCTGACCTCAAATGCAACGACCCTGTGGCGCTGGATCAGTTCCGGCGACGGCGATCTCGTGGTCACCGACGTGATGATGCCGGATGAAAACGCCTTCGACGTATTGCCGCGCATCAAGAAGATGCGTCCGGATCTGCCGGTCATCGTGATGAGCGCGCAGAACACCTTCATGACGGCGATCCGCGCATCGGAGAAGGGGGCTTACGAGTACCTGCCCAAGCCCTTCGACCTGAAGGAACTGACCAGCATCGTCAGTCGCGCACTGTCGGAGCCGAAACGTGCACAGGTCGATGCTCCCGATGACGGCGGCGAGAACATACCGCTGATCGGCCGGTCTCCCGCGATGCAGGAGATCTACCGGGTTCTGGCGCGGCTGATGCAGACCGACCTGTCGGTGATGATCAACGGCGAGTCCGGTACCGGCAAGGAACTGGTGGCGCGCGCGCTGCATGACTACGGCAAGCGGCGCAACGGTCCCTTTGTCGCCATCAACATGGCGGCCATTCCGCGCGACCTGATCGAGGCGGAGCTGTTCGGCCACGAGAAGGGCGCCTTCACCGGCGCGCAGCAGCGCTCGGCCGGACGGTTCGAGCAGGCGGACGGCGGCACGCTGTTTCTTGACGAAATCGGCGACATGCCGATGGAAGCGCAGACCCGCCTGCTGCGCGTGCTGCAACAGGGCGAATACACGACCGTCGGCGGACGGGTGCCGATCCGCACCGATGTGCGCATCGTGGCGGCGACAAACAAGGACCTGCGCCAACTGATCAATCAGGGCCTGTTTCGCGAGGATCTCTACTACCGGCTCAATGTGGTGCCGATCCGCCTTCCGCCGCTGCGCGAGCGCATCGAGGACATTCCCGATCTTGTACGCCATTTCTTCACGCTTGCGGACCGGGAAGGTCTTCCGTCGAAGCAGATCGAGAACGCCGCGATCGACCGCATGCGTCACTACCGATGGCCGGGCAATGTGCGGGAGCTGGAAAACCTCGTGCGTCGTCTGTCGGCCCTCTATCCGCAGGATGTGATTTCCGCCGCCCTGATCGATCAGGAGTTGAGCCAGCCGGCTTCCCTGCCCGATGAAGAGGAGAACGGGACCGTCGATCTTACAGGGTCGGTCGAACGCTATCTCAACACGTACTTCCAGGCATTCGGCGACGCGTTGCCGCCACCCGGCCTTTATCATCGGATTCTGCGGGAAGTGGAATATCCGCTGATCGGCGCGGCGCTGGCCGCCACCCGTGGCAATCAGATCAAGGCCGCTGAACTCCTCGGCGTCAATCGCAACACCCTGCGCAAAAAGATCCGGGATCTCGATGTGCAGGTGATCCGGGCAAACAGATGAGATGGCGCCCGGTGTCGCGCGGCAATCACGTTGCAATCTGTCTGTCGTAATTTGGCAACAATGTGTGGTAAGGGTGCCGCATCTTTGCGCCGGTCCCGCATGGGCCGATTCCAGATGATGGTTGCCCAATCTTGACCGCCGAACGAACCAGCGCGACAGCCAGTCAGGCAGACCATGGCCGAACGGGGCTGCGTGTCCGCCGGCTTGGCTTTGTGCTTGTCGTCGTATCGCTGATCTCGATCACCTTCACCTTTTTCCTGTTGATGGGGGTGACGCCAATTCCCCCAGACGGCCCGGTGGCCCAGATCGCGATGGTGATCAACGGCATTCTGGTGGCCGCCCTTGTGTTGCTGATCGCACTGGAACTGCTGTCGCTCTGGCAGGCCCGCCGGCGGGGCCGGGCCGCGGCAAGGCTGCACGGCAGGATCGTCACGCTGTTCAGCTTCGTTGCCGCCGTTCCGGCGATTCTCGTCGCGATCCTGGCGACAATCACCCTGGATCGGGGGCTCGACCGGTGGTTCGAGGACCGCACGCGTCTGATCATCGACAATGCCCTGACCGTGGCACAGGCTTATCTTCAGGAACACGCGCGTGTCCTGCGTGGCGACCTGATCGCCATGGCGAACGACATTGATCGGGCAAAGGCCGTCTACGAGTTCGAGCCCACGCGCTTCGATTCCTTTTTCCAGACGCAAACATCCTTGCGGGCGCTGCTCGGCGCGTTTTTGATGAAGTCCGACGGGACGGTCATCACACGGATCATCGTCAACCCGGACATGGACGTGCTCCTTCCGCCCAATCAGGCCTTCAATCAGGCGGACGGGGGGGAGCCGGTGATCATCGCGCCGGGGGTTTCCAACCTCGTCGGCGGCGTCATGAAGCTCTCGGCCTATGACGACATGTATCTCTACGTGACGCGCGCGATGGACAAGCGCGTGGTTGATTACATGCGCCTGGCGGAGGAGGGGGCGAACCAGTACACGCGCATGGAGCAAAGCCGGTTCGGGGTCCAGGTGGCCTTCGCGCTCGTTTATACCGGCGTCACGCTGGTGCTGTTGCTGTCGTCGATCTGGATCGGCTTCGGGTTCGCAAACATGCTGGTTGCTCCGATCCGGCGGTTGATCGGGGCGGCGGACCAGGTGTCCAAGGGCAACCTCTATGTCCAGGTTGAAACCGACAAATCGGCCGGCGACCTCGCCAATCTGGGCGCGACCTTCAACAACATGACGGCTCAGCTGCGCGGGCAACGCGACGCACTTCTGGCCGCCAACGACCAGATCGACCGCCGCCGTCGGTTCACCGAGGCCGTGCTGTCGGGCGTGACGGCCGGCGTCATCGGCGTTGACGACAGCGGACGGATCACCCTGGTCAACCGGTCTGCATTGTCGCTCGTCGGGGTCAGCGAAAGCGTACTGCTTGACGAACCGCTGGCGCAAGCGGTGCCGGAGTTGGCGGGGATCGTCGGGGATGTGCTGGCGCGTGCGGACGACCGGATGAGTGAAACGCAGGTGTCGTTGCACCGCCATGGCCGGGAACGCACCGTCAACGTGCGCGTGACCAGTGAACAGTCCACCCGCAGCGAACACGGTTTCGTCGTCACGCTGGACGACATCACCGATCTCGTCACCGCGCAGCGCACGTCGGCCTGGGCCGACATCGCAAGGCGGATTGCCCATGAAATCAAGAACCCGCTGACGCCGATCCAGCTTTCGGCGGAGCGGATCCGCCGTCGTTACGGGAAGGTGATCGTCGAGGATCGGGGTGTTTTCGACCAATGCGTCGACACGATCATCCGTCAGGTGGGGGACATCGGCCGGATGGTCGACGAGTTTTCGTCCTTTGCGCGCATGCCCAAGCCGACGATGGAGGTCTCCGACCTTCGCACCACCTTGCGCGAGGCGGCATTCCTGCAAGGGGTGGCCAATCCCGATATATCGATCAGGACGGATCTGCCGGATGACCCCGTGAAGGCACGGTTCGACCAGCGACTTGTCGGCCAGGCGCTGACCAATGTGATCAAGAACGCGACGGAATCCGTCATGGCGCTTCCCAAGGAGCAGGTGGCGGACGGACGTATCGACATTCACCTGGCACAGAGCGACGGCAAAGTGGTGATCGACATCACCGACAATGGCATCGGATTGCCTGTAGAAAACCGGCAGCGGCTGCTCGAGCCCTATATGACGACGCGGGAAAAGGGCACAGGCCTTGGTCTGGCGATCGTGAAGAAGATCCTGGAAGAACATGGCGGAGGCATCGAGTTGCTCGATGCTCCCGAAGATCCCGCGGACCCGTCCGGCGGGCGTGGTGCCACGGTACGGCTCACGCTTGCGCTCGATGCCGTGCCGGCCATTGCTGCCGAGGCGGATCAGGCCCCAACAACATCGGAAACGGTTGCGACAGATGGCGTATGATATTCTGGTAGTCGACGATGAAGCCGATATTCGCGATCTCATCGCGGGCATTCTCGATGACGAGGGTTACAACACCCGCACCGCATCCGACAGCGACAAGGCGCTTGCCGCGATCCAGGAACGCCGTCCGTCACTGGTGGTGCTCGATATCTGGCTCCAGGGCAGCCGGCTCGACGGCCTCGACCTTTTGGATGTGATCAAGGAACAGGATCCCGACCTTCCCGTCGTCATCATCTCCGGCCACGGCAATATCGAAACGGCGGTTTCCGCGATCAAGCGCGGCGCCTACGACTATGTCGAAAAGCCGTTCAAGGCAGACAGGCTTGTCCTGATTGCCGAACGCGCACTCGAAGCCTCGTCGTTGCGCCGGGAGATCCGCCAGCTCAAGCAGCGCAGTTCCGATGCTCTGGACCTGCTTGGCAAGAGCAGCGCCATGGGCCAGTTGCGCAGCACCATTGAACGCGTCGCACCAACCAACAGCCGTGTTCTGATCACGGGTCCGTCGGGTTCCGGCAAGGAACTGACCGCCCGAACGATTCACGCCGCTTCGCAGCGCGAGAAAAGCCCTTTCGTGGTGATCAATGCCGCAACCATCACCCCGGAACGCATGGAGGAAGAACTCTTCGGCATCGAGGGTGAGGACGGACGAATCCGCAAGATCGGTGCGATGGAAGAGGCGCATGGCGGGACGCTCTACATCGACGAGGTGGCGGATATGCCCCATGGCACCCAGGGAAAGATCCTGAGGGTGCTCGTCGACCAGACCTTTTCCCGGGTCGGCGGAGCAGGCAAGGTGAGCGTCGACATCCGCATTCTGTCGTCGAGCGCCCGCCATCTGGAGCAGGAGATTTCCGACGGTCGCCTGCGGGAGGATCTCTTCCACCGGCTGGGCGTCGTTCCGCTGCATGTGCCGGCGCTTGCCGACCGCCGGGAGGATATTCCGGAACTCGTGCAGTTTTTCATGGAACAGATTTCGCTCAGTTCCGGCCTGCCGATCCGCCGCATCGGCGAGGACGCGATGGCCGTGCTCCAGGCACATGACTGGCCGGGCAACGTGCGCCAGTTGCGCAACAATGTCGAACGGCTGATGATCCTGACACGGGCCGACCCGGACGCGGTGATCACGGCGGACCTGCTGCCGGGCGAGATCGGTGCGGATGCACCGAACCTGCCGACAAACGGTGGCGGAGAGCATTTGATGGCCCTTCCGTTGCGCGACGCGCGCGAGCTTTTCGAACGCGATTACCTGCAGGCGCAGATCAAGCGCTTCGGTGGCAATGTGTCGCGTACCGCGGAATTCGTGGGAATGGAACGCTCCGCTTTGCATCGAAAGCTCAAGTCGCTAGGACTGTCATAATCACCCGTATCGGACGATCGGCGCGGGTGCCGGCGTGTCCGGGACGACCGTCAGATTCAGAAATGCGACGAGCAGGTTTATGTTTCCGGTGTGGTTTTCGAATTGGGAATAGGTGTTGGCGAGCGTCGCCCGCACAGGCCGTGTTTCGACGCCACCACATCAGGCGCGAACGGACTGCCACGGCGCCCGCGCCACGGCACGCGATGAAGGAACCCAGGCCATGAGAGTGGTGATTTGTGGCGCCGGCCAGGTCGGTTACGGTATCGCCGAAAAGCTTGCAGCGGAGCAGAACGACGTGTCCGTTATCGATTCGTCGCCGCGACTGATCAACGTGATCCGCGACACGCTCGACGTGCGCGGTTTTGTCGGACATGGCGCGCATCCCGACGTGCTGGCACAGGCCGGAGCCGATCAGGCGGACATGCTGATCGCCGTCACCTTGTATGACGAGGTCAACATGGTGGCGTGCCAGGTGGCGCATTCCCTGTTCAAGGTCCCTACCAAGGTGGCTCGTGTGCGCGCGCAAAGCTACCTCAGGCCGCAGTGGAGCGACCTGTTCTCGCGTGACAACATGCCGATCGACGTGATCATTTCTCCGGAAATCGAGGTCGGCGAGATGGTGCTCCGGCGCCTCGCACTGCCAGGCGCGGTGGAAACTGTGCGCTTTGCAGACGACCAGGTGGTCGTGGTTGGCGTCGTCTGCCAGGAAGACTGCCCGGTGGTCAACACGCCGCTGCGCCAGCTGACCGAGCTGTTCCCCGATCTCGGCTCCGTGGTCACCGGGGTTTTTCGCGGCAATCACCTGTTCGTTCCAAAGAGCTCGGACACGCTTCTCGTCGACGATCTGGTCTATGTGATCGCGCGTCGCGACCGGGTACGGCGCACACTCGCGATTTTCGGGCACGAGGAACCGGAAGCAACGCGCGTGGTGATCGCCGGCGGCGGCAACATCGGCCACTATGTTGCGCATACGCTCGAACAACGCCAGTCGAAGGCCAAGGTCAAGATCGTCGAACACTCGCGCGAGCGCGCCCTCAGCATCGCGGATACGCTGAAGCGCACCGTGATCCTGCACGGCAGCGCGCTCGACCAGAACCTGTTGCTGGAAGCCGATATCCAGGACGCCGACACGCTGATTGCCCTCACGAACGAGGATGAGGTCAACATTCTTTCATGCGTCATGGCCAAGAAGCTCGGCTGCAAGCGCAACCTGTCGCTCCTGAACAATCCGAGCTACCCGACCTTTGCGCATGCGCTCGGGATCGACGCTTTCGTCAATCCGCGCCAGGTCACGATCTCGAAGATCCTCCAGCATGTGCGCCGGGGACGGATCCGCGGGGTTCACGCGCTGCAAAACGGTGCGGCCGAGGTGATCGAGGCTGAAGCGCTGGAAACATCTCCGCTTGTCGGCAAGCCGCTGCGCGACACCGAACTCCCGGATGGAATTCGGGTCGGTGCAATCTTTCGCGACGGTGCGGTCATCACGCCGGACGGCAGCACGATCATCCGCGCCCATGACCGCGTCGTTCTTTTCGCGATTGCGGAACGCGTGCGACAGGTCGAACAGATGTTCCGCGTCAGTCTGGAATTTTTCTGATACGCCTCAATATGGACGGAGAGCCCGAGACCGGTGCAACCGGTCACAGGTTGTCACTCCCCGGATACAAGGACCGGATCAGCGATGTCACGAATTGCCTATGTCAATGGACGCTATGTCCGCCACGCCGAAGCTGCGGTGCATATCGAGGACCGCGGCTATCAGTTTGCGGACGGCGTCTATGAGGTTTGCGAGGTTTGGCGCGGACAGATCGTCGACGAACGCCGTCATGGCGACCGACTTGAAAGGTCCCTTCGGGAACTCTCGATCCGTATGCCGATGACGCGGGCCGCGCTGTCTCAAGTCATGCGCGAGGTGCTTCGTCGCAACCGCGTGCGCAGCGGTTTCGTTTATCTCCAGGTCACTCGCGGCGTCGCGCGCCGGGATCACTTTTTTCCGTCCCCCGATACGCCGCCGGCTTTGGTGGTCACCGCGCGCAACGTTGCGCCCGAGACGGGCGACAGGGGCGCGGAAACGGGCGTTGGCGTGATCACCGTGCCGGAGAACCGCTGGGACCGCGTCGATATCAAGACAGTCGGGCTGCTGCCGAATGTTCTGGCCAAACAAAAGGCCAAAGAGGCGGGGGCCAAGGAGGCCTGGTTCGTCGATGCAGACGGGTTCGTCACCGAAGGCGGATCAACCAATGCATGGATCGTCACCAAGGACAACACGCTTGTGACCCGTCCGGCGGAGCATGGAATTCTCAAAGGCATCACGCGACAGGTTGTTCTTGATATGATTGCACGAAACGGTTTGTCCTTTGACGAAAGGCCGTTTACCGTGAAAGAAGCAAAGGAGGCAAAGGAGGCCTTCATCACCGCAGCTTCCACACTCGTGATGCCAGTGGTTCGAATTGACGATACGGCAATTGGAAACGGGTACCCGGGGGAATTGTCCCGGGAGCTTCGTCAGCAGTTTCACGACGTTAGCGAGATGGATCCGGTCTAGATCGGGTGGCGTGCCGGCGAGATTCGCTGTCATGTCGGGCTGGGACCATCAGCACGTCGTGACGGGTGCGGCGACCGTGGGGTCTGTCAGTTTTTTGCGCTGCGATGCAGACAAAAACCGGCAGAAAATCAAATCCGGATAGGATAGACTCTCGGTCAGAGTCCGGGAACCGTATTACAGGTTCGCGGACCCGCTCAATGGCGGATCGACCCATGTCGTCGGGGCAGGCGACCGGTGTTTCCGCCGAACCACAAGCGAAGCGCAGTAGAACGACCAGGCGAATGCAGGAAATAATAAAACATGGCTGACCGCGCACAGAATCTTCAAGATACTTTTCTGAACTATGTCCGGAAGCAAAAGACGCCGCTTACGATCTTCTTGATCAATGGCGTGAAGTTACAGGGTGTTGTAACATGGTTTGACAATTTTTGCGTATTGCTGCGGCGAGATGGACACTCCCAGCTTGTTTACAAGCACGCGATCTCGACGGTGATGCCAAATACTCCGGTTCAGCTATTCGATCCGGGCGACGAGGCGGATGAAAAGGCGGCGAGCTGATTGAAGACCCAGGAACGGCCAAAAACGGATCGCAAGACTGAAATTGCGTCGGATCACGCTTTCGACGACCCGCGCGGCACCTCGGGTGCGCGGGCGGCCGTCGTGGTGCCGGTTCTCACTCATCGTGGCGAGAGCGGCGTGGCAAAGCGCCGGTCGCCGGAGGCGCGGCTGGAAGAGGCCATAGGTCTTGCGGCGGCCATTGAGCTCGAAATTGTCTCGTCCGGAATCGTCAATATTGCGACGCCGAAGCCGGGCATGCTTTTTGGCAGCGGCAAGGTCGAGGAACTTGCAACGATCGTGGAGGTCGAGGAGATCGAGCTCCTCATTGTCGACCACCCGTTGACGCCGATCCAGCAGCGCAACCTGGAAAAGGCGCTGAAGTGCAAGGTGCTCGACCGCACCGGTCTGATTCTAGAGATTTTCGGCGCACGGGCGAGCACCGCCGAAGGCACGCTTCAGGTCGAATTGGCGCATCTGAAGTGGCAGAAAAGTCGACTTGTTCGGTCCTGGACCCACCTTGAACGCCAGCGCGGCGGGCTTGGGTTCATCGGCGGGCCGGGCGAAACCCAGATCGAGGCGGATCGACGGCTGATCCAGGAGCGGATCACGCGACTGGAGCGCGAACTGGCGCAGGTCAGCCGGACCCGCGAGTTGCACCGCGCCAAGCGCAAGAAGGTGCCGCAGCCCGTCGTTGCGCTTGTCGGCTATACGAACGCGGGCAAATCAACGCTCTTCAACCGGTTGACGCGCTCGGATGTCTTCGCCAAGGATCTGTTGTTCGCAACGCTGGACCCGACCTTGCGCCGGGTCGCGCTTCCGCACGGCCGCGAAATCATTCTCTCCGATACAGTCGGTTTTATCTCGGACCTGCCGACCCATCTGATCGCGGCCTTCCGAGCGACGCTGGAGGAAGTCACCGAAGCGGATTTGGTATTGCATGTGCGCGACATCTCGCATGAGGACACCCAGGCCCAGGCTGCGGACGTGACGACCACGCTGGAATTACTCGGGTTGGGAGAAGACCGGGAGGTCAATATCCTCGAGGTCTGGAACAAGATCGATCTCCTGCCGGCTGAACGGCGGGACGGACTTCTCGACGCCAACGGGGCGGGGCAGGAGGCGGTCAGCGTCTCGGCGCACACGGGCGCGGGAATGGATGACCTGCTTGCGCGCATCGAGATGGAACTCTCGTCCGGCAGCGTCGTCTTCGACGTGAACCTTCCCGCAGACGACGGCGAGGCAGTTGCCTGGCTGCACCGCAATACCGATGTTTTGGAGAGACAGGACGCGGAAATGCTGTGTCACTTCCGCATCCGTGTCGCGGAGCGGCGCAAGGGCGAAGTGATGGAGCGGTTTCGCGGGCGGCTCGAACCGGTGGGGGAAACGGACTAAGCGCACCCTCCCGGCGCCAAATTCGCACAGATGGCGTTTGCCGCCTGCGTTGGCTTCGCGTCGGCCATGGTCAATCGGGCAAGCGTTTGGCCGCCTGCCAAGCCGCTTCCATTTCTTCCAATGTCAGGCTTTCCAGGGGGCGACCCTGTTGCGCCGCTTCGTGTTCGATCGCGGAAAAACGGCTGCGGAACTTCCGGTTTGTGCGTTTGAGCGCAGCCTCCGGATCGATGTCGAGATGCCGGGCAAGATTGGAAACGGCAAAGATCAGGTCGCCGAGCTCGTCCTCGATCCGGTCTCCTTGGATGCCCGGTTCCGCAGCGGCCATTTCCTCGGCAAGTTCATCGATTTCCTCGCGAATCTTGTTCAGGACCGGGCCAGGAGCTCCCCAGTCGAAACCGACGCGCGATGCTCGCTTTTGAAGCTTTTCCGCCTCCGTCAACGCCGGAAAGAGGGACGGGATCGTATCCAGGTACCCGGGCATTTCGTCATCAAGGCCGAGCCTTGCACGCTCGCTCGCTCGCGCCGTCTTTTCCTGGTCCTTGATGCGCTCCCACGCCCCCTTGGCCGTGCCGGCGGAACGCGCGATCTCGTCCCCGAACACGTGCGGATGACGGCGGATCATCTTTGCGGTGATTTCTTCCACAACGTCACCGAACGTGAAGCTGCCGTCTTCGGTCGCGATTTGCGCGTGATACACGACCTGAAGCAGGAGATCGCCCAATTCCTCCCGCAGGTCGACCGGGTCGCCGCGATGGATGGCATCGGCCACTTCATACGCTTCCTCGATGGTATAGGGCGCAATCGTCTCGAAGGTCTGTTCCAGAT
Organism: Stappia sp. ES.058; assembly: GCF_900105595.1. Classification (GTDB taxonomy): domain Bacteria; phylum Pseudomonadota; class Alphaproteobacteria; order Rhizobiales; family Stappiaceae; genus Stappia. The sequence goes on along the minus strand of NZ_LT629784.1, from coordinate 1,711,394 downwards.
CCCAGGGGCAGCCGGTGTCCGGGGTCCGCAGGGCGGCCATGATCTCGATCAGACGCTTGATGTCGCGGGAAGGGGTCACGAAAATACCTGTGGCTCGTCGTGGAGGTTCCTTCGATCTAGCACCCGCGCGCTTCAGAAAAAAGTCTCTGCCGTCCGCCTTTTCCACTGTGTCGCAGATGACGGCGGCGGCGTGCCAGTTTCTTGACGGGAGTTATGGCATGTCGGGTCCGGTCATGCGAAACAGGTCACATGAGTGAAGGACGACAAGACGGGCTCGATGTCGGGCGCGGTTACATCATTCCCGCAAGCGAGCTTTCCGAGAGCTTCATCCGGGCGTCCGGCCCGGGAGGACAGAATGTCAACAAGGTCGCAAGCGCGGTTCAGTTGCGTTTTCAATTCTCGGAAAACACCAGCCTGCCGGACGACGTGAAACGACGGCTTGCGAGGCTGGCGGGCAGCAGGCTGACGCTCTCCGGCGAAATCCTGATTCAGTCTGACCGGTTCAGAAGCCAGGAGCGCAATCGTGAGGATGCGATGCAGCGCCTTGCGGCGCTTGTGCGCAAGGCGTTCGAGCGTCCCAAACCGCGCAAGGCGACACGTCCGACCAAAGGGTCGAAGGAGCGGCGGCTGAAGGCAAAAAAGCAACGCGGCGCGACCAAGAAGCTGCGGTCGACCGCCATCGACTGACGGGGCCGCGAAGGGTGGCCGTAACCGGGAAGGGCACGGGCATGCATCTCGGGATCGACATCGGGACATCCGGCGTCAAGACGGTGCTCACCGGCGAGGCTGGGGACGTTGTCGTCTCCGCCAGTGAGCGCCTTGTGCTTTCGCGCCCTCGCCCCGGCTGGTCGGAGCAGGACCCGCGCGACTGGTGGCATGCGGTCTGTGCGACACTTGACACGCTGTGCGGGTCTCATCCGGTTAAAATGGAGGAGGTGACGGGCATTGGCCTGTCCGGACAAATGCATGGCGCGACCCTGCTTGATGCGGCCAATGACGTCTTGCGACCCGCGATCCTTTGGAACGACGGGCGCTCGCAAGAGGAATGCGCCGAGCTTGAAGGTCGGGCCGACTTTCGCGGCATTGGCGGCAATCTTGTCATGCCGGGTTTCACCGCGCCCAAGCTGGAGTGGGTGCGCAAGCATGAACCGGAGGTGTTTGAACGGATCGCACGGGTTCTTCTGCCCAAGGATTACATCCGGCTGTTGCTGACGGGCGAAGCCGTCTCCGACATGTCGGATGCGTCCGGGACGCTGTGGCTCGATGTCGGGAAGCGGGCCTGGTCACATGACCTCCTGGACGCCTGCGGCCTGTCGTCGGCGCAGATGCCTTCCCTTGTCGAGGGAACGGAGGTGTCGGGCACGGTTAGGCGCGAGCTTTGTCATCGCTGGGGGCTGTCGGGATCCCCCGTCGTTGCGGGAGGGGCAGGCGACAATGCGGCAAGCGCCTGCGCGCTCGGCGTGATTTCTCAAGGAGACGCCTTTTTGTCGCTCGGCACGTCCGGTGTGCTCTTCGCCGCCACCGATGGATATCGTCCTCATGCGCCAGGGGCGGTGCATGCCTTTGCGCATGCGCTGCCGGGCATGTGGCATCAGATGGGGGTCATGCTGGCGGCGAGTGACAGTCTCGAATGGCTGGCCGGACTCACAGGCAGCGATGCCGCCACGCTGGTTGCGGAAGCCGACCACCTGCGGCACGAACGGCCGGGGCCGTCTCCGGTTGTTTTCCTTCCCTATTTGTCGGGAGAGAGAACGCCGCACAATGACCCGGCTGCGCGCGGTGCCTTTATCGGGCTTGAGCGCGGTGTCGGCAGGGCGGATCTTGCGCTTGCCGTTCTGGAGGGCATTGCCTTTGGACTGCGTGATTGCAAGGATGCGCTGGAGCAGGCCGGGACGCGGATCAGTCGTCTCACGGCTATCGGTGGCGGTGCCCGCTCCGACCTTTGGCTGTCGATCCTGACGGATGTTCTGGCGTGTGAGATTGACCGCCCGGCGCATGGTGATTTCGGTGCGGCAGTTGGGGCGGCGAGGCTTGCTCGGGCGGCGGTTACCAAGGCGTCCTTTCCGAGGCCGCCGATCACTGCTGCATTTCGACCAAAGGACAAGGGTATTTCGGCCTATGCGGCCGCGCAAGAACGCTATCGCGCACTTTATCCGATGCTTGCGGCTTTGCCGGATTGAGCGTGCACACGACAAATCAAAAAACCGCCGGGCGGCGTCGCCCGGCGGTCTTTCTATAGCAGTTGGGCCCTTTGAGAGGGCTGGCTAGCGGCCGTTGACCCCGAGGCGGGCGGCCTGCGAGGCGCCCGGCTCACCGAAACGGAACGAGCCGAAGCGGGCGCGGTTGGCGTCATCGCCGGCAAAGCCGAGATCGGACAGCGTACGCGGATCCTTGTCTGCGACATGAAGGGGGTGGACGCGGGAAGCAACGCCAAAAGCATTGCCGAGGACTTTGGTCAGATAGGACATTGCGCTCTCCTGAGTGCTCGTTTTTTCGGGCCACGCACCAGCCCTCGGCCGGTTGCGATACACGGGATATGTGCGTATTCGACCTATCAATCAAACAAAAAGATCTTATGTGTTAGGTCAATCTGATTGATGTGAGCCATATGGAGGCCAGTTGTGGATATCGTGCCGGGAAAAGGCACGCCGCTGATCGAGACCGACCTTTATCGAACGTTTCTGCTAATCTCGGAAACAGGAAGCTTTTCAAGGGCTTCCGAAGTTGTTGGTCGAACCCCTTCAGCTGTGTCAATGCAAATAAAGAAACTGGAAACCATCCTTGGCGTTTCCCTGTTTGCGCGCGAGGGCCGCGCCGTTCGCCTGACCGCGGAGGGCGAGGCGCTGATTGGATACGCAAGGCGGATCCTGATGCTCAATGCCGAGGCGGTTGCGCTGTTTCGCTCGCCGGAGATCGAAGGCGAGGTTCGTTTCGGGGCGCCATCGGATTTCGGAACCCGGTTTCTGCCCAACATCCTGACGCGATTTGCAAGGTCACATCCTGGCGTGAATGTGGATGTGCATCTCGATGGCAGTCCGCATTTGCTCCAGAAGCTCAAGGAGCGCCAACTCGACCTGATCCTCTACACGGCCCGCACCGACAGCGATCTCGCGCGTGGCGGCGAGATCGTCCATACCGAGCCGCTCGCCTGGGCCGGGCTCGAGGGCGGCGTTGCCTACAGTCGTGACCCGTTGCCGCTCGCGTTTTCCATCTCGGGATGCCCCTGGCGCAAGGCGGCGCGGATCGCTCTCGACAAATCAGAGCATCCCTACCGCATTGCCTATCAGAGCTTTCACAGTGCCGGGCAGGAAGCCGCCCTGCTGGCCGACCTGGCTGTGGCGCCTTTTCCCGCCAGCGTGATCGCGCCCCCGCTGCAGCGTCTGGATGAACGCCACGGTCTGCCGGAGATCGGCGATTATCATTTGATCCTCAAGGAAGGCGACAAGGCCGGGAAAGCAACGGATGCCTTTGCCGAACATGTCGTGGAATGCTTTCGCGATCTGACATCCGTTTAAATTGAAGATTTATGTCAGTTGGTTGCAGAGATTCCTTTATAAAAAAGTCGGGCCGGACGGCTTGAGCGCAAACGATAGATATTTCATATATAATAATTATAACAATATTTTAATTGGATTTTTTCATATATTGAATTAGGGTGATTTTTGTTGTCTCTGACGTGGCAGGCAATCAACTTCTCAACGCCGAGCCAGGTCGACGCGGCCAGTTCGTTGGGCCGGCGCGGCCGTCACCCCGACTGCACGTGGCTGACCGACCTGTTGTTCGGGCTCTTCAGGCCTGCGCGGGCTTTCAACCGCCTGGGTTTCAAAGCAAACATAATCTGTCCCGACTTTTTCCTGTGCATTTGGCCGGGACGGTTGCGCCTGCAATACTCCGCGAAACTGCTGTCGATCATCGTTTTGACTGGCTCGGATGGTGTACCGTGCCGTTCGCCGGCGAGCGCAGGGCGCGACCGGCTTGGCGTTGAAAGTCGTCGATCTCGCAGCGTTCAAGGCGGATTTGCGCGTGTTCTTGAAGCAACCCGGGCGCGTCTGGTTATTTTTGCAGATCCGTGACGGCGGGTTGACGTTTTCCGAAGTTCGCGAAAGCCGGAAGTATTCGAGGCCAATTTTCCCACTATGAAATTTTGAAACTGTGTGATCCGTCACCCGATTTTCACACCTGAAGAGGAGTGGGCGGGTCGGTGCAATACAAACATGATACGCAAAAATATTCGTGATGGGTGAATGCGTATGTATCGCTGTGGTGTTTCCGGGCGGGTGAGTTCGTTTCGCTGAAAAACTGTGTTGGGCTTTGGATCTGCAACCGCTATCATTGTCTTCTCATGAGGATATTGAGGGGCAGTCGCTGAAACAGCCTCCATCCTGGTTTTCGCGGTTTGTCCCGGTTTGCCCGGCGATCATGCGAGACCGGCAGAAAGAGCGGGCGTCCGGTTCGGACAATGCCCGTGTGACTGAAAATTTGAGGGAAGACAGTGCCAATGTCGAACAAAGACACTTCGAAAAAGCTTCATCCGAAAGTCGCAGAAGCACGCCGCGAGATGGAAAGCGGAAAGCTCAACCGCCGCGAATTCGTCCGCTTTGCAGCCCTTCTTGGCGTCGGGGCCGGATCGGCCTATGCCATGGCGGGCCTGCCGAACCCCGCGGTTGCGCAGGACGCAGCAAACCTTCCGTTCCCCCCGATGACGCGAACGCGAAGTCGGGCGGAATCCTGAAGGTCGCGATGCAGGTTCAAAAGATCGACGATCCGGCGACGTTCTCCTGGACACAGGCCTCCAATCAGGCGCGTCACATGCTTGAGTATCTGGCGATGACCGGCCCGGACAACGTCACACGCCCGATGCTGGCGGAAGGCTGGGAAGCCTCTGACGACCTCAAGACCTGGACCTTTTACCTGCGCAAGGGCGTGAAGTGGCACAATGGCGATGACTTCACCACCGAGGACGTGAAATTCAATTTCGAGCGCTGGACAAACCCGGAGATCGGGTCTTCGAATATCGGACTGTCCTCGATATCCGCCATGGTCGAGGAAGTGGACGGCAAAAAGCAGCTGGTCGACGGATCCATCGAGGTGGTCGACGATCACACGATCCGCTTCAACCTGACGAAGCCGGTGCTGTCCTTCCCGGAGGACATGTACAATTACCCCACAGCGATCGTGCATCGCGGCTTCACACCGCCGCTGGACAACGCGCTGAACGGCACGGGCGCGTTCACCATCACCGAGAATGTCGTGAGTGATCGCTGCATCCTGAAGCGTGTGACCGAGGCAGGTGGGCAGCCCTTCGAGTATTGGGGCGGCAAGGTCTTCCTTGACGAGATCCACTACTACAATTTCGATGCCGATAACCAGCTGACCGCCTTTGCCGGTCAAAGCGTGGATGCCATCTACGACTTCGGCGTCGAGCAGATGGAACTGGCCAAGGCCATCGAGGGCAACATCATCGCCGCGCGCACCGCACAGACGCTGTGTTGCCGGATGCGGGTCGATGCCAAGCCCTTCGACGACGCGCGCGTTCGCAAGGCCATCCTCATGGCGGTCGACAACGCCACGATCAAACCGCTGGTCTATCCGGAAGGCGGCGATGTCGGCGAGAACTATCATGTCGCGCCGGTGCATCCCGATTACCAGGCGCTGCCGCCCATCAGTCGTGACGTTGAAGGTGCCAGGGCTCTTCTCGCCGAAGCGGGCTATCCCGATGGCATCACGGTCACCATTGATGTCGGCAACACCGATGGCCCCTGGCACCAGACGGTCGCGGAGGCCATGCGTGACCAGCTTCAGGACGCGGGCATCACGTTGAACATCAATGTTATTCCGGCTTCAAAATACTGGGAGATCTGGACCCAGACGCCGTTTGGAGCCACCGCCTGGACGCACCGTCCGCTCGGCACGATGGTAATGTCGCTCGGCTACCGGTCGGGCGTGCCGTGGAACGAGTCCGGTTTTGCCTCGCCGGAGTTCGACACGGCGCTCGACGCCGCGGAAGCGACGCTCGACGTTGAAGAGCGCAAGGGTCTGCTCGCCAAGGCCTCGGCGATTCTGCAGGACGCCGCCGTGATGGTGCTGCCGATCTGGCGTCCGATCTACTGCATGGCGTCCACGTCGGTGCACGACTATCCGGCACACCCGACCCAGTATCATCAGTTCAACAAGGTCTGGATGAGCTGAAACAGGTCCGCCGCGCGATTCCCGTGAGCGGGATTCGCGCGGTTTCTGTTCAGGCCCCTGAGGTCGGGGGGCGGCGTCGCGCAAGGTCATTCGGGGCGTGATTGCGGATATGGTGGGCACTTATGCTGATACTCGTTCTGAGACGCCTCGTTCAGATGATTCTGATCATGGCGGTCTCGTCACTGCTGCTCTTTGCGATCTTTGACTCTCCTGAGTTCAAGAAGCGGCTCGCTGTGCAGGAACTGGGCGGGTTCGCGGTATCCGCGCTCACCGAGGACAGTTATCAGACCTGGCTTGCCGATCGCGGGCTGGATGTCCCCTTCTACCAGCGCTACGCCAACTGGGTCGGCAACATCCTGACAGGCGATCTGGGCTTTTCCTTTGAGAAGAACCGCGCGGTCGGGCCGCTGTTGCTGGACCGGCTTGCGAACACGGGCATTCTGGCGTTTTTCGTTTTCGCGCTGATGATCCCGCTGTCGCTCGTTCTGGGGGTACTTGCCGGCATGAAGGAGGGATCCGTCCAGGATCGCACGATTTCCTTCATATCGGTCTTCACCACCAGTATTCCGGAAATCGCCAGTGCCATTCTGCTGACCATCGTTTTCGGGCTCGGGCTTGGCTGGCTGCCGGTCAAGTCGGCCATGATCGGCGGTTTCGACTTTCGTGAACTGGTGCTGCCGGTCCTGACGCTGGTGATCTACGACTTCGGCTATGTGGCGCGCATGACGCGGGCCTCGATGGCGGAGGTGATGACCTCCCAGTACATTCGCACCGCGGTGCTGAAGGGCCTTCCCTACCGGCGCGTGGTGATGCGCCATGCGTTGCGCAACGCGCTCATCGCGCCGTTCACGCTGATCGTGTTGCAGCTCAACTGGCTGCTCTCCGGCGTCGTGGTGGTGGAAGTCTTTTTCGAATATGACGGGTTCGGCAAGCTGCTTCTGGAGGCCGCACTCTTCCCCGACGTCGAAGTCGTGCAGGCCTGTACGCTGGTGGCGGTCGCCGTTGCCGTCGCGTCGCAGATCATTTCCGACATCGGCTACACATTCCTCAATCCGCGCATTCGCTTCGCATGAGGCCGGGAGACAAAACGTCATGGCTGTGACCGAAATCGAGGCCGGCCCGTCCGTGCTCGACCGCCTATCGCGGCCCAAATCGCTCGTCGTTCTGGCCCTTTTGATGTGGGTGCCACTCACGGTCTATGTGATGTTCGGCGGAGCGATGGACGGCTATGCCGACACGGTCCTGCTGCCTGCGGTCCCGGCAACCCTGTTGCTCTACGTGCTCGGCGTCCGGGCCTTTCGCGAAAGCTGGGTGGCGGTGATCGGCCTGAGCCTCGTCTTCTTCTGGCTGCTTGCGGCAGTGTCCGCGCCCTATCTGCCGTTGCTCGACCCGAACAAGCCGATCGCGCCGTTCGTTACGCCCTTTTCCGAAAAGCGCGACGTGTTCTTTTGGCTCGGCACGGATTTCAAGGGGCGGGACATGCTGTCTCGCGTCATCTGGGGTTGCCAGCGGGTGATCGTGTGGGGCGTCAGCGCGACGATGGTGGCCTATGTCGTCGGGGCCTTGTTCGGTCTGATATCGGGGTATCTTTCGGGCTGGTGGGACGAGGTGATCTCCTTCTTCGCCAATGTGCTTTTGTCCTTTCCGGTGATGGTTCTGTTCATCGTGATCCTGAACTATCTCGGCCCATCCGGGTTCAACATCGTGGTCGCGGTCACCTTCGCCTCGGCGCCGGCGATCATGCGCATCGTTCGCGGCCTCGCGCTCGACATCAAGACGCGGGATTATGTCTTCGCGGCGCAGACGCGCGGCGAGCATCCGCTCTACATCATGATCTTCGAGCTCCTGCCCAACGTGCGCGGGCCGATCATCGTCGATGCGTGTCTTCGCCTTGGCTACACGACCGTCGCGATCACCACGCTGACGTTCCTGGGGCTCGGGCTTCAGCCGCCCGATCCCGACTGGGGGCTGATGATCCGCGAAAGCGCCAAGACGGCGATGCTTTGGAAGTTCTCCTACATGCTGCTCGTGCCGGCACTTGCCGTGTCGAGCCTCATTCTCGGCTTCAACCTGATGGCCGACGGCCTTCGGGAAATGAGCCTGCGCGACTGAGAAGGACCCGTCATGAACGACCAGACCCCGGTTCTGGAGTGCCGGAACCTTTGCATCTCCTACTATACCCGCGCGGGCGAGATCCCGGCCGTTGTCGACTTCAACCTCAAACTCATGCCGGGCGAAGCCCATGGCATCGTCGGAGAATCTGGCTGCGGCAAGTCGACGGTTGCGCTTGCGATCATGCAGTACATGGGCAAGAACGGCGCCATCGTCGGAGGCGAGATCCTGTTCGAGGGGCGCGACATGCGCACCATGAGCGCGGAAGAGCTCCGGCATATTCGCGGCTCCAAGATCGCCATGGTCTATCAGGAGCCGATGGCCTCGCTCAATCCGTCGATGCTGATCGGCGAACAGCTTGCCGAGGTGCCGATCTATCATGAGGGCATCTCGCAGGACGCGGCGATGGCACGTGCAGCCGAAATGCTCGCCAAGGTGCGGCTGCCCGACCCGGAACGGATCCTGAAAGCCTATCCGCACCAGATCTCGGGCGGCCAGCAGCAGCGGGTGGTGATCGCCATGGCGCTGCTGTCCAACCCGCGCCTGCTGCTTTTGGACGAGCCGACAACCGCGCTCGACGTCACGGTCGAGGCGGGGATCGTCGATCTGATCAACGAGATTTCCGACGAGTTCGGGACCTCGATGATCTACATCTCGCACAATCTCGGCCTGATCCTGGAGACCTGTGACCGGCTGACGGTGATGTATTCGGGCGAGGCGGTCGAGGTCGGAGACATTCACGATGTCTTCGACGAAATGCGCCATCCCTATACGCGCGGGCTGTTCGGATCGATCCCGCTGCCTGGAGCCGACAAGAACGCGCAGCCGCTGGTTGCCATTCCGGGCCAGCTTCCGCTGCCGCATGAACGCCCCGAGGGATGCAACTTTGGACCGCGCTGCAGCTTCTTTCGCGACGGGACGTGCGATGTCGGCAAGTTGAAGATGCACTCCGTTCCGGGCGATGACGATCACAAGGTGCGCTGCGAGCGTTTTCAGGAAATCGACTGGGACCGGGACCTTCCCAAGGGGGAGGCCAGGGACCCCGTCCCGGCCGGGAATATCGTGCTCTCGGTCGAAGAGATGACCAAGCATTACACAATCGATTCCAGCGGGTTGGCCTTCCTGAGCGGCCCGCCACGCACGGTGAAGGCGAACGAGAAGCTGACCTTCACGGCGCGCGAGGCGGAAACGGTCGCCATCGTCGGGGAATCGGGATGCGGAAAGTCGACCTTCGCCAAGGTGCTCATGGGGCTGGAGGATGCCACCGACGGCAAGATCATGCTCGGAGATGTCGAGCTTGGCGATCTGCCGGTCGACAGGCGGGACCGCGAAACGATCTCCAAGCTGCAGATGGTCTTTCAGAACCCGTTCGATACGCTGAACCCCTCGCATACCATCGGCGGTCAGATCGGCCGCGTAATCCGCAAATTCGGAGTTGCCAAGGGAGACGACGAGGTCAACGAGATCATCTATCGTCTGCTCGACACGGTGAAGTTGCCGCGTGATTTCGCCAAGCGCAAGCCACGCCAGCTCTCCGGCGGACAGAAGCAGCGCGTGGGAATCGCCCGCGCATTCGCCGGAAATCCGAAGGTGGTGATTGCCGACGAGCCTGTTTCGGCGCTCGACGTTTCCGTACAGGCGGCTGTCACCGAACTTTTGATGGATATCCAGCGCGACAACCGCACGACCATGCTGTTCATCAGCCACGACCTGTCGGTGGTTCGCTATCTCGCCGACCGGATCGTGGTGATGTATCTCGGGCAGATCATGGAGCAGGGGACGACGGACGAGATCTTCGCGCCACCCTATCACCCCTATACCGAGGCGTTGCTGGCCGCCGTTCCGATCGCGGATACGCGGATCGAGAAGCGCAACATCGTGCTCAAGGGCGAGATCCCGTCGCCGGCCAATCCGCCGAAGGGGTGCCCGTTTTCCACCCGCTGCGCCTACATGATGCCGGGTGTGTGCGACCGGGATGTGCCGCCACTGCGGACATTTGCGAGCGATCACAAGATACTGTGCCATCTCGAAATCGCGGAGCTGGAACAGATGGAGCCGGTTATCAGGCCAAGGGCGGCGGAGGCTGCCGAGTGACATCGTTCGGCGGTCCCGTCCGGATCGCTGGCAAGCATGCGGGATACGCACGGGACGTGTTCATCGAAGAGGCGTTCGGGATTGGGCCATGACGACGATAGACAGCATCGACCAGCTTGAGGCGCTCTATGGCACGCCGGTGGCGGCCGCGACGGTCAAGGAACTCGACCACATCAACACCGCCTATGCCCGGCTGATGGAGGCGTCGCCTTTCGTCGCGCTGGCCACCAGCGGACCTGAGGGTCTCGATTGTTCGCCGCGTGGCGACGCGGGCGCGGTGGTGCGCATCGACACGCCCCGTTGTCTTTCGATCCCCGACCGGCGCGGCAACAACCGCATCGATTCCCTGCGCAACATCTTGCGCGATCCGCGCATCGCGCTTTTGTTCCTCATCCCGGGAAGCGGCACCACGTTGCGGGTCAACGGAAAGGCGCGCATCAGCATCGACGTCGATCTGCTTGCCTCCTTCGCGGTTGAGGGGAAGGCGCCGAGGTCGGTTATTCTGGTGGATGTGGAGCGGGTCTATTTCCAGTGCGCGCGCGCCATCGTCCGCTCCAGATTGTGGGAGCCGGACGCACACTGCGACCCGACTTCGCTCCCGACGCCCGGCGAGATCCTGTCCGACGTGAGCAACGCCAGCGTGGGCGGACCGGTCTATGACGCAGAATGGCCGGAGCGGGCCCGCAAGTCTCTGTGGTGAGGGGCAATCAGCCTTCCGGCTGGCAGATTTCATCGCGCCGGATCGCGCCGGCGGTCTTGAGGACGAGCAGTGCGATTACCCCGAGCAACACGACATAGGACACTACCATGACGACCTGCTGGAACCCGTGACCGGTCTTTTCGGCAAAAAGCGACGAGGCAATGGTAAAGGCGGCGACCGGGAAGGAATAGGCCCACCACGACATGGCAAAGGGCAAGCGCAGCAGTTTCCCGACTTGCGTCAGCGTGATCAGCACGAACATCAGTCCGCAGTAATAAAGCAGCCGGGCCACGGCATCGATCTCGCCGCCGTTGATCTGATACCAGGCAACGAAGCCGGCGGATGGCGGGGCGATCAGGATCACCAGCGTCGGCAGCAGGCGTTCAGGCAGCGGATTGTGAAAGATGAGTCGGTTAAAGACCAGCGTGAGAAAAACGACCCAGAACAGCATTCCGACCGAAAAAAAGAACCACGATACTTCGAGATAGCCGAGTTGCACGCCGGCGACGGGCACCAGCACATTGCCGACGGCGGGTATGAACCAGGCGGGTGTCAGATGCGCCTGTTCGAACGTCCGATGGCTGATCCAGGCCGAGACGACGCCGAGGGTAACGACGAGATGCGCAATCGCGGCCGGAATCCAGATCGCGCGGGCGAGCGGTTCGCTTGCCGGCAACACACCGGCCGCGATCAGGAGCGCGCCGATGGTGATCGCCGGAAAGAAGGCGATGCGAACGGGATGGTTCCATTCCGCCCGCATTTCTGCCGGATGGCGCAGGCACTTGAGCACGAACAGCACAGCGATGATGCAAAACACCAGCGCGGTCAGTCCGATCAGTCCGGTGCTTGCAAATGAGCCGGATCCAAGCAGAAGCTCGACACGATGGGTGGCAAGCGCCAGCCCTGCCAGGCCCATGACGACGGCGAAAAACGTGACCGGGAAATAGGCGAGTCGTGGCGCGGCACGTTGAGGAGGTGGGTTGGTCGCGGACATTGGGTCTCTGTCGGTCGGCGTGAGGAACGCGCGGGCGGGGCAAGGGCTGGGGCGAGCATAGACCCGTTTTTGCACAAAGGTTCAAGAGCGATCCGCCCTGCGGCTTGCGCAGGAGCGGCACCTGATCGGTGCGAAGCTTGACGCGAGGCCCTTGCCGAAGGATGACTTCAGCCAAGCCATTCATTTCCGACGCCGAGGGTTTCCATGTCATCACCTTTCCGCCTTGCCATCGTTCTTGCTTCCGATCCCGGCGCTCGCATGGCCTCAAAGTGGCCGCTGGCGCTCCACGAAGTGGGCAATCTGTCGCTTGTGGGGCATGTGCTTTCCAGCGTTGCGCGCGCAGGTATCGAGCGGACGGCGGTGATTGTCGGACCAGACATGGAGGGGCTCGCGACGGAAGTGGCCCGGAGGGCGCCCGACGCAAGCTGTCATGTGCAAACGGAGGAACAGGGAGGCGCGCAGGCGCTCGCCGACGCGCTGGCCGCCCATGGCGATGTGCCCGATCAGGTGATCGTGCTTCTTGCCGACCGGCCGTTCATCATGGATGAGACCCTGATGCGGCTGTCGTCGCGCCTCGGCGAGGAGGCCGATGTGGTGATGCTTGGATCGCGGGAGGGGCAGCCGGAAAACGTTCGTCCCAGCGGGATCATGGCGCTTGCCGGTGCCCGGTTTGCCGAAATCCTGTCCCGGATCGATGCCGAGCCCGGCGCGGATACGGGCGATCTTTCGGACGTGACACGAGCCGTTCAGGCGCTTGGACTGGTGGTGGTCAGCGAGATCGGAGGCGATGCGGAGGTGCGGCGCGTCGGAACGCGGGCCGACCTTGCGGCGGTTGAAGCGCATTTCCAGGCCACGATGCGGGCCGAAGCGATGGAGGCCGGAGCAACGCTGATCGCGCCCGATACCGTGTTTTTTTCCCATGACACGAGACTCGGGCAGGATGCGCTGATCGAACCGAATGTTGTCTTCGGTCCCGGTGTATCGGTCGCCGATGGTGCACGCATCCGCGCCTTTTCCCATCTGGAGACGGCAAGCGTCGGTCAAGATGCAACGGTCGGGCCTTATGCCCGGCTGCGCCCCGGTGCGGAGATCGGCAAGACCGCTCATGTCGGCAATTTCGTCGAGATCAAGAATGCAACGGTCGAGGCCGGCGCAAAGGTCAATCACCTCAGCTACATCGGCGATGCCCGCGTCGGCGAAAAGGCCAACATCGGCGCAGGCACGATCACCTGCAACTACGACGGTTTTCTCAAGCATCACACCGACATCGGAGCGGGTGCATTCGTGGGGTCGAACTCGACCCTCGTTGCGCCGCTCACTCTGGGCGATGGCGCCTATCTGGCGGCTGGAGGTGTGGTCACCGAGGACGTGCCGGCCGACGGACTGGCGATCGCGCGTGCGCGGCAGGTATTGAAGGAAGGGCGCGGTGCGCAGCTGCGCGCCCGGTTCGCCCGCGCCAAGGTGGAAAAAGCCGGGAACTGACGGTGGCGCGCGCTCCTTCCAGCGAACCTGTGGTGAGGACCAGGATGACCCAGCCCGTTTCCGGGAGCTGCGCCTGCGGGGCAGTCACATTCGAGATCACCGGATCGTTCGAGGCGTTCTTCCTGTGTCACTGCGCGAGATGCCGCAAGGACACCGGTTCGGCCCATGCGGCGAACCTGTTTTCCTCCTCCGCCACACTCGAATGGCTGCGCGGCGCAGATCGGGTGAAGATCTACCGGGTACCCGATTCCCGGCACGAAAAGAGCTTTTGCCCCGATTGCGGATCGGCGCTGCCGGGCCTTCAGATGGACGGCACGCTTCTTGTCGTGCCCGCCGGGAGCCTCGACAGCGAAATCGACATGCGACCGAACGCGCATATCTGCTGCGCCAGCCGGGCGGCGTGGGACAAGGATCTGGAAACCGTGCCCCGGATGGAGGGGCTGCCCGGGTGATCAGCGGGCGCGGGCCAGCCCATGCGCCACCAAACGGTCGATGACCTCCGCATAGCCGATGCCACTGGCCGCCATGACCTTGGAATACATGCTTATGTCGGTGAAGCCTGGAATGGTGTTGAGCTCGTTGACGAGGACGTCCATCTTATCGGTGACGAAGAAGTCGGCGCGAGCCATGCCGTCGCAACCAAGCGCGCGAAAGCCCCTTGCCGCCATATCACGCATCCGGCTTTCCAGCTCTTCCGGCATCTCGGCCGGGATGGTCAGCGCGGCCCCGTCCGCATCGATGTATTTGGCATCATAGCTGTAGAAGCCGTGCTGTTCGGCCGGCGCGATCTCGCCCGGACGGGAGATGAACAGCTCGCCGTCCGGGTCTTCCAGGATCGCGAACTCGATCTCACGGGCCTGGATGAACTCCTCGACGACGAGCTTGCGGTCGTGTTTGAACCCATCGGCAAGCGCCGCCTGATAGTCCTGCTCGTTCTCGACCTTGCTCACCCCGACGGACGATCCCTGCCGCGCCGGCTTGACGAAAACCGGCAAGCCCAGCCGTGCTTCGATGTCCGGGAAGGGTGGCGGCGCGTTGACATGCACAGTGACGGAGCGAGCTGTGGGAAGCCCCGCCTCGTTTAGCAGGCGCTTGGCGATATCCTTGTCGAGTGCGGTCGCGGATCCAAGCACGCCACAGCCAACGAGCGGTACGCGCGCCACTTCGCACAGACCCTGAACCGATCCGTCCTCGCCATGAAGACCGTGCAACACCGGAAAGAGGATATCGATCCCGGGCAACTCCTGCGCAGTGGCCTGGTCGGGAATAGCCAGAATCCGTCCGCGACCGCCAGGCACGAGGCAGATTTCGGTCCCGCGCGACGGTTTTCCCAGCGTTCCGTCGTCGTAGCTGCTCAGCAGCCATTGACCCGCCCGGGTGACATAGATCGGAACAGTGTCATATGTGTCCGGGTCCAGCGCGCGCATGACATTCGTTGCGGACAGCACCGATACGTCGTGTTCGGCGGAACGTCCGCCGAAGAGCACCGCGATGCGCAGCCTGTCTGAGGGCGTTTTCAAAAAAACCTCCAAAGTCTCGGGCTTTGACAATGCGCCCGGACGCTTCGACAGCATTGATGGCGCCGCCTCAAACGTCGTAGAAATCCCGGTACCAGTCGACGAAGGCCTGCACGCCATCCTCGACCGCCGTCTTCGGGCGGAAGCCGGTCGCCGCGCTGAGATCGTCGACATCGGCCCAGGTCTTCAACACATCGCCCGGCTGCAGCGGCATGAAATTCCGGATCGCTTTCTTGCCGCAGGCCTTTTCGACCGCCTCGACATAGCGCATCAGTTCCACCGGTTCGGAGTTTCCGATATTGTAGATGCGGTAGGGGGCGGCGCTCGAGGCGGGATCGGGCGTCTTGCCGGTCCAGTCGGGATTGGTCGTTGCGGGTCTGTCGGCGATACGCACGATGCCCTCGACGATGTCGTCGACAAAGGTGAAATCGCGGACCATCTGGCCGTTGTTGTAGATGTCGAGCGGTTCGCCTTTCAGGATCGCGCGGGTGAACTTGAAAAGCGCCATGTCGGGTCGTGCCCATGGACCATAGACGGTGAAGAAGCGCAGGCCCGTGAGCGGGATCTTGAACAGATGCGCATAGCTGTGCGCCATCGCCTCATTGGCTTTCTTCGTCGCCGCATAGAGCGAGATCGGATGATTGCCGCCGCGATGCGGCGAGAGCGGCATGTCCTCGTCGAGCCCGTAGACCGAAGAGGTCGAGGCATAGACGACATGATCGACCGAAAAATGCCGGGCGCATTCCAGAATGGTCAAGAAGCCCGTGACATTGGCGTCGACATAGGCCTGCGGCTCGTCGAGCGAATAGCGCACGCCGGGCTGTGCCGCCAGATGGATGATGCGCTCTGGCGCGTGTTCGCGCATCAGTGCGAAGACCGCCTCGCGGTCCTCCAGCGAGAGCCGCGCCTCGGTGAAGTGATTGTTCGTCTTCAGGTTCCGGACCCGGGCTTCCTTCAGCTCGGGATCGTAATAGGGACTGACGCAATCGAGGCCGATCACATGCCAGCCGTCCCGCAGCAAACGCTGGGCGACGTGATAGCCGATAAAACCGGCCGAACCGGTCACGAGGATGGTGCGCATGGTTTTCCGTGAGGCTCAGGCGTTGAGCAGATCGGTGAGAACCGGGCGGATCTGGTCGGCGAGCTCTTCGTCCTCCAGGGCGTAGGCAATGTTCGCTGACAGGAACCCCGCTTTCGACCCGCAGTCGTAGGTCTGGCCCTCGAAGCGCAGGCCGGTGAAACTCTGCTCGCCCATCAGCGCCAGCATGGCGTCGGTCAGCTGGATCTCGCCGCCGGCGCCCGTGTCCTGCTTTTCCAGCAGCTCGAAGATGCGTGGCTGAAGGATATAGCGCCCGTTGATGAAGAGGTTCGAGGGCGCATCGGCCGGCTTCGGCTTTTCCACCATGCCGGTGATCTGGACCGTGTGCGCCGTCGGGTCGCCCTCGACCTCGACGATGCCGTAATTGTGCGTCTGGTCCTCCGGTACGGCTTCGACCGAGATCACGTTGCCACCGGTCTTTTCATAGACCTCCACCATCTGGCTGAGGCAGCCCGGGTCCGACTTCATCAGCATGTCGGGCAGGAGGATCGCGAAGGGTTCGTTGCCGATCAGGTCGCGGGCGCACCAGATGGCATGGCCGAGCCCGAGCGGCTCCTGCTGTCGGGTGAAGCTGGTGCCGCCTGCGGCCGGGCGGATCGCCTCCAGCAGGTCGAGCGCATCCTGCTTGCCGCGTTCGCGCAGCGTGTCCTCAAGCTCGTAGGCGATGTCGAAGTGATCCTCGATCACATGCTTGTTGCGTCCGGTCACGAAGACAATGTGCTCGATGCCGGCGGCGCGCGCCTCGTCCACCACATACTGGATGATCGGACGGTCGACGATGGTCAGCATTTCCTTGGGCAGCGCCTTGGTGGCCGGCAGGAACCGCGTGCCCAGTCCCGCCACGGGCAGGACGGCCTTGCGAATTGTCTTTTTCTGCATGAACGGGCTTTCCGGTTTTGCTTTCAGGAACGGGCACCTGCGCGAAATCCGCGCGGGCCTTCCTGTCTATCGCGAATGCCTCCGCGAACCAAGCATACCTTGCATGTTTCGCCGCCGTCTTGCTCCGGCCGCACGGGGCCATGGCTTGCGCGCGCGCGGCTTGCGCAGTACTGACGGGCGGGGCGAACCACGACGAGCCGCGAGAAGGACGAAAGACCCGCCATGACCATGACCTGCAACAGCGCCGTTCGCGTTGGCGACGTCAGCTTTTCCCAGACCGCGCCCTTCGCGCTGATCGCCGGGCCGTGCCAGATGGAAAGCCGGGCGCATGTGCTGGAATGCGCGGCGGCGGTGAAGGAAATCGCCGATGCGCTCGGCATCGGCGTCGTCTTCAAGGCCTCCTTCGACAAGGCGAACCGCACCTCGATCGCCGCCTCGCGCGGGGTCGGCCTCAACGAGGCGCTGCCGGTCTTTGCCGAGATTCGCGAGACCTTCGGCATGCCGGTCCTGACCGACATTCACTCCGCCGATCAATGCGGGCCCGTGGCCGAGGCGGTGGACGTGCTGCAGATCCCGGCTTTTCTTTGCCGGCAAACGGACCTCTTGATCGCCGCAGCGCTGACGGGCCGGGTCGTCAACGTCAAGAAGGGCCAGTTCCTCGCACCCTGGGACATGAAGAACGTGCTTTCCAAGATCGTCGACAGCGGCAATCCCAATGTGCTCCTGACCGAGCGCGGCGCGTCCTTCGGCTACAACACGCTCGTTTCCGACATGCGCGGCCTGCCGATCATGGCGGCGACCGGTGCGCCGGTGATCTTCGATGCCACCCATTCCGTGCAGCAGCCGGGCGGGCAGGGCGCGTCCTCGGGCGGCGAGCGCAACATGGTCGCGGTGCTGTCGCGCGCAGCCGTCGCCGTCGGCGTGGCGGGCCTTTTCATCGAGACCCATCCCGACCCCGACAACACCATATCGTCCGACGGGCCGAACATGATTCCGCTCAAGGACTTGCCGGGACTTCTTCAGGATCTGGTCGAATTCGACAAGGTCGCCAAGGCGCGTCCCGTCAGCCTTTGAACCGGGCGGAAACGCACCGCGTTGCGGCCTTCGACCCTTCCCCTTTCGCCCGTCCTCGGCTAGAAGCGCGGGCGAGGAACATCACCGCCGCGCGCGACAGGCGCGCCGCCCGTCCGCTCTCTCGACGGGCGATTTCAAGGAGACGCCAATGACCGCCATCGTGGACATCATCGCACGCGAAATTCTCGACAGTCGCGGCAATCCCACCGTCGAGGTCGATGTCCAGCTGGAAGACGGCGCCTTCGGCCGCGCGGCCGTCCCCTCCGGCGCCTCCACCGGAGCGCATGAGGCGGTGGAACTGCGCGACGGCGGCGCACGCTACCTCGGCAAGGGCGTGGAACAGGCGGTCGACGCGGTCAACGGCGAGATTTTCGACGCCATCGGCGGGCTCGACGCGGAAGACCAGCTCAAGATCGACGAGGCGATGATCGATCTCGACGGCACGCCCAACAAGGCGCGCCTCGGCGCCAACGCCATCCTCGGCGTGTCGCTGGCGGTCGCCAAGGCCGCCGCCCAGTCGGCCGGCCTGCCGCTTTACCGCTATGTCGGCGGCACGGGCGCGCGGCTTCTGCCCGTGCCGATGATGAACATCATCAACGGCGGCGCGCATGCCGACAATCCGATCGACGTCCAGGAATTCATGATCATGCCGGTCGGCGCGCCGACCTTGCGCGATGCGGTGCGCATGGGCGCCGAGGTGTTCCACACGCTGAAGAAGGCGCTGAAGGATGCCGGCCACAACACCAACGTCGGCGACGAGGGCGGCTTTGCGCCCAACATCGGCTCCACGGATGAAGCCATCGGCTTCGTGATGAAGGCCATCGAAAAGGCCGGCTACCGTCCGGGCGAGGACATGTTCCTGGCGCTCGACGCGGCCTCCACCGAATTCTTCAAGGACGGCAAGTATCACCTCGACGGCGAGGGCAAGGTGCTGGGTCCCGACGAGATGGCTGCCTATCTGGCCGATTTCGTCAAGCGCTACCCGATCATTTCTATTGAAGACGGCATGGGCGAGGACGACTGGGCGGGCTGGAAGGCGCTGACCGAGATGGTGGGCGACAAGTGCCAGCTCGTCGGCGACGATCTCTTCGTCACCAACTCCACCCGCCTGCGCGAGGGCATCGAGAAGGGCGTCGCCAACTCCATCCTGGTCAAGGTCAACCAGATCGGCACGCTGACCGAGACGCTCGACGCGGTCGAGACGGCGCACAAGGCCGGCTACACCGCGGTGATGTCGCACCGCTCGGGCGAGACCGAGGACGCGACCATCGCCGACCTGGCGGTCGCCACCAACTGCGGCCAGATCAAGACCGGCTCGCTCGCCCGCTCCGACCGGCTCGCGAAATACAACCAGCTCATCCGCATCGAGGAAGAGCTGGGCGCCCAGGCCCGCTACGCCGGCCGCTCGATCCTCAAGGGCTGACGCGGAAGAGGGCGGCCACGCGCCGCCCGGCCTGGTTTTGCTGTGTGACTGACGATGGAACCGCCGGAGCAATCCGGCGGTTTTTTCGTCTGTGCTCGATCGATCCCGACGGGCAGGGATAGCCGTCGCGGTCGACGGATCGATGTGAGGTCGTCGCCAATCGCTGTATTGGACCTTGCCGTGATGCACCATCGGCGCCACTCCCACGGACGTCATCCCCGACTTGATCGGGGATCCATTGGTACCCGTACCGGACGTGAAAAGGCCCGGCTATTGCCACACGCCTGGCACCCACATCCAGCGCTCTGGAAACGAATGGACAGCGGATCTCCGGCTTCGCCTGCGTCCGGTGTGACGCGGGTGGGGCGGGAAGATTTTGCGTCTAAACGTTTTACGGTTCACTATCCCGGCCATGCGGGGGTGATATTGCAACTCCACGGGCAAGACCGAAGACGCTACTATTTCAACCATTCTTCGAGATTAATGGCACAAGCATTCATTTTTTTATACTGCGTAAGCTGCGTTGAACTAGTTAAAACAGGGCAACTTTCAATGCAAGAGATTGCAGCCACCTGAATTTCAATGCCGTGTTCATATGGTCCCCAGACAAATCCGGAATTTAGCTTTTCCGCGATCTGTCCGGCCTTCGCGGTATATACTTTTTTCCTCATTGCGATTGTTCCACTAGCAGATACAGAGGACTCCAATTCTACGGCTTCCTCAGGATAAAGATCTTTAAATTCCTGCCAAACCATTGCGGGAACTCCGATGATACCCGACGAAATCTGTTCCAAGAGAGATGTCTTCATATTGCTGGAGGTCTGCTTCATGACCTCAAGCAAGCCATGAGTATCAGCCAAACAAGAGCAAGCCAAGTCTGACTTACTCATCTTCAATATCCAAATCAATAGAATGGTCGCTTCTCAGAGCGTTGGCATAGTCAAAATACGCTTTTTGATACGTTGGTTTTAGTCCAGTTCTTCGAAAAAGGTGGATTTGATCGATTCTACCATTAGCAAGGAGAGGTGAAAATACTTCTGCGAACCGAAACCCATATTTCGCCAATTTTGTTTTTTCTTGTGGGGGCGGTCCACCGCTCCCGCCACCCTTCTCGGAGTAGTCTGGATTGCCGCCTCTACTTTTTACGGTGGCGAGCCACGACAAATGGCTCCCTTTATCAAAAACGCCAACCTGCTCCAATCGAAGAACAGATGCTTCTTGACTTAGTTTCAAACGGCGAGATATCGATGCAACATCATCAACATCTGGTTTTCTGGGAGGGTTAATATTTTTTAATAGACTGGCAATGAATGCCTTAGGGGCGAGGAAAGCCCCAGCAAACCGATTGCAACGCTTCTCTATAGAATTTTTCGCGATAAATGGGTCAGAAATCCCACTCTTTCCCATCAATACATGTGCTAACTCGTGAATTAGCGTAAAAAGGCGTCGTGCACGGGTCTGATCTTTTGTGTTGACGACAATTATCGGATGCTTTTCGTGGGCGAGACAGAAACCGCTACCATCCTCAGACGGAAAGCTAGCATGCAGTATGTATATCCCTTTTTCTTCGATCTTTCTTCTGCATATATTATAAAATTGTTTGGCGTCGCTCGCGTCACGCTGATCCTCAACCGTTATTCCAAAATATTTTCGGACTGATTCCGCATAATCATCAATTGCCTGTACGGTGGTTTTTGAAAAATGCGGAAGGTCACTAACTGTCTCATCTGCTAGGGCGATAGCTGTCTGTTGGATGCCTTGCGCAAACTGTATGGCTTCAACAGTCTGTCGTGATTTTAGATTTGATTCTGGTTGGTTAGACCTAAAATCAGGCAGCGTTTCGTTAAGATGAGGCGGTCTTGACATAAAGAAGGCGTATTTGGGCAGAGATAGTTCATGGGCAATCTTGCCAATCAAGCCGAATTTAGGTTCAGACTTGCCTTCAACTTCATTGCGCAGAACGGCAATGTCGATTCCAAGTCGCTTTGACAATTCTCCTAGGCTCATCGATCGTGCCGTGAGAGCCTTGCGGAGTATAGTAGGGTTGTAAGTCAATTTCTGGTCCAAACTTTTAAGGCTGAATATGACATTTGGTGATTTCTCTAGCGTCGTCCAACTGGGAGTCGGGCTCCATCTTGGCACCGCCCTTCTGCAGATGTATGGGGAGATTGGACTTCAGCCGATGATTCGGTCGATTGAGCGCATTAAGTCCTTAGTCGATGATCCGAGCTCCCCCCCATCAAAAGAGCACATTGAAGAATTCACATCTATCCTAAGTCGATTCGATGTATTTAAGATCCAGCTATTTAGCGATTATAAAAAGTACGTATTTGTAAATTCGATAGTATCAGCCATATTGACGATAATCCTAATATCGATATCTTATTTAAATTCCATGTCTATCAACCCTCAATTATCCGTTATTATCGTTGCGCTCTCAATTCTGCCTGCGCCAACTACATTGATCGTTCATTGGTTCGATGCAACCAAAGCCTTGCAGCCATTATTGGATGCAGCCAATAAGTTAGAAGTCAATATGGTTGGATAAAAATTTATTCGAATTATATTTCATATTATGTATTTCAAATAAATTTTGTAAATTATTACGATAAAATTTTTGATTTTCTTTGATTTCAAGAATTATATTTGGTTTATTGATGTAATATTTATGTAAATATTTATATTTTGACGTATATTTTAGTTGATTGTATATTCTGCTTTTCTTCCTTTTGAATTCTGTGAATTTGAAGCCCCTCACCACACAAACCTCAGCGATATCCCGCCAACCAATATCAGGCTCACCGCCCAGACCAGATCCAGATTGAACCAGCTCCTCGACAGGAACTTGAGGCCGAGCCAGTGGTAGACGCCGGCGGCGAGGAGGCCGCCGGACAGCGCCATGGCGAGGGTGTGGGCGAGCGCGACGGCCAGGGCGATACCCGCATTGCCCGTCATCAGGCTGGAGGCGGCGGCGTGGCCGGCGTCCGTCTCGACCGTCCGGCAGATGCCCAGATAAATCGGCACCAGCATCAGTCCCGCACCATGGGCCATGGCGACGAGGAAGGACCAGAGCGCAAGCCGTGTCGGCGGCACGCGGGCGAGAAAGCGCGGGTGCCGTCGGTTGATCAGCAGATAGATCCCGAGCGCGATGACGAGGCAGGCGGCGGCGATCTGGATTTCGCGCTGCCAGTCCGCCAGCACCAGAAGCGCGGAAAAGGGGAGTAGGACCGCCGTCATGGCGAGAAGATGCCCGCAGGCCAAGGCCGCCAGCGCCTTGTAAAGGCTGCCGTGGGTCCGGTCCATCAAGGCGGCCGAGACGGCGAGCGGCCATCCCATGCCCGGATTGACCCCGTGATAGATGCCGGAGGCGACGACGGCGCCCCAGAGCGCCGCCGCCGTGTCCATTTCCGCCATGCGTCAGACGGAGGGGTAGCAGAAACTGTCGGTCGAACAGTCGCCGCCCTCCAGCCGGATCTGGTGGCTGCGGTAGCCCTTCGGGAAGTCGACGTAGAAATCCTCGGCGAGCGTCAGGCCGCCGTTCTCGCCGACATGGGCCATGACCATCTGCCCGCCCTCGTCGTCGGGATAGAACTGGTCGTCCCAGGTCGAATAGAGTGAGTTGGTCCAGTAGACGCGCTTGCCGTCGCGGCTGACCTCCACCATCTGCGGACCGTAGGCGAAGGGCTTGCCGTTCGGATGGGCTTTGCCGCGCGCGATGCCGCCGATCTCCACCTTGCCGGCAAGCGTCGGGTTCATCGGGTCGGAGACGTCGTATTGATGCATCTCGCCCAGGCCCCAGCAGGCGACATAGAGATATTTGTCGTCGAGGCTGAGGTCGATGTCGGTGACGAGCGGCGGGACGGCGGCGAAACCCTGCAGGAGCGGCGGCAGGTTTTCTGCCGACTCCGGGCGCGGGTCGATGGTGAGGGTCTTTTTCGCGTCGAAGGTGCCGTCGGCCTTGCGCCACCAGGTGAAGATCGCGCCCTGCAGGTTGGTGGTGTCGACCACCACGCCGCAAAAGCCGTAGTCCTTGGCCGGATCGTGGGCGGGGCGGATTTCCAGCGCCATCTGGTGGTTTTCGCCGAGATCGATGGTCTGCACGTTGCGCCGCTCGCGCAGGTTCCAGAAGTGGATGCTGTGGCCGTATTTGTTCGACAAAAGATCCTCGGCGACGATGCCGTTCTCGAACTGCGGCGGCAGGCCCCATTCGGAGCTGATCATGTAGTCGCGCGGCAGGTTCCACCAGAAATCATAGTGCTTGTCCTGCTTGCCCCGGTCCATCTCGTAGCGGCCGAGGATGTCGAAGGTCTCGCAGTCCATGATGAAGATGCCGGGCGGCCCGTCGGTGCCGTCCGCGCCGCCGCCGCCAAGGGTGGAGACATAGATCCCTTCCGGGCCGCAATGGATGGTGTGCGGGCGCGAATAGCCGGTCTTGGCGAAGACTTCCTCCGGTTCGATGATCTTGTGGATCTTGGCCTTGAGCGGCTCCTTCACGTCGATCACATAGATGCGCGAGGAGCGGATGCCGGGGATGATCAGGTAGCGCCGCTTGAGAAAGGCGTGTCCCGTGAGCGGCGACAGCGCCGAGGAACAGGCATTCCAGCCGAAGTGGTGAAACTCGTCGCCCGTGTTGGGCATGAGGAGCTTATGGACGATCTCGCCGTAGGTCGGCGATTTCGGGTCGACGTCGACAACCGCCAGCCCGTCCGGCTGCGAGGCGTCGGGGCTCAGCATGAGCGTGAAGGCGAGCGTTTCCGCCGGCGCCTGCATGGCGAGTTTCGGGGTCGCGTGAAATGTGGGATCGGGTCTCAACGTCATTACCGGCTCCTCCCAGGATCTGGCCAGGATCTGGCCAGTGTCTGGGCGCCAAGTGTCTTTTTGAGCTTGTTTCGGGCGCCCGTGAGAGGAGTGTGACACAGTTTTCACACGCGGAGAAACGATCCGATTCGTCCGTCGAAAGGCAATGGGGAGGTGGTGTTGCCGACTGCCCGGCGTCAGTCGCCGGGCTTTGTCTCGTGGGCGTGTTTGATCGCGGCGGCGAGGGTTTCCGGTTTTTCCGCACCCATGACGAGAAAGCGCTCGTCGATAATGAAGGCCGGAACGCCGGTCACGCCGATCTCGCGGGCCTTGTCGAGATCCTTGCGGATCTTGTCGATGTCGGAATCCGTCGGCAGCAGCTCCGCCACCAGGTCCGACATCATGCCGACGTCGGCGGAGGCCTGGATCAGCGTCGCGCGGTCGGTCAGGTCCGCGCCTTCCAGGAAATACATCTGAAACAGTCGTTCGGCCATTTCGCTTTGGGCGTTGTCGGCGCGCGCCCACAGGATCAGCCGGTGGCAGTCGAGCGTGTTCGGGGACACCTGGATCTTGTCGAAGGCGAAGGGGATGCCCTCGGCGGCGCCGGCGTCGCGGATCGGGGCGTAGACTTCCTCGGCCCGGTCGGGGCCGCCGAACTTCTCGTTCAGATAGGTCTGGCGGTCCTTGCCCTCGCGCGGCAGCGTTTCGTCGAGCTGGAACGGCAGCCAGCGCAGCTTGACCGGGATTTCGGGCAAGGTGGCGAGCGCCTTTTCCAGGCGGCGCTTGCCGATGTAGCACCACGGGCACATGACGTCGGAAACGATATCGATGTGCATCGGGTCTGCTTGATCCATCCGCTGGTCCTTTCCGGTGGTTCGGATGTTGTTCTGCGTGCTTGCAAACGGTCACACGAAACTGGTTGAGGCCACAATCGCACCAACGCGGCGCATGAGGCCGGCAGCGGCCTGTGCGTCGCGAAGCACGATCATATCGCCGTGCCCGTCCACCCTAGCAACAAAATCCTCCTCGCGCGATGCGGCAAGGATCGTCGAACGGACAGGATCGCCGACGACGGGCGCGAGCGGATCGTCGTTGGCGGCGCGCGCGGGCAGGGGCGCCGGATGGAGATCCTCCAGCGTCCTGACCAGCGGTGCGCGGCCGCGCGTGCGCAAGGTCGCCGTCAGGCGCGCCAGATAGGCATCGTAGCGCGCTCGGGGCAGAAGCGCGCCCTCTTCCAGATAGATCGAGCGAAACCGGCGGAGAGCGTTGGTTGAAAGCCGGCGGCGCGCGCCGGCGGCGAGAAGCACGCGGAGCCGGATGCCAAGATCCGCCGGATCCGCGGTGCGCAGGACAACATCGCCGCATCCGGCTGCGCACAGCGCGTCGGTTTCATCGGCGGTCGTGGCCATCGCCAGCACCGGCAGGCTGACGTGACGCGGATCGGCGGCTACGCGCTGGAGTACATCGAGCGCGCGCTCCAGCGGAAGATCGATGAACAGGGCATGGCTTCCCGCACTATTAAGCCGGGTACAGACCGTGTGGGGAGACAGCACGCCGTCGAGATCGACGGCGACGCCGGCCTGCGCGAGGGCGGCTCCCGCGTGCTGGCTCATGCCCGCCACCATCAGGCCGCCCGTGCGCGCCGTGGCTTGGGGCCCCTCGGCGGGAAACGGCCCAAGTGCCATGCGGCGTAGGCGGGCCTCCTCCATTCGGACTGATTGGCGCAGGGTCTCGCGTACCCGTCCCGCCATCGTCTCCGGCGTCATCTGCGGCAACATGAACGCATCCGGCAGACGCAGCCAACCGGCCTTCGCCCCCTTGTGCGTTTCGACGATCAGCGGCACACCGACGCCCGCAGCGCGGATGTGGCGGCGCAATCGCTCAAGCCGGGCGAGGGCTGACGGGTCGGGAGCATCGCCGGCAAGATAAACAAGCGCATCGGGGGCAAGCGCGTTCGCCGCCCAAATGCGCTCGGCCGTGTCGAGGTCCAGCACCGGACCATCGCGCCAGGCCGCGCAAAGCGCATCGGCGCGCGGGGCATCGGTGGTGCCGCCACGCGCAAGCGCGATGAAGGGTGCGGGGTGTCTGTCGTCCGGCGCCATGGCGCTCAGGCAACCGCCGCCGCGCGGCCCTGGTCCACGCGCTGGGTGAGTGCGGCACGGTCGACCGTCCCGTTTTCCCGGCGTGGCAGGGCGGCGAGCGACAGGATGCGGTGAGGGATTTCGCCAAGCCCGGCGCATTCCGCGTCCAGATAGGCGAAAAAGCCCTCGACATCGAGCATCAGGCCGCGTTGCGGCACCAGCGCGGCATACAGCCTTGCGCCCAGAATGCCATCCTCGACCAGGAAGGCGGCGGCCTCTTTCATACCCGGAAAGGCGCCGAAAAGGGCATCGAGCGCGGGCAGCGAAGCAACGCCTGGAAGCGATGTGCCGGGCACGCCAAAGGCGGTGATGCCGTTGTCGCCCTGGCGCAGCGGCAGGAGTGTGTCGACGTAGCCGGCCTTGTCTGTGGGGATGCGCACCTTGCAGGCCGGCCAGGCGCTGTCGGCCACCATGGCGCCGCGCACCTTGAGCGTGTTCGGCTGGTTTTCGGTGTCTACGGCGATTTCCAGAAGCGCCGGCCCATTCGGCGCGTTGGACGGCGATGTCACGTGTCCGGTAGCAAAGGGGCGGGGCAGGGCACTGCCGTCGCGCTTGCGCGCGATCATCGCGAATTCATCGGCGATGTGGATGTCGGTCACGTCGCGATTGGTCTGGTGATGCGTGGCGGCGGGCGAATGGGCGTTCCACACTGGCACGATCCGGCAGTCGCCGTTGGTCATGCGCCGTTCCAGTTGCGGCATCAGCGAGCCGGGGCACAGCACCATGTCGGCATCGACGGCATCGGCATGGGCGGCGAGCTTGCGCAGCGAACGCGGGTGATGGAGATGCAGCGTTCCGCCGCTCAACAGCCATGGCATCAGGCCGGCGCCGATCCCGGCCATGCCGGTGAGCGCATAGGGCACCACGGTGACCGGCGCCTGGGGGAGCGAGAGTTCCAGATAGGGCATCAGACCGGCGGCGATCCACTGATTGTGGCTGCGGGCGATGGGAAGCGGCTCGCCGCTGGTGCTGTGGGTCCAGGTCAGGGTCGCCACATGGTCCGCCGCATTGGGGTCGCGCCGCCCGGGCGGCGGCGTCATGTCCGCCGGTACTTCCTTCAGCACCTCCGAAAGCTCGATCAGCCCGTCGGCGACCTCGGTTCCCAGGCCGAAGACGAAGCGCAACGAAAACATTTCCGCCGCCGTGTCGCGGGCTTCATGTCCGATGTTGCGACCGCCGAAGCCTTCGCCGGCAACCAGCGCCTTCGCGCCGGCGCGCGACAGCGCTTCCAGAACGTTCTTCTGGCGCCAGTGCAGCGGCAAGGGGGCAACCACCAGGCCGGCGCGCAGGGCGGCGAGAAAGGCGATGACCGCCTCCACCGTGTTGGGGCTTTGCAGGCCGACCACATTGTCGGGCGTGAGGCCGACGGCGGCATAGAACGCGGCGAGCTTCGAGATTTCCTCATCGGCTTGCGCATAGGTCAGCCGGCGCGGCGCGCCCTGCATCGCATCCGAGCGGTCTTGCGGATCGCAAAGCGCGAGACGGTCGGGATGTGCCGTGGCGGTCTTGCGAAACAGCGCATCGAGCGTCACCCGGCCCCAGATGCCGCTTTGCTGATGCGTTTCGATTGTCTTCAGTGGTGTGAGGATCATTGCGCGTCGTCCACAGCCTGTTCGCCGCCGTCTGCGGCCCACCATGCTTCGAAGCGCGGCCCAAACACCGAATGGCGCTCGGGCCGCAGGATTGTCTTCCAGCGTGCCACCCATTTTTCCGGAAGATGAAAAAGCGGCACCACGTAGGCGCCTGAAATCAGAACCCGGTCGAAGGCCCGCACCGCGGCGGTGAAGCTCTCGCCGTCACGCGCCGCAAGCATCGCATCGATCATCGCGTCGGCGGCCGGGTCGCGAACGCCTGCGTAGTTGAAGGAGCCGTCCTGATCGGCCGCGGCGCTTCCCCAGCGATAGCGCTGCTCGTTGCCGGGCGACAGCGACACGGGCCAGTTGTTCAGCACCATGTCGAAATCGAACGTCTGCCGGCGGCGCTGATACTGGGCGCCATCGACGCTGCGGATCGCGGCTTCGACGCCGATTGCCTTGAGCGCACGCTGATAGGCAAGCGCCAGACGCTCCTGATCCTTGGTCGCCACGAGAATCTCGAAGGCAAGCGGTGTTCCGTCGGCGGCTTTCATCGTGCGCCCGTCGATTGCGTAGCCGGCCTCCTTCAGCCCGGTCACGGCAGCACGCAGCACCGTGCGGTCGCGCCCCGACCCGTCGGCCTGCGTCGGCCGCCACGTTCCGTCCACGACGTCGTCGGGAAGCGTCTCGATCCAGGGCGCCAGCAGGCCGCGTTCCAGCGCACTGGCCGGTCGCCCGAGCGAGGAGAGCACCGAACTGTCGAAATAGCCGCCGGTGCGGGTATATAGGTCGTAGTAGAGCGTGCGGTTGACCCATTCGAAGTCGAACAGCATGGCGAGCGCCCGCCGAACGCGCACATCGGCAAACACCGGCCGGCGTGTGTTGAACACGAAGCCGTACATGCCCGCCGGCGTTCCAAGCTCGAACGTTTCCTTCAACACATCGCCGGCATCGACCGCTGGAAACGAAAGGCCCGTGACCCAACGCGCCGGGTCGGCGACGGGAAGAATCGAGACCAGCCCCTTCTTGAAAGCTTCCTGCAGGGTGTTTTCATCGCGGAAATACTCGATTCCGACTTCGTCGAAATTGTAGAGCCCCGTGCGGATCGGCAAGTCCTTCGCCCAGTAGTCGGGATTGCGCCGGTAGACGATCCGGCTGCCGGGATCGACTTCTGCGACAAGATAGGGGCCCGAGCCGACAGGCGGGGTCAGGGTGCTCTTGTCGAACGTCGCGGGATCGATCGTGTGGCTGGCGAAGATTGGCGACAGACCCAGGAGTAGCGGCAATTCACGGTCGGCGCCATCGGCAAAAACGAAGCGCACGGACCGCTCACCGACCTTTTTCATTTTGATGATGCGCGCGTAGCGGGCTCGGAAATGCGGACGCCCCTTGTCGCGCAGGATTTCGAACGAAAAGATCACGTCCTCGACAGTGACCGGCGTGCCGTCGGAAAAGCGCGCCTGCGGATTGAGGGTGAACTCGATCCAGTCGCGTTCCTCGGGCATGCGCACCGATTCGGCCAGAAGCCCATAGAGCGCGAACGGCTCGTCCATGTTGCGATCAAGCAGGCTTTCGAACACCAGCGCGCCGAATTGATTGTCGCGCAGGCCGCGCGCCGTCGTCGTTCCGCCCTGGACAATGAACTGGTTGAGACTGTCGAACGTCCCCTGAACGCCATAGGTGATCGCCCCGCCTTTTTTCGCATCCGGGCTGGCGTAGGGAAGGTGGTCAAAGTCGGCCGGAAGGGCCGGCGCGCCATGCATGGCGATGCCGTGAACCGGTTTCGGTTCTTGCTCGGTCGCACCAACAGGGTTCGCTGGCAGCATTGCGGCGATCAAGACCGCCAAAGGGATGCAGCGCCACGCGTGGGGAATCAGTAGCATGTTTCGTGACCTTGGCTTCATGCGTCCACTTCTAGCGTGCAATCACTTTGGTATGGTTAACAAGGTGTCAAAAAATCGAGGGGAGATGCAGGCCTCGAGAGCGGCGCAATCACCGCGCTCGGGGTAGTGCCAGGGTCGGGGCGGAGGTATTTCCCGGCGGGTGTGGCGGTTTCGGCGCGTCTCTTTCTGGATATTTGCCGCGCTTGCCTGTAAAGATGCGCGCGTGACCATCAGGGCCAACGTGTTGCCGCATTCGTTGCGCACACGGTTGTGGTCATTTGGCACGACAGGATTTTCGGTGCGTGCAGATGGTGAATGTCGCCGCGCGCACTGCAACGACACCAGGGACTTAGGGACGCATTGTATGGCTGAAGGTTTCAAGAAGCATTTGATGGGCCTGTCGCTTGCCGCCGCCATGGCGGTTGGGGCAGCGACAGGCGTATCCGCGCAGACCGTTGAACCGGCGGCAGATACGCCCTGGGTCAAGATCTGCAACACGGACCCGGAGTCCAACAAGGAAATCTGTATCGTTACGCAGGAGTTGCGGACCGACACAGGGCAGTTCCTTGCATCCGTGGCTGTTCGTGAAATCGCCGGCGAGGCGCGCAAGACACTGCTCGTGGCCGTTCCTCCCGGCATGCTGATCCAGCCGGGCCTGCGCGTCCAGGTCGACGGCGGCAAGCAGAGCGAAGCGAAATACAGCATCTGCTTCCCGAACGCCTGCTATTCGGAGCTGGTGATCGACGAGGCCTTCGTCAATTCGATGAAGGCGGGCGGCAATCTCATCCTCACGACGCTTAATCAGCAGGCAAAGCAGGTTCCGTTCCAGTTGACCCTGACAGGCTTCACGAAGGTCTACGACGGAGATCCGATCGACGCGGCCGCGCTTCAGCAAAAGCAGCAGCAGCTCCAGTCGGAGCTTCAAAAGCGCGCGGAACAGGCTCGCCAGAAGCTGATCGACAAGCAGAACGAGGCGACCGGCGCGAACTGATCGCGGCAGGATATGCGTCAGAAAAAGATGGCCGTCGGGGCGTTTGTCCCGGCGGCCTTTTTCTTGGCGGGTTCGATCATCGCAGGGCGCAATTCCGACTGCGTCTCACAAGACACGTCATCAATGCAGGTCGACGTCGCGCGGGAGGTAGGACCCATCGTCCTGCTGCTCGAAGATCTCATCGACCTGAGGATGGCGAACGGGCTCGCCGGTGTCGTCGGGAATGAGGTTTTGTTCCGAAACATAGGCGACGTATTCGGTTTCCGCGTTTTCCGCGAGCAGGTGATAGAAAGGCTGGTCGCGCGCCGGGCGCACGTCATCGGGAATGGCTTCCCACCAGTCTTCGGAGTTGGAAAACGTCGGATCGACGTCGAAGATGATCCCGCGGAAGGGATACACCCGATGACGCACGACCTGACCGATCATGAATTTCGCGGTTCGCATATTCATCTTTGTTCAATTGCACACGGCCCTGCGCATACGCTTTTGAACGGCGCGTGACAAGTCACCTTGCCCTCGCCGGTCTGCCGCGTCTGCTTGCCGGTGCGCCGGCGTCCGGTGAAACGGTCGGGTTCGGGATCACAAACCGTAGAGTTCGGCAAGGTCCGGATCCTTGGCCGCAACAATTCGTGCAAGATCGACGATCACCTTCGCCTGCTTCCAGGTGGCATCGTCCTGCATCTTGCCGTCTATCATCACGGCTCCGGTTCCATCCGGCATGCCTTCCAGAATGCGCAAGGCAAACGCCACTTCTTTCGGTTCCGGGCTGAAGACCCGTTTTGCGATGTCGATCTGGCTGGGGTGGAGAGACCAGGCGCCGGCGCAGCCCATCAGAAACGCGTTGCGAAACTGGGCCTCGCAGGCGGCGGAATCGGAGAAATCGCCAAACGGGCCATAGAAGGCCTTGATACCGGCCGACATGCAGGCATCGACCATCTTTGCAACCGTATAGTGCCACAGATCCTGCTGATAGGCAGTGCGCGCCGTTTCGCCTGCCTCGTCGGAAAGAACCGCGTAGTCCGGGTGCCCGCCGCCGACGCGGGTGGTCTTCATCGCACGCGAAGCGGCGAGATCCGCCGGTCCTAGGCTCATGCCGTGCATACGCGGGCTCGCGGTCGCGATCGCATCGACGTTCTTCACGCCTTCCGCCGTTTCCAGGATCGCATGGACCATGATCGGTCGGGTGATCCCCGCACGGGCCTCGAGCTGGGCGAGCAACTGGTCGATGTAGTGGATGTCCCAGGGACCTTCGACCTTGGGCAGCATGACAACGTCAAGCTTGTCGCCGACCTCGGTCACGATCTCGATCAGGTCGTCGAGCACCCAGGGGCTGTTAAGGCAATTGATGCGCGTCCACAGTCCGGTGGTGCCGAACTCGTTGTCGCGGGCCATCTGGATGAAGCCCTGGCGTGCCGCCGTCTTCTGGTCCGCCGGAATCGCATCCTCCAGATTGCCGAGGACGACATCCACCTTCGAGATCAGATCCGGCACCTTGGCGCGCATCTTCTCGACATGGGGCGGCACGAAATGGATCATGCGCTCAAGCTGCACGGGCAGTTCGCGCAAGGGAGCGGGGGCGCCGATCGCAAGAGGCTGGTAGAACGCACGCGGTGTCTTCAAGGGGTCCTCCCGATACAGGTTCGTCGAGGCCGGGACTGTCCGACTCCGATTGTTTTTCCGAGCCTATCCGCAAATTGTTGCAGTGCATATAGAGTTTGGGTGACAGACTGCCGGTCCTTCAAGGGCGTGCTTTCATCCACTTGCGCATGATCCACATCCACTGGTCCGGATGTTCCCGGATCCAATCCTCGAACATGGCGTGATAAGCGCGGGTCGCGTTTTCCGCATCGCGTTTTCGCTCTCCGGTGCGTTCGAATTCAACGACACGAGCCTCGATGCGAAAGCGGCTCCCGGGCAGGCGGACAACGCGGCAGGCGATTATCGGGACCTTTGCGGCACAGGCGATGGAAGCCGGAAACAGCGTCGCATAGGCGTTGTTGCCAAAAAACGGAACCACGATCCCCCGGCGATCCTGAAGATCGGCCAGCATGGCAATGCGCTCGCCTTTACGCGCCATGCCCAGGAGGCTGCGTGCGGTGTCGTATCCCTTGGGCAGCAGCCCTCCGGGATAGAGCCTCGCCCGCAGGCCGTGCAGGATGGATTCGGTTCGCTGATTCGTCAGCGCCTTGTAGATCCCCACAGGCTCCCACCCGCAAGCAAGCCCGCCCATCGCCGTCACCTCCCAGTTGCCCGCATGCATCGACACGACAATCGCGCCTCCTTCGCCAACGGTCGCTTTCACGTCATCGAGGTCGAATTCGAAACGGTCCGGATCGGCGACGATCCTGTCGAGCTGGAGAGTTTCGGCAGCGATGCGCCCGAGATTTTCCCACATGTTGCGCGCAACTGCGGCGCGCTGGTGCGCGGAAAGGCCGGGCAGGGCACGTTCCAGGTTTTGCAAGGCGCGTTTGTGACGCTTGTTGAAGGGGGCGAGGATCCGCCAGGCCTTGCCCATCAGGAACGCGGCGGCATTTGGCGGCAAAAGACGAAAGAGCGCCAGCACCACCGACAACCCGACCCATTCGGCCGCATGTCTCAGCCGCAGGGCCCATGATGGGCGGACGCTGCCGCTTGCGTCCTTGAAGTGCCGATCTGCCATCATGTTTCGCGCAAACACCCTCTTGCCCCTGGCGGCATCCTGCCGCCGTTGACCCGCATTCGGGAACCCGTTAGGCCTGCGGTGATTAACCAAGCGCCGGGACGAAGGCAACATGGGTGTTCTTTCGACGCCCGCCCGGTTCGCTGGAGACCCCTATGGAAAACGTAATTTCTCTGGCGCTTCCTTTCTTCGGCCTGATCTTTCTTGGCATAGCCGCGGGCAAATTGAAGGAGATTCCGGCCGAGGGTCTGGCCTGGATGCAGTTCTTCATCATCTACATCGCCCTTCCGGCGCTGTTTTTCCGCCTGCTTGCCAAAACCCCGATCGAGGAACTCACCAACATCGGGTATGTGGCGGCCACGACCTTTGCGACCTATTGCGCGTTCGCGGTCGCCTTTTGTGTCGGCGTGTTTGCCTCGCGCGGCAATATTCCCGAGGCAACGATCCAGGCGCTTGCCGGGTCCTATTCGAACATCGGCTACATGGGACCGGGGCTGACGCTCGCCGTGCTCGGGCCCGCCGCCGCCGTGCCGACGGCGCTGGTCTTCTGCTTCGACAACATCCTGCTGTTCACACTCGCGCCCCTCATGATGGCGATTGGCGGAACGGAGAACGAGCCTCCGCTTTCCACGGCGGTGACTGTCCTGCGGCGGATCTTCACCCATCCCTTCATCCTCGCAACCATCGCCGGCGTTCTGGCCGCGGCGGTGGAGTTCCAGCCGCCGCAGGCGATCGACACGTTGCTGACGTACCTCAGCAATGCGGCCGCGCCTTGTGCGTTGTTTGCCATGGGCGTCACCGTGGCGCTTCAGCCGTTGGGGCGCACGCCGCTCGAACTTCCCGTGGTGCTTCTGGTGAAGCTGGTGGTTCATCCGATCATCGTGCTGCTGTTGCTGAACTGGGTCGGCGGTTTCGACCCGGCCTGGGTCGCGACCGCCGTGCTGATGGCGTGTCTGCCGCCGGCGGCGAATGTCTTCGTCATCGCGCAGCAGTACAACGTCTACGTCCAGCGGGCGTCGAGCGCGATCCTGATCGGCACCATCGCCTCCACGGTCACCGTTTCCGCCTTCATCTATCTGATCACCGAAGGGCTCCTGCCACTCAACTGAATGAGGTTCGGCCATGAACGATCAACCGCTCTCGGGCCTTACGGTGATCGATTTCAGCACGTTGCTGCCGGGGCCTCTGGCCACGCTCATGCTCGCGGAGGCCGGCGCCACCGTGATCAAGATCGAACGGCCGGGCGGGGAGGACATGCGCTTCTTTCCGCCGAAATCGGGCGACGTCGGTACGCTTTACGCCATGCTCAATCGTGGGAAACGCTGCCTGGAACTCGATCTCAAGGCGGCAGATGCCCGCGCGCGCATTCTGGAGCTGACCGATGCGGCCGACATTGTGGTCGAGCAGTTCCGACCCGGCGTGATGGCGCGTCTCGGCCTTGGTGCCGATGAGCTGTGCGCACGCAATCCGCGCCTGATCCATTGCTCGATTACCGGGTTCGGCCAGTCCGGACCGCGCGCGATGGAGGCCGGCCACGACCTGAACTACATGGCCTTGACGGGGCTGCTGGCCCTGTCTCGCGGTTCGTTCGATGCGCCGGTTCTGCCGCCGGCGCAATTCGCCGATATCGGCGGTGGCAGCTTTCCCGCGGTGATCAACATCCTGCTTGCGCTTCTTCAGCGCGACCGGACGGGGAAGGGAAGCCGGCTCGACATTGCCATGTGCGACGCGATGTTCACCTTCGCGCTTTTCGCGCAGGCTCAGTTGACGACGCTCGGTCATGCACCGAAAAACGGAGCAGATCTGCTGACAGGGGCTTCGCCGCGCTACCGACTGTATCCGGCGGCCGATGGTCATCTCATTGCTGTCGGCGCGCTGGAAGACAAGTTCTGGCAAGCGCTGTGCGACGCTGTTGAACTGCCGGATCTCCATCGCGACGACCGGCGCGATTCGGAAGCCTGTGCCGCGGCCATGGCTGAGCGGATCGCCAGCCGGACGGCGGCCGAATGGGTGCCCGTGCTGGCCGGCGCCGATTGTTGTGCGACGCCTCTCGCCACGCTGGAAGACGCGTTCCGCGACCCGCATTTCCTG
Source organism: Stappia sp. ES.058 (assembly GCF_900105595.1). Lineage (GTDB taxonomy): Bacteria > Pseudomonadota > Alphaproteobacteria > Rhizobiales > Stappiaceae > Stappia. The sequence continues at coordinate 1,675,695 of NZ_LT629784.1, read as the reverse complement.
GAGCGCGGACTGTTCGATTTCACAGCGGATGCGGACGACACGCCGATCCCGGCGACGATCGTGCCCATTGATCGCGCGTTCCGCGGCAGGGCTGGCGCGATCGATCCGGACTGATCCCGGGCCGGGACTATCGCAGCGACAGGCCGCGCATCAGCCGGGGCCGAGCCATCATCGGGGCGATCCCCTCGCGCATCATGAGCCTGCGAAGCGGCGAGACCCGGCCTGCGAGATACAGCCCGACGCTGCGAAGCGCCTGAACGGGGAGAAGATCACTCAGCAGCGAGCGGTTAAGCAGGTCGACCGCGGTCGTGCGCGTCGCGATATCCGGGCGCCTGGCCCGCTCATACGCCTGAAGGGCACCGCTTGCGCCGATATCCTCACCCCGCCGGCGTGCGGCGACGAGCATCTCGCCGAGGGCCGCGACATCGCGCAGGCCGAGATTGAGCCCCTGTGCGCCGATTGGCGGAAACACATGCGCGGCTTCCCCGACAAGGGCGCAGCGATTGTCGGCGACGGTGCGCGCGGTCAATCCGCCAAGCGGATAGATCTGCCGCTTGCCGACGATCGTCATCTTGCCGAGAACCGAGGCCGCACGGCGTTCCAGTTCAAGCCCCAGTGCCGCGTCGTCAAGGTCGGCGAGATAGGCCGCATCTTCGGGCGAGACCACGCAAACGAGCGAGGACTTGCGGCCCTTCAGCGGGACGAGCGTGAAGGGCCCGGACGGCGTGTGGAACTCCGTTGAATGATTGTGGTGCGGAACGCCATGCTCCAGAGTCAGCACCAGCGCCGACTGCGGGTAGCGCCAGTCCTTGACGGCGATCCCGGCCGCCTCGCGAACCATGGACTTGCGTCCGTCCGCGCCGATCGCGATGCGCGCGATTACGGTGTCTCCCGCTTCGGTCGTCAGTTCCGCGTGACCTCCTGCCGTTACGAGGGAGGCGAGCTTCGAATCGATTCGCAGGAGTTCGGGCGTCTCGGCGCAGGCCTTCGCCAGTTCGCGGTTGAGATCGAGATTTGCGATGTTGTAGCCGAAGGCGGGGAGTTCCAGTTCGGAGGCATCGAACACCACTTCGGGCGCGCGGATCAGCCGTCCCGTACCGTCGACGATGCGCATGTGGCGGAGCGCCGCCGTATGCGGTTCGATTGCCTCCCACAGATCAAGCGTGCGCAGCATTTCGACCGAGGATTCCAGCAGGGCCGTCGTGCGATCGTCGCCCGCCATCGCCTCCGGCGCGATAAGCGCGGTCCTGAAGCCGTGGCGGGCGAGGAGAAGCGCCATCGCCATGCCCGAGGGACCGGCGCCGACAACGGCGGCATCCACCTCGGTCGGTGCTGCGGGCGTGTCTGTCTTGGCGGCGCTTGCGCGTTTGGCCATGAGGATCTCCATGCCGAGGGTCGACTGTTGTCGACAAGATGACGCGCGCTGAGGATATTGCAAGATTGCACCGCGCGCATATGGTCGCATCCGTAGGCATTCGTATCCGGATCCGCCGGCGGTAATGGTAAAGCGGGCCTGGGAATACACCACGCGGCGAATGCGCTGTGCAAGGCAAGGATGGAGAGTGCAGCCGACCATGACGGTGCATCCGGAAAAGACCGCAGGCACGAAGACCGACGCAGTGCATCCCGTGCGCTCGCTTGCGCGCAATCCGCGTCTGGCGGTCTTTCTCGCCGTTGGATGTGCGGCCGCCGCCGGCTGGATCTATCTCGCCGCCATGGTTGCCGACATGCTGCCCGCCATGGACATGAGCGAGCTCGGGCCGGGGATGGCGCTCTTCAACAGCTTCAATCTGTTCGCCGGGCTGTCCCCCGAAGCGCGCGCAGCGCTTGCGATTATCTGCCTGCCGGAAGGCACGACGACCTTCGGCATGCCGGCCTCCGATATCTGGAGCGTATCGGATGCCGCACTCGTCTTCATCATGTGGGTGATGATGGCGCTGGCGATGATGTTGCCGAGCGCCGCACCGATGATTGCCTCCTATGCGGAACTGCCGCAACCGATGGGCGGGAGCGCGCGCCGTGTAGGCCCGGTCGTCGTGCTCGCGCTTGGGTATCTGTCGATCTGGATCGGCTACGGCGCATTGGCGACGCTGGCGCAAGGTCTGCTGACGGCGGCGCGGATGATGTCGCCGATGATGTCGCCGGCAACGATGGTGCTGGCGGGAACCACGCTCATTGCCGCCGGCATCTATCAGTTCACGCCGGCAAAACTCGCCTGTCTGCTTCGTTGCCAGCGACCGATTCCCTTCTTCATGGAGCGCCGACCCGTCTCCTATGTCGAGGTTTACAGGCTTGGCATCGTTCAGGGCCTGTTGTGCCTGGGGTGTTGCTGGGCCCTGATGACGGTGATGTTCGCAGTCGGGATCATGAATGTCGTCTGGATCGCTGTTCTCGGTTTCCTGATGGCGCTGGAAAAGACGGTGCATCGCCTCTGGATCCCGCGCGCGATCGGTGTTTTCCTGATCCTCTGGGGCGTCTTCGTGCTCGCTCTGTCCGATGCCGGCCAGACGCTGCTGACAGGATAAAACCGGGCTTCAAAGGTTTTGTGGCAGTCGTTTTCTGCAAAATGCATGTGTTCGGTTGCAGTTCAGCCAAGTTGAAGGCATACGAAAGGATTGGGGGCGACAAGACGCCCGCGCCGGAATACCTCCGGCATGACACGAGGCGATGCCTGTGGCGAAAGGCAAATTGGCGGATGCGGAAACGGGCGTGACGGGCCGGCTGAAGAGCGCGCACCCGCTTTTCCTGATTCATGTTCTGACCGCGCTCGGCGCGCCGGTCGCCTTGCTGGCGCTGCTTGCCGGGGCTCAGGGCGACTGGGGCATGCTGTTCGTATGGCTGGGGGTTGCCCTGGTCATCGACGGCGTCGACGGGCCGCTGGCACGACGTTTCGATATCGCGAACCGCATGCCGCAATGGTCCGGCGCATCGCTCGATTTCGTCATCGACTACGCGACCTATGTGTTCTTGCCAGCCTTCGCGCTGGCCGGCAGCGGCATGGTCTCCTCGCCGTGGAACTGGATTTGCGGCGGTCTGATCGTCTTTACCGGCGCGCTTTATTTTGCAGACAACGGCATGAAGCAGCCGGACGGCTCCTTCAAGGGCTTTCCGACCGGTTGGAACATGGCAGTCTTCGGTCTTATGGTGCTGTCCTCCTCTGAAGTCTTCACCATCGTCAGTATCATTGTCTTGTGCGCGCTTACCTTCGCGCCGATCCGTTTCGTGCATCCGGTGCGCGTTGCGCGTTGGCGCCCGCTTACGCTCTTTGTCACGCTGCTCTGGTTCATCGGTGCGGGTCTTGCCATCGCCAACGGGCTTTCGGCCGAAGGTTTGGTGAAATGGCTGCTGGCCGGATCGAGCCTCTATCTTCTCCTGGTCTCGGCCGTTCAACAGCTTCTCGACGCCCTGCGCTGAAACGCGTCCCGCCGGAGTTGGCAGACCCCAGCGTTTCTGCGACTACCGGATGGTCGGCTGCGAACGGCCAAGACCGCTCTGCTATGCGTGAGGCGTTTCCATGATTGATCTTCTGTACGATCCAGCCGTCTGGGCGAGCCTTCTCACCCTGACGGTGATGGAAATCGTTCTCGGCATCGACAACATCATCTTCATTTCGGTGATCGTTGCCCGCCTGGAGCCGAAGACGGCGATGCGCGCCCGCCAGATCGGTTTGGCGCTTGCGCTGGTTTTCCGCATCGCGCTTCTGTCCGTGCTCACGCTGCTGATCGGCCTGACCGCACCGGTCTTCAGCGTGCTCGGCGAAGCGATCTCCTGGCGCGACCTTATCCTGCTCGCCGGAGGTCTCTTCCTGCTTGTGAAGGGGACACATGAAATTCATCAAGGGATCGAGGGGCACCAGGACAACACCTCTTCTGCTGCAGCAGCCGGGTTCGGCGCGGTAATCGCCCAGATCATCGTCATCGACATGGTGTTTTCAGTGGATTCCATCGTTACCGCCATCGGAATGGCCGAACACATCGAAGTGATGGTCGCCGCCGTCGTGATTGCGATGATCGCGATGTATATCGCCTCGGGCCCGATCTCCGCTTTCGTGCAAAAGCACCCGACCACGAAGATGCTGGCGCTCGCCTTCCTGCTTCTTATCGGTGTTGCGCTGATCGCCGACGGTCTGGGCTTTCATATCCCGCGTGGCTACATCTATTTCGCCATGGCGTTTTCGGCCGGTGTCGAGATCATCAACATCCTTGCCGCGTCGCGGCGCAAGGCAAAGAGCCAGGCGTAGTCAGGCGGATCAGCGTTCCGGTGGCGTCCAGTCGCTGTCCTGACGCCGTTTGCTCGCTGCGCGCAAGGCAAGGCCGAGCGCGACACCGACTCCGATCGCCACCGTGAGATCAACGAGCACGGTGAGCACCAGCGTCAGCATGAGCAGCAGGCGGTCGGAGGCCGGCCCTTTCGCGTAGCTGGCCCAGCGGTGCGGCTCGCTCATGTTCCACGCCGTCACCATCAGGAGCGCCGCGAGGGCGGGCATGGCGAGATAGCCGGCCATCGGCGCCGCCAGCAGCATGATCGCCAGGATCACCAGGGCATGGACGATGCCGGCAACGGGCGTGCGGCCGCCGGCCTTGATGTTGGTCGCCGTGCGGGCAATCGCTCCGGTCGCGGGCAGGCCGCCGAAAAGCGCCGACGCGATGTTCGCTGCGCCTTGCGCCGTCAGTTCCGCGTTCGGGCGATGCCGGCCTTCGATCATCCGGTCGGCAACCATCGCGGAAAGAAGCGATTCCACCCCGGCGAGAAATGCGATCACCAGGGCTGAGGGAAGCAGTTCGGTGAAGCGGGCAAAGGAGATTTCCGGAAACTCCGGGGCGGGAAGGCTGGAGGGCAGGGCGCCGAAGCGCGAGCCGAGCGTGTCGACCGGCAGCGCAAGGACCACCACGAGCGCCGATGCCACGCCAACGGCGACGATGAGACCGGGAAAACGAGGCGCGAGGCGGCGCAAACCGACGATGAGTGCAACGGCGACAAGTGCCACGCCCAGCGCTGCGGGCGTGACAGTTTCACGTGCTGTCCAGAGCGCGGCCAGACGATCCAGAAACTCCGCCGGCGCGTCGCGAAGCGTCATTCCCAGGAAATCGGGAATCTGGCTGAAAGCTATGACGATGGCGATGCCGATGGTAAATCCGTTGATGACCGCTTCGGGAACATGGGCGATGAGGTTTCCGGCGCGAAAATAGCCGGCGATCAGCAGAATGAACCCGGCCATGAAGGTGGCGAGCACCAGACCGTCGTAGCCATGATCGGCAATGATTGCGTGCACCACGACGATGAACGCGCCGGTCGGACCGCCGATCTGAACCCGGCTTCCGCCGAGAAGCGAGATCAGAAAGCCGGCGACGATTGCGGTGACAAGTCCTTTTTCCGGGGATGCACCGGAGGCGATGGCGATCGCAAGGCTCAACGGCAACGCCACCATCGCAACGGTCGCGCCCGCCAGAAGGTCGGCGACGAACGAAGACAAATTGTAGGTTTTCAGCGTGGTGAGAATCTTCGGTTGGCGCATGAAACACCGAATAGCACCACGAAGCAGGTCGGCGCCAGCGGTGACCGGGTGCGCCATGATGGCGCAAGGCACGCTTCGCGGGGCTTGCCCGGCGCCGGCGTGCGCCCCATGATCCTGGCAACCGATGATTTCTCAGGGAGAGACACTAAAATGATTCACGCGATCAGGGTGCATGAAACGGGCGGTCCGGACGTGATGAAATGGGAGGAGGTCGAGATCGGCGATCCCGGCGCGGGCGAGGCGCGTGTTCGCCACACCGCAATCGGGCTGAATTTCATCGACACCTACTTCCGCTCCGGCCTGTATCCGGCGCCGGCGGGCATGCCCTTCACTCCCGGCAACGAGGGCGCGGGCGTGGTCACCGCCGTTGGCGAGGGGGTGACCAATGTCTCGCCGGGCGACCGGGTGGCCTATGTCGGGCCGCTCGGCTCCTATGCGGAGGAGCGGCTGGTTCCGGCCGATCGCCTTGTGATCATTCCCGAAGGCGTCGACGACAAGACTGCCGCCGGCATGATGCTGAAGGGCATGACCGCGCGCTATCTGCTGCGCAAGACCTACACCGTAACGCCTGAGACCACGCTGCTTTTTCATGCGGCAGCCGGTGGTGTCGGGCTGATTGTCGGGCAGTGGGCGGCCAAGCTTGGCGCAACGGTGATCGGCACCGTCGGCTCGGCGGAAAAGGCCGAACTCGCCAGGGCGAACGGCTACACACATGTGATCAACTATCGCACGGAAAACTTCGTCGACCGGGTGCGCGAGATCACCGACGGCAAGCTTTGCGACGTCGTCTACGATTCGGTGGGAAAGGACACCTATCCGGGATCGCTCGACTGCCTGCGGCCGCTTGGGCTCTGGGTTTCCTTCGGGCAGTCGTCCGGGCCCATCACCGACTTCAACCTCGCCCTGCTCGGCCCGAAGGGCTCGCTCTTCGCGACCCGCCCGACCCTTTTCACCTATATTGCCTCGCGTGCCGATCTGGAGGAGACGGCCAACGATCTCTTCGAGGTGGTGCGGTCTGGGGACGTGAAGATCCAGGTGAATCAGGAATATGCGCTGAAGGACGCCGTAACGGCGCATGAGGACCTTCAGGGCCGCAAGACCACCGGCACAACGGTGCTCGTTCCCTGATACCGGGTTCGCAGACGGGGAACAGTCAGGGCACCGGAAATGGACAAGTCGCGGCATCTCTACGGGCCGGCCTTGCGGTATTTCGCGGCGGTCGCCCGGGCTGGCTCCATCCGCGCCGCGGCGCGCGAACTCAACATCGCCTCCAGTGCGGTCAACCGGCAGGTTCTCTGGCTGGAGCGAGCTTTGGGGCACGTGCTGTTCGACCGGCTGGCGCGCGGTGTGCGGTTGACGCCGGCCGGCGAGATCCTGCGTGCGCATGTCCTGCGCACGCTGTCCGATTTCTCGGCCACCGCCGGAGAGCTCGACGCGCTCACCGGGATGCGCAGCGGCGCGGTCAGCATCGCCAGCGTGGAAAGCGTGTCGGAAGCGCTGCTGCCGGCCGTCGTTATGGAGTTTCGCAAGCTCTACCCCGGCATCCACGTGTCGGTTCGCATCTCCGGGTCAGACGAGGTTGCGGAGGCCGTCATCGCCGGCCAGACGGATGTCGGCTTTTCCTTCGAGCCACCCGAAGATCCCCGCCTGAATGGCGTCTTTCGTCGGGATCTCGCCATCGGCGCGGTCATGGCGCCGGGGCATCCGTTGGCGAAACGGCATCCGCTGCATCTGGCCGAGTGTCTGGCGCATCCGTTCTGCTTGCCCACGCGCGATCTGTCCCTGCGCAAGCTCATCGATGCGGCCCTTCCCGCCGACGCTCTTGCGGGGCGGGCCTTCGTCGAGGCCAATTCGCTCAGGATGATGAAACGTCTGGCCGCGGCGGGCGAAGCCATCGCCTTCCAGACAATCATCGGTCTCGAGCGGGAGATGGGCCAGGGCGAACTCGTCTTTCTTCCGCTGGCTGATCCGGCACTGAGTCGGGACCGTTTCACCGTGCTCACATCTTCGCATCGAGGGCTGAGCCATGCCGCGCAGGCGTTTTTCGAGCATTCGGTGTCCGCAGTCGGCGATCGGCTTTCTCAAATCGATGCCGATACGGCATCATAGAGATCACGAATCTGTTCTGGTTTACGGACTTTGGGTCGTGCACTCTTTCAAGGCATGACCAATCCATGGTCATCATGGGCTTGATCGCCAAAGACGGGATAGACTGATGGGACGACTGACGACACATGTTCTGGATACGGCACTCGGGCGTCCGGCAAGCGGGCTGACGCTCTCGCTCTGGCGCCGGGAGGATGGCGGCGACACCTTCTTGAAACTCACGGATGCCGTGACCAATGACGACGGCAGGGTCGACGGCCCGATCCTGAGCGATGCGGATTTCCGGCCCGGCGTCTATGAACTGCGCTTCGAGGCGGGCGACTATCTACGCTCCACGGTCGAACACTTGCCCGAGCCGCTGTTCCTGGATGTGATTCCGCTGCGCTTCGGCATCTCCGATCCCGACGCGCACTATCATGTGCCCCTGCTTTTGTCGCCCTTCGGCTATTCGACGTATCGCGGGAGCTGAGCCATGCGCAGCGCCATCCGTTTCCTTCATCGCGGCGACGTCGTCGAACTTTGCGAGGTCAGGCCGAACGAAACGGTGCTCGATTACCTTCGCCTGCGGCGGGGACTGTCCGGCACCAAGGAAGGCTGCGGGGAGGGGGATTGCGGGGCGTGCACGGTCGCTGTTGGCCGTGTGGTTGAGGGGCGGCTGGTCTATCAGCCGGTGAATTCCTGCATCCAGTTTCTCGGCATGCTCGACGGTGCGGAACTGGTGACGGTCGAGGATCTCGCGGCAGACGGCAAGCTGCACCCGGTGCAGCAGGCGATGGTCGACTGCCATGGGTCGCAATGCGGCTTCTGTACACCGGGCTTCATCATGAGCCTGTTTACGCTCTATCACGCGCCGGACGTGCCGGCGACGCGCAAGACCGTGACCGACTGGCTGGCAGGGAACCTGTGCCGCTGCACCGGGTATCGTCCGATCGTGGCCGCCGCGCTCGGCGCCTGTTTCGAGACCATCGACGACGCATTCTCGCGGCGTGCGGACGAGACGATGGCAGCGCTGACTGCGCTACAGGATGATATGGACGTGATGATTTCAAGCGGCGATGGGTTCTTCGCCGCGCCGGCGTCGGTCGATGCGTTGGCCGTACTTTATGAACAGCATCCCGACGCCACCATCCTGGCAGGGGCGACCGATGTCGGACTGTGGGTCACGAAACAGCTGCGATATCTACCGAAAATCATATGGATCGGGCGGGTCGCAGAACTGGAGGGTGCGGAGGAAACTGCCGGCGGCGTTTTGATGGGCGCCCGCGCAACCTTTGGCGACACCCATGATTTCATGGCTCGGATCGATCCGGATCTCGGCGAATTGTGGCGGCGCATCGGGTCGCGGCAGGTGCGCGCATCCGGCACCGTCTGCGGCAACATCGCCAATGGCTCGCCCATCGGCGACAGCCCGCCGGCCTTGATCGCGCTCGGAGCGACGCTTGAATTGCGCAAGGGCGCGGCCGCCCGCACGTTGCCGCTCGATGGATTTTTCCTCGATTATGGCAAGCAGGACCGCGAGCCCGGCGAAATCGTAACGGGTCTCTATGTGCCTCGGCTCGATCCGAACCACGCCTTTCGCTGCTTCAAGATCTCTAAGCGCTTCGATCAGGACATCACCGCCGTGCTTATGGCGGTTCGGCTGACGCTTGTCGATGGCGGCGTCACCGAGGCACGGATCGCCTATGGCGGCATGGCCCCGACGCCGAAGCGCGCGGAAGCGACGGAGATCGCGCTCGTGGGCGCGCGACCGGACAAACCGTCGACCTGGGCGGGGGCGCTGAAGGCTCTGGCTGAAGATTTCACTCCGATCGGCGATATGCGCGCAAGCGAGGACTATCGTCAGGAGGTGGCACGCGCCTTGCTAGCAAAGGCGCTGGTGGAAATCGGCGGAACGCCGGACGAACGCACGCGGATCACCGGCGCCCGGCGCGAGGAGGCTTCCCATGCCGCTTGAGGATAGGGGCGAAGACACGAACCCTTTGTCAGGCGACGACAGCGCGCTTGCAATCGTGCGGCAGCCCACCCCGCATGACAGCGCAATCAAGCATGTGAGCGGCAGTGCAACCTATGTCGACGACATTCGCGAGCCCGCCGGAACCCTTCATGTGGTGCCGGGTTGGGCAAGTGACGTCGTAAGAGGCGCGATTTCGGAGCTTGATCTGGAGCCTGTGCGGCAAAGTCCCGGTGTCGTGGCGGTGCTGACTTGCACGGATGTGCCGGGGAAGAACGACGTTTCGCCCGCCGTCGGCGACGAACCTATGCTTGCCGATCGCGAGATCCTTTACTGGGGACAGCCGATCTTCGCGGTGATCGCAACCAGCCGCGATGCCGCCCGACGCGCCGCCAGGAAAATGAAGATCGTCGCTGATCCACTGCCTCCGGTCCTGACCATCGATGATGCGCTGTCTGCCAACGAAACCGTTTTGCCCGACTATCAGTTTCGCAAGGGCTCGCCCGAGACCGGCCTTGCGACATCGCAAGCCAAGCTGCGCGGACAGATGGAGATCGGCGGGCAGGAGCATTTCTATCTGGAAGGGCAGGTGTCGCTTGCGGTTCCGGGTGAGGACAACGACGTCTTCGTCCACACGTCGTCGCAGCACCCGAGCGAAACGCAACATATCATCGCACGCGTGTTGTCGGTGCCGGATGCCGCCGTGACAGTGGAAGTCCGGCGCATGGGTGGCGGCTTTGGCGGCAAGGAAAGCCAGGCGAACCACTGGGCGGCGCTTGCGGCGCTCGCTGCCCGCGTCACCGGGCATGCCTGCAAGTTGCGGCTCGACCGCGACGACGACATGATCATGACCGGCAAGCGCCATGACTTCCGGGCCCATTGGACGCTTGGACATGACGAGGACGGGCGTATTCGCGCGGCAGAGATGCTGTTTCACGCCCGCTGCGGCTATTCGGCAGATCTGTCGCTTGGCGTCGTCGACCGCGCAATGTTTCACGCCGATTCCAGCTATTTTTATCCCGATGCGCTGATCCATTCGCGGCGGCTCAAGACCAATACCTGCTCCAACACCGCGTTTCGCGGCTTCGGCGGCCCGCAAGGCATGCTCGCGGCGGAGCGGATGATGGACGCGCTGGCGATCACCGTTGGCAAGGACCCGCTCGATGTGCGCAAACTGAATTTTTACGGCGCGGACCGAGACACGACACCCTATGGCATGCATGTGGAGGAACACGCCACCCTGCATGCGCTTGTGGAGCAGCTTGAGGAAAGCTCGCGCTACCGGGAACGCCGGGCCGCTGTTGGAGAATTCAATGCCCGCAGTCCGATCCTGAAGAGGGGACTTGCGCTGACGCCGGTGAAATTCGGCATTTCCTTCACCCTCAAGCATCTCAACCAGGCCGGCGCACTGGTGCATCTTTATACCGACGGATCGGTCCACCTGAATCACGGCGGTACGGAGATGGGGCAGGGGCTCTTCCAGAAGGTCGCGCAGATTGTCGCAGAGGTCTTCGGCGTAACGCTGGAACGGGTGAAGATCACCGCAACTCATACAGGCAAGGTTCCGAACACCGGCCCGACGGCGGCCTCCTCCGGCACAGACCTCAACGGCATGGCCGCGCAGATCGCTGCGGAAACCATCAAGACGCGGCTGATCGATTTTGCCTCCGAGCATCATGGCGTTGCGCGGGAAGACATCGCCTTTCGCGACAATCAGGTGTTTTTCGGGGATGAGGCGATGTCGCTGGAAGCGCTGGCACGTGCGGCGCATCTCGCCCGCATCCAGTTGTCGGCAACCGGGTTTTACGCGACGCCGAGCATCACCTGGGACCGACCGAGCGCCTCCGGGCGACCGTTCCACTATTTCGCCTATGGTGCGGCATGCTCCGAGGTCACCATCGACACGATGACGGGCGAAATGCGTGTCGATCGCGTCGACATTCTCCACGACGTCGGCAAGTCGCTCAATCCGGGCATCGACATCGGCCAGATCGAGGGCGGATTCGTCCAGGGTATGGGCTGGCTGACGACGGAGGAACTCGTCTGGGACGAAAGCGGTCGACTGCGCACGCATGCGCCGTCGACCTACAAGATCCCGACCGCATCGGATGTACCGGAGGATTTCCACGTGGCGCTCTATGCCTCTTCCGGCAATCCTTCGCCCACCGTGTTTCGCTCCAAGGCGGTCGGGGAGCCCCCCGTGATGCTCGCGATTTCGGTTTTCAGCGCCATTCACGATGCGGTCGCGAGCCTTGCACCGGGCCTGCTGCCCGACTTGAACGCGCCCGCGACTGCGGAGGAAATCCTGCGCGCCGTGACGGTGATGAAGCGGAGGAAATCGTCCGCATGAGAGCCTGGGCCTGCGTTTTGGCAATGCTTGAGGATGAACCCGCCTGTGTGCTGGTGACGGTCGTTGCCGTCGAAGGGTCCGCGCCGCGGGAGGCCGGTGCCCGCATGGTCGTCGACGCCGGGCGGCGCTTCCACGGAACCATCGGCGGCGGCATGCTGGAATATCAGACGATCGAGGCGGCCGCAGCCAACGCGCGGGCCGTACAGGATGGCTTTCGGCTTGAGCGAATGTCGCTTGGTCCGGATCTCGGACAATGTTGCGGGGGCCGGATCACGCTCGCGCTCGAGACGATTTCGCGGAAGCGACGCGCCGAAGTCGACCGTCTGGCACGGCTGGAAGCGGACGGTCTTTTCGTGACCAGTATGTCGATCCCCGAAAACGACGCCCCATCCCGGCGTGTCGTCTCGGATGAGCGGTGCCAATTGCAGGATGGTGCGAGGGTTCTGCTGAAGGAAAACACGCTGTACGAACGGTTCGGCAACGAGACGACGCCAGTGATGCTTTTTGGGGCAGGGCATGTCGGCAAGGCACTTGTCCTTGCGCTTGCTCCCTTGCCGTTCTCGGTTATCTGGATCGACAACCGGGCGGAGGTTTTCCCCGCGCGTGTTCCAGCCAATGTCCGCACGGTGCTGGCAACAGATCCGCTGCATGATGCGGCCAGCACCCCTGCGGGTGCCGACGTGCTTGTCATGACCCACGATCACGGGCTCGATCTCGCCATCGCCGATGTGGCGCTGCGCTGCCGCGGAATCGCCGGGGTCGGCATGATCGGAAGTGAGACGAAGGCTGCGCGGATGCGGTCGCGCCTTCTCTCCGCAGGGCACGATGCCGGCCTTCTCGACGCGGCTTTCCGCTGTCCGGTCGGCATTTCCGGGATCGCCTCTAAACTCCCGGCCGCGATAGCCGCATCGATTGCAGCAGAGCTGATCATGCGCCGGGATCATCGTTCTTGCGTCCACAAAAAACGACGGACCGGCCTTGCCGGCGCCGTCGATGCCATAGGATAAGGGGGCGGGGGATCACATGACAGTGGACGATACAACGACCCCGCAACACGGGGTGGTCCGTGAGCGGCACGGAACCATTCTCCTTGAAGCGCAAGGCATCACCAAACGCTTCGGCGACATTCTTGCCAACGACAGCGTGTCCTTGACGCTGCGCGCGGGTGAAATCCATGCGCTGCTTGGCGAAAACGGCGCCGGCAAGTCGACGCTGGTCAAAATCCTCTATGGTGCACTCGACCCCAATGAGGGAGACCTCACCTGGCAGGGACAATCCGTCACCATCGCGTCGCCGGCCGAGGCGAGGGCGCTCGGTATCGGCATGGTATTTCAGCATTTCTCGCTGTTCGAGGCCCTCACCGTTGCCGAAAACATCGCACTCGCCATGCCGCCCGGCCAGTCCTTCCGCGAGCTGTCGGAACGCATCCGCCATGTGTCTCGCGACTACGGACTGACGCTCGATCCTGCGGCAATCGTCGCCGATCTCTCGGTCGGCGTGCGCCAACGCATCGAGATCGTGCGCTGTCTCCTGCAGGAACCGCGCCTGATCATCATGGACGAGCCGACGTCCGTTCTGACGCCGCAGGAGGCAGACCAGCTGTTTGTCACCCTGGAGCGCCTGGCTTCGGAAGGCTGCGCGATCCTTTACATCTCGCATCGCCTGGAAGAAGTGCAGCGCATCTGCCACCATGCCACGATCATGCGTCACGGCAAGGTGGTGATGGAATGCGATCCAGCCGGGGAAACGGCCGGCTCGCTGGCGCGGCTCATGGTCGGCAGTGCCGTGCACGATCTCAAACGCGGCGTCGTTCCGCGCGAAGGCGATGTTCAACTCGCGCTGAAGGAGCTGAGTGCGACTGCGGAAGGTCCGTTTGCGGTTGCCATTGAAGACATCAACCTGGATGTGCGCGCCGGCGAAGTCGTTGCGATTGCCGGCATTGCGGGAAACGGCCAGAGTGAGCTCTTCGAACTCCTGTCCGGCGAGCGGCTCGCGTCGCGTGACACGGCGGTGACCATTGGCGGGACCCCGATGGGCCGCACCGGCATCACGAAGCGCCGCAGGGCCGGCGCGGCGTTCGTTCCGGAGGAACGGCTCGGACACGGGGCGGTGCCGGGGCTGAAGCTGTCGGAAAACCTTGTGCTGACCCGACACGGTACCGGCGACGGACTCGTGCAGGGCGGATTCCTCAAGACAGAGCGCGCCGGTGAACTGGAACAGAAGATCAAGAAGAACTTCGACGTTCGCATGTCGCATGACGATCCCGAGGCGCGCTCGCTGTCGGGCGGAAATCTCCAGAAATTCGTGATCGGCCGAGAACTCGATCGCCAGCCGGAGTTGCTTGTGGTGAATCAGCCGACCTGGGGGGTGGATGCAGGGGCTGCCGCACTCATTCGCCAGGAACTTATCGATCTGTCGCGCCATGGGGCGGCCGTTCTGGCGATCAGCCAGGATCTCGACGAGATTTTCGAGATCGCCGATCGGGTCGCGGTGATCTCGCGCGGAAAACTCTCGGAGGCGATACCTTCCCATAAATTGACGCGCGAGCGGATAGGACTGTTGATGGGCGGCCTCGACGAGGACAGCGGAGGCGCGGGCGATGCGGCTTGAACTCGAAAAACGTGCCGAACGCTCCACAGCGATGGCATTGCTGTCACCGGTGATCGCGATTGCGCTGACGCTGGTCACCGGCGCGATCCTGTTCGCGGCGCTCGGGCAAAACCCGGCGGTGGCGCTCTACGTGTTCTTCATCGACCCGCTAACGGCGTCCTGGTCGCTTCAGGAGCTGGTGGTGAAGGCAACGCCCCTCATCCTGATCGGCGTTGGTCTGGCGGTGTGTTTCCTGTCGAACACCTGGAACATCGGCGCGGAAGGGCAGTTCACTGCCGGAGCGCTCGCCGGCTCGATATTGCCGATCCTGCTTCCCGGTTTCGAGAATTTTCTCACCCTGCCGCTGATGCTCGTCATGGGGATCGTCGGCGGCATGTTGTGGGGTGGAATTCCGGCCGTGCTGAAGGTGCGGTTCGGCACAAACGAGATTCTGACAAGCCTGATGCTGGTCTATATTTCGCAACTCCTTCTCGATTGGCTTGTGCGCGGACCCTGGCGCGATCCGGAAGGCTTCAACTTCCCGGAAAGCCGGGTGTTTTCGGAGGCGGCGACCTTGCCGGCGCTTGCCGACGGGCGCATGCATGTCGGGGCGATCTTCGCGGTGATTGTCGTCATTGCCCTGGCGGTCGTGCTGATGAAGACGCTCAAGGGCTTCGAGATCAAGGTTCTGGGGCAGGCGCCGCGCGCCGGGGGGTTTGCCGGGTTCTCACGCAACAAGATGATCCTTTTTGCCTTCCTGCTGTCCGGCGGGCTTGCCGGGCTTGCCGGCATCGGCGAAGTGTCGGGGTCGGTCAACCAGCTCACGCCGGTGATCTCGCCCGGCTACGGCTTTACCGCGATCATCGTCGCATTTCTGGGCCGGCTCAATCCGATCGGAATCTTCTTCTCCGGCTTCCTGCTTGCTCTTTCCTACCTTGGCGGAGAGGCCGCGCAGGTCACGCTCGGCATATCCGACAAGACCACCCGGGTCTTTCAGGGGCTTTTGCTGTTTTATGTGCTCGCTTGCGACACGTTGATCCTCTACCGGATCCGTTTTGCCAAGCCGAGCGTCACCGCCAAGGGGGCCTGAGCGATGGGGGCGTTTGAATCCATTCTTTTCACCGTCATCACGGCGGCGACCCCGTTGCTGCTGGCGGCCATCGGCGAACTCGTGGTGGAGCGTTCGGGGGTATTGAACCTGGGCGTCGAGGGCATGATGATCGTCGGTGCCGTTATGGGCTTCGCCGGCGCGCAGGCCACGGGATCGCCCTACATGGGCGCGGTTTTCGCGCTCGTGTCAGGCATGGGCATGGCGCTCCTGTTCGGGTTTCTCACGCTGCATCTGGTCGCCAATCAGGTTGCGACCGGACTGGCTTTGACATTGCTCGGCCTCGGCCTGTCCGGCATGATCGGGGAGGCCTTCGTCGGACAGCCGGGCATCCGCTTGACCGGCATCTCCATCCCGGTTCTGAGCGATCTTCCGCTGATCGGGCGGCTGGTGTTCGGGCAGGATATCCTCGTCTATCTGTCGCTTGCACTGGTTGCCGGGGTTTCATACGTGCTGTTTCGAACGCGTGCCGGTCTCGTCATCCGTGCGGTCGGCGACAATCACGCCTCCGCCCATGCGCTTGGCGTTTCAGTGATCAAGGTGCGCTATCTTGCGGTATTGTTCGGCGGCGCCTGCGCGGGCCTGGCGGGGGGGTATCTGTCGCTCGTCTATACGCCGCAATGGGTCGAGGGCATGACTGCTGGGAGGGGCTGGATCGCGCTGGCGCTGGTCGTTTTCGCGACCTGGCGCCCGGTGCGGGTGCTCGCTGGCGCCTATCTCTTCGGTGCGGTCGGGATCTTGCAATTTCATGCCCAGGCGCATGGGGTCGGGATCCCCTCACAGTTCCTGTCCGCGCTTCCCTATATCGCGACCATCGCCGTGCTTGTCATCATCTCCCGGAACCGCATACTTACACGGGTCAACACCCCGGCCTGCCTGGGACGGCCGTTCGTGCCGGATCGCTGAGCATGCGACGCGGATCGAACGGGTGCGGACCAATCGCGCAAGGCAAACAATCGCGTGGAGCGAGAGAGCAGGGGACGGGAACGAACACAAGGGCTGCGTGCCGGAAAGGAGATGACCGCCGGCACAGAATTTGAAAAAACCTTCGCATTTGGAAACGAGGAACAGGAGCCTCACATGAAAAAACTATTCGGGATCGCGCTTGCCGCGGCACTCGGACTTGGGATGGTCGGCGCACAGGCGGCCGACGACAAGCTCAAGGTCGGCTTCATCTATCTCGGACCGATCGGCGATCACGGCTGGTCCTACCAGCACAACCAGGGACGGCTGGCGATCGAGGCGGCTTTCGGCGACAAGGTCGAGACCACCTATATCGAGAACGTGTCCGAGGGTCCGGATGCGGAACGCGCCATCGAGCGTCTTGCGCGTGACGGCGCGGGCCTCATCTTCACCACCTCGTTCGGCTTCATGAACCCGACCCTGAAGGTCGCCAAGAAATTCCCGGACGTGAATTTCGAACATGCCACCGGCTACAAGCGGGCGGACAATGTCTCGACCTATTCGGCACGCTTCTACGAGGGCCGCTACGTCATCGGCCAGATCGCGGCGAAAGTGTCGAAAACCGGCACGGCCGGCTACATCGGCTCCTTCCCGATCCCGGAGGTCGTGCGCGGCATCAATTCCTTCATGCTGGGCGCGCAATCGGTCAATCCGGACTTCAAGCTCAAGATCGTATGGGTCAACGACTGGTACAATCCGGGCAAGGAAGCCGACGCCGCCAAGGCGCTGCTCGACCAGGGGGCGGACGTGATCAGCCAGCACACCGACAGCCCGGCTTCGCTGCAGGTCGCCGAGGAGCGCGGTGCGGTCGGCTTCGGCCAGGCGACCGACATGATCAGGTTCGCACCCAAGGCGCAGCTCACGGCCATCGTCGACGACTGGAGCGTCTATTATGTCAACCGCGTTCAGGCCGCCCTCGACGGCACCTGGAAGAGCGAAGATATCTGGGGCGGTTTCGCCAAGGACATGGTGCTGATGGCACCGTTCACGAACCTTCCCGAGAACGTTGCCAATGAAGCCGCCGCAATGACGGACAAGATCCGCAGCGGCGAATTCCATCCCTTTACGGGCCCGATCTACAAGCAGAACGGCGATCTGGCGGTTGAGGATGGCATCATCCTTGACGACGGATCGCTGCTCGGCATGAACTGGTACGTCAAGGGTATTGACGACCAGCTTCCGCAGTAAGGCACCAACCGAAGCGGCGGCGGGTCGATGTCCGCCGCCGTTTCCTGTCCGGTTTGCGGACATCTTGCCAATCCGACGGGCGCAGTGGATTGGTGTCATGGTCCAAGGGGCCTCGCGCCGGGACCGGGGCAATCCCGGCAAGGATACGGACAATGACTGCCGCAGACGACGCGCGCTTTTCCAGGCAATTGGACTTTCTCAAACATCTCATTCGCGTGCCGAGCGAAAATCCGCCCGGCGACATGACCGAGTTCGCAGAGGCAACGGCGGCGGCGTTGCAGGACCTCGGCCTTCACCCGGAATGGCATCCGGTGCCGGAACCCTTTGTCCGCCAGGCCGGCATGCGCAGCGTGGTCAACCTCATCGTACGGCGCAGCTTTGGCGAGGGCGGGCCCGTGGTTGCGCTCAATGCGCATGGCGATGTCATTCCAGCCGGTGACGGGTGGAGCGTCGATCCTTTTGGCGCGGAGGAGGCGCGCGGCGCGCTCTATGGCCGCGGCACGGTCTTCGGCAAGTCCGACATCAGTGTTTATGTGTTCGCGCTGCTTGCCGTAAGCGACGCACCCGAGGACCTGAACGGCACGGTTGAACTTCATATCACCTGTGACGAGGAGGCCGGCGGAACGCTTGGGCCGCGCTGGCTGCTCGGTCAGGATCTCACCAAGCCGGATTGCGTGATCGCCTCGGGATTCAGCCGTTCGGTCACGACAGCGCACAACGGCTGCCTTCAGGTGGAAGTGATTGTGCGCGGACGCGCGGCTCATGCTGCGGCGCCTCACGGCGGCATTGATGCACTGGAAGCCGCGACCGGAATTCTGTCCGCCCTATACGGCGAACGCGACCGGATCGCGCAGCGTCCGAGCACCGTCGACACCGAGATGATGCCATTGCTCACCGTCGGCATGATCCAGGGCGGTGTGAACACAAATGTCGTGCCGGACCGCGTGATGCTGCGTATCGACCGGCGGCTCGTCCCCGAAGAAACGGGGGAGGCGGTCGAGGCGGAGTTGTTCGCATTGATCGAGGCCGCGGTGTCGCCGCGCGATGGCCTGGAGGTGGAATGCCGCAGGCTCCTGCTTGCCGAACCCTTGCGCCCGGTCGCGGGTGCCGAGCGGCTGGCCGACACCGTACAATCGGAAATCCGGAAGCTTTTCCCCCAGCCGCAGCCGCGCATCACGGGGTCTCCGCTCTTCAGCGATGCGCGCCACTATGCCGATGCCGGCATTCCCACGGTTCTTTATGGATCGGGGCCGGACTCGCTTGTGGCCGCGAACGCCTATGCCACCGATGAACACGTGCAGCTGAGCGATATTCGCGCTGCGACCGATGTGGTGACAGCAACCTTGCGTCGGCTGCTGACCTCTCCGGATCCGGATACACCGGCGACCTGATACGGCGCTGTCAGACCCTGCAGTTGCTGCTGCCGGGCAGGATCACGTCGGCCTGCCGGTGATAGCCAAAGTCGCGGCGGCTCTCAGTTCAGCGCCAAACCCGGTTGCCAAGTCCGATTGCCAGGTTGGTACCGGAGACACCGGGAGGGCGTTCCGCGCTTCAGTCAATCGTGTGCAAGGCGGTCTGCGTGTCGCATGTTACTAATTCGCATAATATATATTATGGAACTTATTTATGTCAGCCAGGTGGCATTCCTGTTTGATTCCGCTTCGCAAGATGCACGTCATCTCAGGTACTTCGCGTTTTTTCTTCATCCACAGCGCCGGTGACGACGTGCCCTGTATGGCGGCCTTGTCGGACAAGGACGCCTTTGCACAACGTCACGTTTCGTCGGTATCGCTTAAAAGCGTGTCGCTGTCGCTCGCCTCGACAACTTTGCGCGCCAGCGACAGCCGGAACCCTTGACGGCACAAGGAGGCAATCTCCTTGCGCTGGCGTTCAGTGTCGGCACCACCCTTGCGCCAGGGTCCGAAGCGCTTCTTGCGTGCCGCGATGCAGGCAGCCGCGAGATCTGTGGTTTCGTCGCGCGCGAGCAGCGTCTCGGCCATCTCCTGGGAAATGCCCTTGGTCTGCAACACCGCTGCGATGCGACGGGCCGAGCGTCCCTTGCGGCGCTCGGAGATGATCTTTGATTCCGCGTAGAGCCTGTCATCGACCAACCCGGACGCCTCGCAGCGCGACACCACGATGTCGATCAAATGCGCAAAAGTCGCCGGGTCTTCCTCGAGTGCTGCGGCGACGCGCCAGACCTTGCGTTCCAGCACACGGCGCAGGTTGCCCGCGCTCGATCCGTAGCGGTCGAGATAATGCAAGGCCGCGCGCATCAACCGCTCTTCGGTCGGCGCGCGCATCTTGCGGGTCATTTCGGTTCGTGACCCGGAGCCCCGCGAAACCGCATCCCGTCGTAGGCCGGCACCACACCGTCGGGCAATTCCTGCGTCAGGGTGGCGTAGTCCATATCGATATGCATGTTCGTCAGGATCGCCCGTTTCGGGGCAAGGTCACGAATGCATTCAAGCGCATCGTCGAGGGAAAAATGGCTCGGATGTGGCGTGCGTCGAAGGGCATCGATCACCCAGGTGTCCAGGCCTTCGAAGGTTGGCCGTGATGCGTCCGGAATGCTTTTGACATCTGGAAGATAGGCAACAGATCCAAAGCGAAAGCCGAGTGCGTTGATGTCGCCATGGGCCACCTTGACAGGCTGGAACGGGATCGGCCCACCGGCGCCGTCGATCGTGTAGTGTTTGCCAGGTTCGATGCGGTTCTCTTTCAGGATCGGCGGATAGCTCGATCCCTCGGGCGTTTTGAACCCGTAGAAGAACAGGTCGTGTGCGCGAACCGACGTCGTTGCATCCATATGCACGGGGATAAGTTGTCTGTGCGTGATCGCGAGCGGCCGCAGATCGTCGATCCCATGCAGGTGATCAGCGTGGGCATGGGTCAAGAGCACGGCGTCCAGATGCGTCACGCGGGCATCGAGAAGCTGCTGTCTCAGATCCGGCCCGGCATCCACGAGAACGGTGGTGGTGCCGCCCTTCCCCGTTCGCTGCACCAGCAAGGCGCACCGATTGCGGCGGTTTTTCGGCTCATCCGGATCGCAGTCGCCCCAGAGATTGCCGACGCGCGGCACCCCTGCGGAGGATCCGCAGCCGAGGATCGTGAATTCCAATTCCCCATCGTCGCTCATTGCGCAGCCACTCCCGGAACCCTGGAAAACAGGCGGAAGAAGTTCTCGCTGGTCTGACGTGCCATGTCCTCTTCCGAGACGCCCCGGGCCTCGGCGAGCACCCTGTTTGTATGTGCGACATAGGCCGGTTCGTTGCGCTTGCCGCGCCAGGGTTGCGGCGCCAGATAGGGTGCGTCGGTTTCCACCAGAAGCCGATCCGCCGGCAGATCGGCTGCAATCGCGCGCAGTTCGTCTGAGCGCTTGAAGGTCAGAATGCCGGAAAACGACACATAGAGCCCCAGATCAATGCCGGTCATCGCCAGGTCGCGACCCGACGAGAAGCAATGCAGGAGAGCTGGAAACGCGCCCTTCTCGGTTTCCTCTGTCAGGATACGCGCCATGTCGTCGTCAGCATCGCGAGAATGAATGACAAGCGGCAGGCCGGTTTCGCGTGCGGCCGCGATGTGGCGGCGAAGCCCGCTGGCCTGCGCTTCGCGCGGGGACTTGTCATAAAAGTAGTCGAGCCCGGCCTCACCGATAGCGACGACCTTCTCATGCGCGGACAGGCGCACGAGATCCTCGATCGAGACCGCCATTTCCGCCTCTTCCCCGGCGTTGTGCGGATGGGTGCCGACGGAGCAATAGACACAAGGATAGTGTTCGGCGAGCGCTCGGATCCGATCGAACATCGCAACCCGGGTCGAGATCGTCACCATTAGCGCGACACCGGCTGTATTGGCGCGCTCGATGATCGCGTCGCGCTCGGCGTCGAAGTCTGGAAAATCGAGATGGCAATGGCTGTCGACCAGCATCAGGCGGCTCCGCTGTCGGTTGTTTCGGCCTCCACATAGCGCGGAAAGACACCGGCGGGCTTCGGCAGTTCGGTGCCCGGTGTCAGGCGTCCGCAGTCACCCACCGCATCAAAGCCGCGTGCGGTGTGATCGACCTTGAGAAGGTCGAGAAGCTTTTCCGCGCTCGTCGGCATGACCGGTTGCGCCAGGATCGCCACCTGGCGGATAACCTCGGCCGTCACATACAAGACGGTGCCCATGCGTTCGGGATCGGTCTTCTTCAACGCCCAGGGCTCCTGACCGGCGAAATACCGGTTGGCTTCTCCGACACAGGCCCACACGCAGGCAAGCATCTGGTGGATCGCCTGTTTGTCCATCGCCGCGCGCGACGTCGCCAGCATCGCGTCAGCTTGGGCAAGCATCGCCCTATCCTCGGCGCTGAGGTCTCCCGGCGCGGGCAGAGTTCCGCCACAGTTCTTGCCGATCATCGACAGCGAGCGTTGCGCCAGATTGCCGAGATCATTGGCGAGATCGGCATTGATCCGGTTGACGATGGCATCGTGGCTGTAGTTGCCGTCCTGTCCGAATGGCACCTCCCGCAGGAAAAAATAGCGAACAGCATCAAGCCCGTAGTGGTCGATCAGCGCGAAGGGATCGATCACGTTTCCGACCGACTTCGACATCTTCTCGCCCTTGTTGAACAAGAAACCATGCGCGAACACGCGCTTCGGCAGCTCAATGCCGGCGGACATCAGGAAGGCCGGCCAATAGACCGCATGGAAGCGCACGATGTCCTTGCCGATCACATGCAGGTTCGCGGGCCAGAACCGCCAGCGCGGATCGCTTTCATCGGGAAAGCCTGCACCGGTGATGTAGTTGGTGAGCGCATCCACCCAGACATACATGACATGGCGCTCGTCGCCGGGCACAGGCACGCCCCAGTCGAAGGTCGTTCGCGAAATCGACAGATCCCTCAGGCCGCGCTTGACGAAACTGGCGACCTCGTTGCGCCGCTCGTCCGGACCGATGAAATCGGGATTGGCCTCGTAATGGGCGAGCAACTTGTCCTGATAGTTGGACAATCGAAAGAAATAGCTTTCCTCTTCGACCCATTCCACCGGAGACCCCTGCGGTCCATAGCGCACCCCGTCGTCGCGCAGTTCGGTCTCGTTTTCTTGGTAATAGGCCTCGTCGCGCACTGAGTACCAGCCGGAATAACTGTCTTTGTAGATGTCGCCATTGGCAGCCATCCGGCGCCATATTTCCTGGCTTGCCGCATGGTGACGCGGTTCGACGGTGCGGATGAAGTCGTCATTCGAGCACCCGAGAGCCGCGACCATTTCCTGGAAGCGCGCCGCGTTGCGATCGGCCAGATCGCGAACCGGGATGCCCTCGCCGCGCGCGGTCTGCAGCATCTTTTGTCCATGCTCGTCGGTTCCGGTCAGAAACAGCACGTCGCGTCCGTCGAGCCGCTGGAACCGGGCGATGGCATCCGTCGCGATCGCCTCATAGGCATGTCCGATGTGGGGAACGCCGTTGGGGTAGGAAATCGCCGTCGAGACGAGAAAGGGAGATCGGTCGGTCATGAACGTCTTGTCGATCCGGAGTTCGGTGGCCATGGGAAAGCGCGGCATTCGCCCACGCAGAACAGGGTCGTCCGCGCAACAGGCGGCAGGCGTCGTCTCAAAACCGCGCGCGCCTTAATGGTCAGCTGCTTGCGGTTTCCGCCAAGTCGCGAAACACGTTCAACACGAGCTGCTTGCGATCAAGGTTGAAAGCGTCTGCCTCGCGGGCGGCTTGGCTCGTCTTTTCCCATACCTCGGCGACCCTGACAAGGCGCTGCAACGCCATGCCGGACGCCGGATCGAGACGCGAATGAAGGTGGTCTGCAACGAGATCCTGGAACAACGTCCATGCATCGTCGGCACCGCTGCGGGCAACCGCATCGGCAAAACCATGCGCCTGAGCGACGTCGATGTCCGGAAGCTGTTTCACAAGCCCGGCAAAGCCATCGGCCAGTTCAATTGCATCGCTTGATGCCAGCATGATTGCCTTTCTGAGACTGCCGTGCGCGAGCGCGGCCGCGCGTTCGGCTTCGCGCGTCTCCTTTGCGGCGACGCCGAATTCGGCAAGCCCGGCGACGACCTCCTCGTTTTGCAAAGGCTGCGTCGTCAGCATGCGACAGCGCGAGCGAATGGTCGGCAACAGCTGCCCCGGGGAATGCGCAAGAACAAGAAACAGCGAGCGCTTCGGCGGCTCCTCCAGGACCTTCAAAAGTGCGTTGGCGGCGTTCTGGTTCATGTCGTCGGCCGCATCGACGATACAGATCCGCCATGACCCTTGCGAACCGGTCGATCCAAAAAACGGCACCGCGCGCCGCACCTCGTCGACCGTCAGGTCCTGCTTGAACTTGTCCTTGGACTTGCGCTTCGCATCATAGGGCCGCTTGAGGTGCAGGATGCCTGGATGTGCGCCCGCGGCCACCTTGCGAAAGGTCGGATCGTCGGGCAAGACCGTCAGGTTCGTGGCTGTCCGCACCGCAGCGAAAACCGGATCGGGATGGGCCAGCACGAAACGGGCGAAGCGCAGCGCCAGCGTCGCCTTGCCGATCCCCTTGGGGCCAGCCAGGATCCAGGCATGATGCATCCGGCTCGAGCGATAGGCCTCCAGAAGCGCGTGTTCCGCCGCTGCATGGCCATAAAGGACCGTGCGTTCGCGTGGCAGTGGGATGCCGTCCAGTGCATCCGCTTCGAAGGCATGGGCGTCATGCGGATCCATCGCGGTCAGCCTCCGATCCGGTCGCGGCGGGCATCGGGTGCAGCGGGTCCCGCATGACCAAGGTCGACCGGAAAGCGCGCACGCACCGCCTGCCAGATCTCGTTTGCCACGGCATCGGCCGACGTGCCGCCATCGATGACAGCGAAACGCGACGGTTCCGAGGCAGCCAGATCTAGAAAGAGCTGACGCCGTCGCATGTGCACCTCCTTCGTGTCTGTCTCGAAGCGGTCGGGATCGCTGGAGGACCCGCTGGCACCGCTGCGCGCAGCCACCCTGGACAGGCCGACGTCCGGCGAAACGTCGATCAAAACGGTCATGTCGGGCCGATATCCACCGACGGCCACGGCTTCCAGCCGGTCGAGAAAGGCGGGATCGACTCCGGCCTCGCCCTGATACACACGGGTGCTGTCTGCGAAGCGGTCGCACAGCACCCAGTCTCCGGAAGCGAGCGCCGGGCGGATCTTTTCATCCACATGATCGGCGCGCGCGGCGGCGAACATCACCGCCTCCATTTCGGCACCAAGCGGCTTGACCTTACCGGACAAGAGCAACTCGCGAATTGTCTCCGCCGTTGGAGACCCTCCCGGCTCCCGGGTCACGATCGCCGAGATACCGGCCGCGTTCAGCCGGTCTTTCAGGCGGGAAATCTGGGTGGATTTCCCCGCCCCTTCTCCCCCCTCGAAGGTGATGAAGCGTCCCTGCCTTGGCAATTCGCTTAAGGCCTCACGTGTTGCACCGACACGCTCTTCATCCCTCATCGAGCCACCATCCAAAAAGTGTTTCACGCAACGCGTCCGCGGCCCGACCGGTTACCGTCCCCCGTGCAACAGCTTCGGCGGTCGACAGCGGAACGCGGAAAACGACATTCCGGTCGCGCATTACCCGCAACTCGCCGACGGTCTCGCCGCGTTCCACGGGCGCCTTCAGGGGGCCGGTATAGATCACCCTCAGCCGGTAGTCGCGCTTGCTGCCGCGCGGCAGCAGGACTTCCACGGGCTCGCGCGCCAGAAGCTCGACACTGGACTGCGTGCCTCCGAATACACGGGCCTCGGCGAGTGCCGCGCCCTTTTCGAACAGGACGACATCCTCGAAATCCTTCTCCAGACTGTCGAAAAGCGCCCTGAGGGCATCTGTCCGCTCCTCTGCCGAAGGCTGTCCCGCAACCACCGCGATCAGGCGGCGGTTTGCCCTCAGGACCGACCCGACGCCGTTGTAGCCGGATTTCTCGCTGGAGCCGGCCGCAAGCCCGTCGATCCCGGCGATCTCGCCGATCAAGGGGTTCTTGTTGCGCTGGAAAATACCGTTCCAGGCAAAGTCGGGAAGGCTGAAAAGCGCATATCGGTCCATATGACGGGTCAGGACGAACCCCGCAAGGCGTGCCAGGTCGGCCGCAGTGGTCACCGCGCCTGGAGCCTCATAGCCGGTTGGATTTGCAAACCGGCTCCCGGTCATGCCGATCCGCTCGGCCAATGCATTCATCCGCAAGGAGAAGGCGTCTTCGCTGCCCTCAAGCCCTTCGGCAAGGACGATTGCGGCGTCGTTCGCGTTCTGGACGATCAGCCCCTTCAGCAGATCCAGGACGGGAACCTCGCTTTTCAGCCGGGCGAACATGGTCGTGCCGCCGGACGGCGCACCGCCACTGCGCCAGGCGTGTTCGCTGACGGGAAAGAGGGTGTCTTCGGAGATCTCACCCGCCGACAGGGCTTCGAAGACCACGGCGGCGGTCATCAGTTTCGCGGTGGAGCCGGGCTGGAAGGCGACGTTGGCGTTGCGACTGTTCAACAGCGTGCCGGTGCTGAAATCCAGAAGCAGAACGGGCGGTTCTGGCTTGCCGTTCCCGGTTGCCTCTTGCGCAAGGGGCAGGCCGGCCGGTGCAACGAGGGCAAGCAGGACGGCAAGAAGTGCTGAAAACCGCGTGCGCCCGCTCATTTAGACACCACCTTCATGGTCTGACGTCACGACGAAAAACGTCCCGGACGACGGTGTCCGGGACGTTGACCATACGCGTCGCGCAAGCCTGCGCCTACCGGCTTATCCACAGGCGCATCAGCGCCGGGCATTTGCAAGGCGCGAGAGCGGTGAGCCGCCCTCGATTGCCTCAAAAGCACTGTAGGCGGAAGCAATCCGACGATCCGCAACGTAAGACGAGATGGCGGACCCGGCAACGAAGCTGCCACTGGTTTGACCCTGGACGCTGCCGGGCAACGTCTGCGCACCGGAAGTGGCCGGCGCATCATAGCCAAGCAGCGGCCCCGTTTCGCCGGCTGTACCGGAAAATCCGTTGAGCGAGGCGACCCGAACAGCACCTTCTCCGGCCTCGAAGGCAACTGCCGGATCAAAGGCCGCGGTGACGGTGTTCGAGAACATCGCGTTGCTGGCAAAGGCGGCGCCATAGGGACGGCTGCGCGGCACGGGAGCAGGACCGAGGAGACCGGCGGGCGGCGATGCCTGCGCCAGAAGCGTTCCAGGCTGCGTCGCGCCGGGTTGCGTCGCGCCCGGGCCGCGGTAGGAGGCCATCAAATACGATTCATCGAGGCCGTCGAGACGGGCACGGCCAATGTATTCGACCTTCACCTTGGCAACGCCCTTGGACTTGTAGTCCAGCATGGTCGCGGCGCGTTCGGACAGATCGATCTTGCGGTTGCCATGGAACGGGCCGCGGTCATTGACCCGAACGATCAAAGAGCGCCCGTTGTTGACATTGGTCACGCGGGCGTAGGAGGGAAGCGGCATTGTCGTGTGCGCTGCCGTCAAGGCGTTGCGGTCGAAGATCTCGCCATTGGCGGTCTGTCGACCGTGAAACGTCGGGCCATACCACGACGCAAGACCAACCGCCTTGTAATTGGGGTCATCCTTGGGGCGGTACCATTTCCCGGCAACCTTGTAGGGCTTTCCAACAAACGCGCGACCGCCACCCTTGGGCACAGGCTTGTTGCCGGCGATCAGTCGCGGGCTTGCCGCAACGCCGTATTTTTCTTCGCTGAACTTGACCTTTTTCTTGCCTGTCGGCGAAGAGCTGCAGGCAGCAAGCGCAAGGCAGAGCGCCGTCATTGCCAGAACGGGAACCGGCCTCACCTGCGCAGCGGGCGCAGCTGAAAACGTTCGTGAGAAGGCTCCAGAATGATCGTGAGAGGAGCCCGGTGCCCGACGGCCAACCGTCGGATCCTTGCCTGTCGTCATGTTGCCGCCCTACTCGATACTCGTGCCGGCAATGGAAGCGATGTGTCCGGCGCGACATTCGCACCCACACCCCCGACCCCGGGGGTCAGAAAAACCTCCCACACGCTTCTTCGGCGCGGGCAGTTCCCCTGAAAGACGACACCGCAGCGCTCTACGCACCGGCGGGACCTCATTTCACTGCGACGCGGCCCCCCAATGGCGCATCACAGCCTGTCTAGCATGAGATCCCTTACCGCAAGGTGAAAGCGTGGTCGAGCGAAAGGCGGCATACCAGTGACGTTTTCAACAAGGGTGTCACCTTTGGGTATCACCCGAAAAATCATGTTCAGTTTCCGATACGTGCGCGCCCGCTCTTCCCGTCGTCACGGGTCCAGTAGAGCGTGCTTCCCTCGCCCTTCGACAAGGTGAAGCAGAACTGCTTGCCATCGTACCAGCTCTGCCACTTCTGACACAGGCGATTGCCGCGAACCCACCAGCGCCCTTCGTCGTTGGGCTGCATGAACCGACCCAGCCCGACAGCGTCGCCGGAGCCGTCGACCTTGCCGTTGGACCGGTAATGGAGTGGAAACTCGCCACCGAGTGGCGTTTTCAGGTAGATCCGCTTGCCGGTGACCACCTGCTTTATCTCGTTTTGCGACAATTGGGTGTTGGCCTCCGCCGTCGCGGAAAAGGCGGCGCCCGCCATCAGCGCCATTGCCAACAGACCGGTGTTCATCAATGAGGTTTGCATGATCGTCTCCCGGTGTTCTTTTCGGGCCAGCCATCGGGGCCGCCACTGCGATGCTTGCCTGGTCCCGGTTACGCCCTCATCTCCTCGACGGATCAACACAGCAGATGACGCTTTTGTGATCCCTGTCACAGCGCGGTCGAGAAGACGGGACTAGAAACAAGGGCATGGCGCGTGCCCCCGCGCCAAACGCCGGCACCCCGGCGCAACCGCCGATCCGGTCCCTGCCTCGACCTTCCGGATCGGCGGTTTTTCATGCCCCCTCACCGTTCCCTTGATCTCACTTGACAATCCACGTCCGCGCGGCCAAACGAGAGCACAATGGAAGAGTGGCCGAGTGGTTGAAGGCACCGGTCTTGAAAACCGGCAGGCGGGCAACCGTCTCGTGGGTTCGAATCCCACCTCTTCCGCCACTTCGGTATAAAACCGGGAATGCCGATTCCCGCCGATTTCCCTCCCTTGTTGGCTACCAGCGTCCTCAACAGGACGTTTTTGTTCCCTTTGATGTAAATCGCGTCGTCGGCGACCTCGACGCGCTGGGCGAAGGCCCGGACGTATTCCCGCCGATAGCCGCCCTTTCCGAGCCGGAGTCGGCTGCGGGCCTCGGTCGTCAGTTCCCGCACGGCCGCCCCGGTGAGGCGCTGGTGAGTGGAGCTTGCGAGCATGCCTTCGATCTGTAACGCGCAAGAACACATGGCACAGAACCGGGATTAGGTGGGAATTGCCGAAAACTGCCGAAAATTATTGATATTAAAGAGTTATTCGAGATTGTCCGCGTGCATATCTGAAAACTGGCGCGCAAGATCAAATGGCATAAAGCGCCGCTGATCGCGAAATAGCGGCAATTTGGATCGGCGGAAAACCGCC
Organism: Stappia sp. ES.058; assembly: GCF_900105595.1. Lineage (GTDB taxonomy): Bacteria > Pseudomonadota > Alphaproteobacteria > Rhizobiales > Stappiaceae > Stappia. The sequence continues at coordinate 1,646,464 of NZ_LT629784.1, read as the reverse complement.
AATCCGATGTGAAAGGTCGAATGTTTGCGTTCAACCCTGAAATAGCGGGTTTCTGCGGTTTCCGGGGATCAAGGTCGAACGTTCCCAGAGCGTGTCTCGGGCTGTCGTCCTGTGTGTGACGGATCTGGAACTCCGAAAACCTCTTCGGTGTTCGAAACGGCGGAAACCCGCCGATCTTGCTTGTTAACTCCGAAATCGCGACGCGCCCTAAATCGGCGCAACCAGATACCCGAATAGCGTGCATATACGGATTGTAAAACTTGCCTGCGGTGCAATTATCAGTAGCACTGGCAACCGTATTGCCATCAGGCCTGCTGTTTCCCGGTGCCGGGTTCTGCTGCAGCGGAGCGTAGGCGTTTTTTCAAACGGGCTTCCAACCAGGCTAGAAGCGCCATCAACTCGTCGGCGTCGGACGGGTTCTCAGCGCGTGCCAGGAGCGCATTGTAGGCGTCGGCTTGCTCGTCCAAGGCCGCGTCGGGCGGAAGCTTGATCCCCTCTTCCTTGTGCACCCGCGTGACCAAACGACCGACCTGACGAAAGAGCGCCGGGTTGATCGAAGGCGTCGCCCTTGCCGGCGCCTTGGACGGATCGACGAACATCTCTCCTTCGCCGGTGAGAAGCCAATTGAGGTTTGCCCCGAAAACCTCGGCATATGCCGCGAGCACCGACGCTGCCGGCTCTCGATCACCCCTCTCATATGTCGCGATCGCCGTGACGCTAACACCGAACAATTTGGCGAGTTCGTTTCGCTGTGGGTCGCCGCACTTGCGGCGCAACTCTCGCAGCCGTTGGGCCAATGGCGTCTTGGGTTCTGTTTCTGGTCGAGCCAATAGATCACCCATAAACGCATTTGCGCTTTACAAAAGCGCGTATGCGTTTTACCTCTATCTTATCGGCCCGTGATTTAGGGCCGTTGTTTCACATCAACCGTTCAAAGAAACCGGCCTGTTACCGCAGGCCGGTTTCGAAAGGGGTAGCCCATGAAGCCCGGAACGCCTCCCGCCTGGGACCAGCATTCCATCAAGGCCGAGCTGCACCGGCGTGGCATGACACTTTCCGCGCTGGCCGAGAGCATCGGAATGAAGCCCAACAGCTTCGGCCACATCTGGACGCGCAAAAACAGCAAGGCTGAGAAGGCGATTGCCGACTTCCTTGAGGTGCCCGTCGAACAGCTCTTTCCCGATCGGTATCCGATCAAGAAAACCCGCATTCTTTCTAGCAGGTATGCGCGGCGTGCCACCAGCGGCAATCGCGGCCAGGACCGCGCGGCGGCATGAGCATGTCGCCACGCGAAATCCTCGCCAAGAAGCGGGAGGCTCAGGGAGCCTTGCTTGCGGAGGTTACGGCTGATCTCGGCGCCAAGATGCACGACCATTTCAGGGCCGCCGTCCGCGATGCGGTGCGCGAGGTCCTGCCGGAGGTTCTGGACGAGCTTCGCCAGACGGAAGGATCAGCGCGATGAGCCTTCGGGTTTCCTCGTCGGCGAAGGCGCGCACATATGGCGGCGTGCCGTCCGGCCAATCGAACAGCAACCGTTCGGCCGCCTCCCGAACATCAGCGGTGACGCCGGGCTTCACTCTCTCAAGGCCGGCCGCCAGGCAACGCATGATCACATCGCGCGCGTTCTCGCGGTGCTCGCGCAGCCAATCCATGTCGGTCTGTTCCATCGATCATCTCCATCGTTCTTTCGCAGCCCAACCGGCTACCTGCCACGAGCGTAGTGCCGCCCCGCTTGATCGGAACAGGCAAAACGTCCGTCGGCGTCCTGACAAAGGAGTGTCGAAATGACGGCTCTTCCGTCTGCAAACCGCGCTTTTCCTGACAACAGTCTCGCGGTGCCGGGACGGTCTCGAAAGGCCGTGTTGCTGAAAGTCTCCGCCAGCGGCGAAACCTACTTCCACAAGGGCAAGACGCATCAGATCGCGGCCGACAGCGGCAGAACCGTCGTCGTTGCCGAGACCAGTTTTTTCGAGGGCGACGCGCACCGGTTCGGCTCTCTCTGCGAAGCCCAAGCGGAAGCCGACTGGCTCAATGCGCGCGGGATCGGCGGAGCACCCTGGCACGCAATCGAGGTGCCGACCTGATGCGATCGCGCGACCTGCGTCAGTGGCCGGGCGGCGGGGCTACCCGCGTTTCCTCCCCAACTGGCCGGGTCGTGCGGCGACAGGCCCGGCCGCTTTTTCGGGGCACAACAAGATCACCGGGACGAAACACATGACTGCACACACCATCATGGATCTGGATCTGGCCGCAATCGACTCGACCAATCGCCTGCGCAAGGCGCTGCCGGCGCGCGTCGAAGCCCTTGCGGAAGATCTCGATCAACGGGGGTTGCTGACGCCGATCGAGGCGGTCGGGCCGACTGAGGAAGGTCGCTATCGGCTGATCTATGGGGCGCACCGGCTGGCTGCAGCATCGCTGCTCGGATGGACGAAAATTCCGGCGATACTCCATGCACCCGATGCCTTCGCCGACGCGGCAGAAATCCAGTTGCGCGAGATCCGCGAGAACCTGATGCGGTTCGAGCTGAACCCGCTGGAGCGCGCCGTTGCGATCGGCGCCTGGCGCGACATTTATGAGGCTGCGCATGGCAAGGTGAAGCCCGGCAGGAAGGCGAAAAAGGCGGATGCCGGAATTAGTGCAAACATTGCACGAATTCAGCCGAACGGGGATCTCGACGATCAAAGTGCCAAGTTGGCAGTTTGCTTTTCGGAGGCAGCTCAGGCCGCATTCGGCCTGAGCCAGCGGGCGATCTATCTGGCGCTCAAGATCGCGACGATCTCGCCCGACATCCGCGATCGCATCGCCGACAGCCCCTTGGCCTGCAACCAGTCCGAACTCCTGAAACTCGCGGACCAGACACCGGACCGGCAAGCGCAGATCATCGGTCTCATGCTGGCGGAGCCACCCACGGCGACAACGATCGACGATGCAATTGCCGTCATCGACAAGACCCAGCCGGCACAGACGCCAAAGCCTTGGGAGAAGGTGTCGGATCGTTTCTCACGGCTCAAGCGAACGGAGCAACATCGCTTCTTCGAGGCACATCGTGACGCCATCGATCTCTGGCTGGCGGAGCGAGGCTAAACGTCATGTCCCGCCGTCGCGACACCCAAACGCAAGACCTGTTTTCCTGGACCCCGCCGCAAGTCACGGTCGGGCTCGGCGAAGAACAGTCGAGCCGTGGCGCGCTCGACAGTCAGATCGCGCGCATGGTGTCGCGGGGACTGCGCGAGGCACGCGAAGGCGGTGCGTCGCGTGCGGAGATCGCCCGACAGATATCCGAGACACTCGGGCGGGCGGTTTCTGAGACCACCCTCGACAAATGGGCGTCCGAGGCATCGGAGGAACACCGCATCCCTCTCGATGCATTCATCGCCCTGGTTGACGCGACCGGTTGTCAGGGGCTTCTCGGAGCGATCGTCGAGCGCTTCGGATTGGTCGTTGTCGATGCGCGCTATGCCGACCTGATCGAACTGCACCTGATCGAAGAGCACGAGCGCGACGTCGCGGCACGCAAGGCCTCCCTCGAAGCAAGGTGGAGGTTCCGGCGATGAAGGAATGGTTCACCGCACGCGAGGCCGCCGAACTTGGCCTGCCGGGATTGCCTGGTACGGAGCAAAATGTCCGCCGGCTAGCAGAACGCGAACAATGGGCCGACCACCCCTTCCTCACTCGCCTTCGCAAGGGCATGGAAGGCGGCGGCGGTCGCGAGTACCATTTTCGGCTTTTCCCGACCGAAGCCCAGCTTGAATTCACGCGGCGCGCGCTCGCCGTGCGGCGGGAAGTGACGCGGGACGCCGACGGCAATACGAAGCTCACCTTCACCGGCACCGAGACCGCCCGCGTCAACCGGGATGCGCGGCTCGCCATCGTCCAGGCGTTCGAGAGCTTCTCGGCCGGCCTGACGCTCGGGCTTTCGTCCCGGCTGCAGATCTTCGCCGATCGCTACACCACCCGTTCGATCGAAGTCGAGGACTGGATCAGGGATACCGTTCCCCAGCTGTCCAAACGTTCCCTGCAAAGGTGGCGCTCCGCGAAACGCGCAGGCAAGGCCGATGCATTGGCGGTCGACCGCTCCACCGCTCGCAAGGGCAAGGGCGTTCTCGACGCGGCCAACGGCGGTGGCGTTCGCGCCTTCATTTTCGCACTTGTCGCCCATCAACCGCATCTCTCGGCCGATCACATTCGTACCCTTTGCCGCGACGAATTCGGCGAGACGCTCCAGGTCGAGCGACAGGGGCAAATTGCATCCGTCGAGATCCCTCCGGTTCGCACGTTCCAGCACTTTTTGAAGCGGCTTAAAGAGGCCGAGAAAGTCGCCCTGACGAAGCTGTCGAACCCGGACAAGTACCGCTCGACGATGGCGCCGGCCGGCATCGGCGCACTGCGGCACATTCGCGAACCGAATGCGCTCTGGCAGATCGACGCCTCTCCGGTGGACGCGCTTTGCACCGACGGTCGGCATGCGATCTACGCCTGTATCGATATCGCGACGCGGCGCACGATCTTCTACGTCTCAAAGACCCCGCGCGCTTCCGCCGTCGCCATGCTGTTGCGCCGCGCGATCCTCGCATGGGGCGTGCCGGACACGATCAAGACCGACAACGGATCGGACTTCGTCGCCAACGACACGAAACGTCTGTTCGCCGCCCTCGATATCGAGATGGACGTGTCCGACGCCTACAGCCCGCAACAAAAGGGGCACGTCGAGCGCGTCATCAAGACCTTCCAGCACGATTGCGCAACGCTTCTGCCGGGCTTTGTCGGCCATAACGTCGCCGACCGGAAGGCGATCGAGGACCGCAAGAGCTTCGCAGATCGTCTCGGCGCGGACACCGCCGATCTCTTCGACGTGTCCATGACCGGACTGGAATTGCAGCGCTTCGCCGATGCCTGGACGGAGACGCGCTACAATCACCGCCCGCACTCAGCCCTCAAGGGCAAGACGCCGGCTCAAGCCGCGATGGCTTCCGATGCGGAGATCCGCGCGGTCGATGCGCGCGCCCTCGACATCCTGCTCATGCCGGTCGCCGGCAAGGACGGCCTGCGGACGGTCACCAAGCAAGGCATCCGGATCGATCACTTCCATTACGTGATCAACGCAGCCCTTCCCGGCACCCAGGTCTTCGTTCGCATGGACCCCAACAACGCCGGGCGCGTGATTGTCTTCGACGCCGGCGACGGGACCTTTATCGACGAAGCGATCTGTCCCGAGCTTGCCGGCATCCACCCGTCGACGGTGCTTGCGGCCAAGCGCGAAGCACAGTCCGAGACCCTGGACGCCGCAACACGTGAAGCGAAGCGGCACATTCGCGAGATCACCAAGGGGCGCCCGCTGATCGAACGGGTTCTCGACGTTGCCGCGCGCGACGTTCCGAACGTGGTGTCACTGCCCAGGCGCGAGAGCGAACACGCGACCGCCGATATTCGAAACGCGCTGGATGCCGTTGCCGAGCCGGCGGCTCCCCAAAAGAGCACCCATGAAGCCAAGGCAATGGCCGAGCTGCGGAGCGAACTTACGGCGCCGGTTTCCAAGCAGGCGAAGGTGACCCCCATCCGGTCGCAGGAGACGCCACAGCTCCGGTTTAAGCGCGCGCTCGATCTGGAAGACCGCATTGCCCGTGGCGAAGAGATCGAAACCGTCGATGCCATGTGGCTCGGCGGCTATCAGGCCGGCCCGGAATACCGTGCGCTCGCGTTGATGAGCGAGGACTTCGGCGGCTGAGCGCTGCCCACAAAAAAAGAGCCCCGGCGAACCGGAGCCCTTCAAAGTCAAAAGAGGATGTTTTGATGACTGGAAATCTGGCGATGGTCAAGAGCGAAGCGCCCAGGCGAGGCTCGATCGCCCCGCTCAAGAACGTCATGACGCTGATGATGCTGATCGAGACGCTCAAGGATCGCGGCGTCGGTCTGCCGGGGATCGGCGTCTTTTCTGGCGACAGCGGCTACGGGAAATCGGTCGCGGCGCAATACGCCATGAACAAGACGGGCGCCGTCTATATCGAGGTTCGTCACTACTGGCGACAAAAGCGGTTTTGCGAGGCGCTTCTGGAAGAACTCGGGCAACCGCGTCCGCGCGGCACGGTGGCAGCGATGATGGATGAAATCATCCACCGCATGGGAGACGCTCCCAATCGTCCGCTGATCATCGACGAGGCCGACAAGCTCGTCGATGGCAAGATGATCGAGTTCGTCCGCGACATCCACGAAACCACGCAAGCGCCCGTGGTCCTGATCGGCGAGGAACTTCTGCCGAAGAAGCTCGAAGCCCACGAGCGGGTGCACAACCGGGTTCTGGATTTCCGTCTGGCGCAGCCTTGCGACCTCGAAGACACCGTAACGCTTGCCGGCTTCCTCGTGCCCGAAGTGGCCATTGCCGAAGAGCTGCTCAACGACATTCGGAAGCAGACGGCCGGCAAGGCGCGGCGCATCGCGACCACCCTGCATGAGATCGGACAGTTCGCCCGCAATCACGGTCTCAAGGATCTTGACCGAACCTCCTACACCGGGCGGATCTTCACCGGCGAGACCCCTATCCGGCGGCGCGGAGGGCGGATCTGATGGCGGCGGTCCTCAAGCTCAAGACGATCAAGGGTCGGCCCGTGCTGCGCGGATACGAGCACGTGTGGTCCGTCATTCTCGACCTCACCCGCGACGGCGCACCCTTCACGAAACACGACGTCGATCAGGCGTGTTGCGACCCCGGCGATAGTTCCGTGAGTGACTACCTTCGCAGACTGCGCGCAGCCGGAGTTATTGTGGTGGCCGGGCAAGCTGGCACGGATCCGCGATACCGGCGCACTGTCTACCAACTTGTTGAGCGTCGAGCCGAGGCGCCGCGCCTGCGCAGGGACGGCACGGAGGCTCCGCCGTCTGTTCAACAGCTTCTCTGGAACACGATGCGCAACCTTCTGCGCGACGGGTTTAATGCGAAAGAACTGGCGGCGTTCGCCTCGACAGACGACCGCCTGATCAAGACGGTGTCGGTGCATAGCTACATCAAACACCTCGCCCAAGCCGGTTACCTGCATTGCCTGGAGGCAGGACGGCCGCGCCATCTGACCAAGTGGCGCTTGAAACCCTCCATGAACACAGGGCCGAAGCCACCAAAGATCCTTCGCACGGAAGTGGTCTACGACCCGAACACCAACAACCTGCACGGCGAGCCGGTCGCTGCCGAGGTGTCGTCATGACGGTGCCAATCCCGATGATCGACAAGGCCGCTGCCGCCTGGGTCGATGCTCCCGATTGGATTGCCGAACTCGCGGTGCTCGCCGACCGAGACGGGCTAACCGGTGCCGGCAAGCGCATCGGTTACTCGCCGGCCGTCGTCAGTCAGGTGATCAACGCGCGCTATCCCGGCGACCTTGAGAAGGTCGAGGAACGCGTGCGCGGTGCACTGATGGGGCTTTCGGTCGACTGCCCTGTGCTTGGCGATCTGTCCCGCAATCAATGTCTCGACTGGCAGAAGAAGCCTTACGCGTCGACATCCGCGCACCGGGTACGGATGTTCCGCGCCTGCCGGTCGGGCTGCCCGCACTCGCGTGTAAAGGGAGGCGGCGATGCTGAGCGATGAACTTCGAAAGTTTCGTTCCATGGTCGACGACGCCACCAACGAGCGCGGCGAACTTCACCTGAGCGCCATGCAGACGCAAATGACCAAGCTGGTGCTGCTCGACCTTTTGAAGCGGGCAAACAGTCTGGAAAGCTGTCAGGTCGCCGGCCCGGCGCGCATCACCGAGGCGGACATGCAGACCGGGAAGGTGGTTCGACTGCCGATCGTGCCGCGTCCGGTTCCGCATTCCTCCGGCGATGGAGGGTCGGTTGCATGAGTGAGCTACACGATCTTGTCGATGAAATCGTCGATGCCGTCTTCGATGGCACACGGCAGGACACGCCGGCCGCGATTGCCGCGAAGGAAGTGGCCGCGCAGATCATGACCGGCCAGACCCGGCGTGCGGATCTCGTCGCGGCAATCGCGAGGCTGGTCCACGCGGTCAATCTGGAGCTCGCCTATCGCGAGGAAATGCGCGCGCTGCACAGTGGGCCGAGCCTTGAAGAGCAACTTGCGGCGGAACCCGCGCCAACGCCGGCGCACGTATCTGCACCCCCACCATCGCACCCGGAGCCCAAGCCGACCCCCAGACCGCTGCGCGACGCGATCTTCCGGCGTTACCGCGAAGTCCCGATCGTTCATGCCCCAGCGGGACGTGGCGATCCGAACCAGACCCTGCTGGGCGACCCGGCTCCGGGCCGCTCGGCCCTCGACCAACGAAACGGAGAGTATCTATGACCGAGACAGTCGCCACGACCGATGACGGCCGACGCGAGATCGACGGCGAGACCTACATGCGCGATGCGAAAGGCTCGCTCGTGCCGGTTGAGATGATCAAGCCGGAAGACGCACTTGAAGACGAGACGGTGCGCAAGATCATGGGCTTTGCGCGGGCGCTTTCCGACCAGATCGCGCGGTTTCGCGGGCACACATTCGAGGATCTCGGCGCGTTCGAGGCGCTGCTCGCCCAGGAGTATGGCGTCAGCAAAGGCGGACGAAAGGGCAACAAGACCTTCATGACCTTCGATGGCTGCATGAAGGTACAGGTGCAGGTGTCAGACTTCATCGATTTCGGCCCGCAGCTCCAGATCGCCAAGGAACTGATCGACGAGTGTCTCAACGAATGGGCGGCGGACAGTCGTCCAGAGATCCGGGCGATCGTCACACGCGCGTTCAACACCGACAAGGCAGGTCAGATCAACCGTTCGGAGATCTTCATGCTGCTCCGCCTTGATATCGAGGACGAGCGCTGGCGCCGCGCGATGGATGCGATCCGCCAGGCCATGCGCGTTGTCGGCTCAAAGACGTACATCCGCTTCTACGAACGGGACACGCCCGACGGCACTTGGCAGCCGGTCACCATCGATCTCGCGAGGGCCTCGTGATGACCGAACGCAACGCCTCCACCGTTCAGAGCTTCGCGGATCTCGCGAAAGCGATCCAGCGCGACACCGGGCCCGCTGTTCGCAAGCCCACGTTACGCTCGCCGTCCCAAAGCCGGCCGAACCAATCGCAAGCGGTTCCGTCCCCGCACTTCCTCGCGAACCGCTGGGGGTGGTCATGAGCACGCTCGCAACGATCCACATCGCCAAGAAAGAACTCGGTCTCGACGACGAGACCTATCGGGATTTTCTGGCGCGCGAGACCGGCAAGCGGTCGGCGAAGGATCTCACCGAAGCGGAACGACGCAAGGTTGTTTTGGCCTTCGAACAGCAGGGCTTCAAACGGTCTTCGAAGGGCGGTTCAAAGCCCCGTGCGGATCGCCTGTCCGGGCCCTATGCCGCCAAGCTCCAGGCGCTTTGGATTGCGGCCTGGAACCTCGGGATCGTCGAGAATGCCTCCGATGCGGCGCTGATCGCTTTCGTCAAGCGCCAGACCGGGATCTCGCACGGACGCTGGCTGCGTCATGGCGACGATGCGACCAAGGTGATCGAGGCGCTCAAGGACTGGATGCGCCGGGAAAGCGGAAACGAGGGTCTCTATCGCCGCGAGCGAAGCTTGCCGCCGTTGATGAACGATCATCGGTTCCAGATCCTCGTGACAATCTGGATGCGCCTTGCGCGGCTGGACGCCGCGCCGGCCGCGTCGCTCGACGCATGGGTCGCGCGGATGCAGCCCGGTAGCGCCTATGCGGATTTCTCCAAGGATGCCTGGATCGATCTGATGAACGTGCTTGGCGCAAAGCTGCGCGCCGCTTTGCGCAAGGTATGATCCATGCCGTCCAGCGCCTCCGACCACGCCTATCTGCCGGACCTTCTGGCCGAGATTGCCGAGGTCGCGGGTCTCGATGCGGCCCTGAAACTGGCGGCGGCGCGCGGCGGTCAAACGGTCTACATCCCGAGCCGACCGGCGCCGGAACACTGGCTTTGCCAGACGGTCGGACAACCGGCTGCGGAAAAGATCTGCGAACACTTTCGGGTCCGCAATTCCGGAGGGCGCTTCCTGATCCCGATCGCCCGGACGGCGAGCGCACGGCGCACGCTCTTTAAGGCGCTTGAAAACGGCGCATCGGCGCGGCAAGCTGCGGCAGCGGCGGGAACCCATGAGCGCACCGCCTATCGCGCAAGAGCGCGCATTCGCGCCAAGGACCCCAATCAGGGCGACCTTTTCTAGCCTGCCGCTGACAGTGTCAGTCTCACCCCGCATCGACCGATCCGCCACCGTGGGCCTCATCCAACGAGGCCGGGGCGATCCACATGCCGATCATCGAAAAATTGAGCCCGCAGGGTGCGCGCGAGATCGTCGCGCATGAAGGGTTCGTCAGCCGCACTTATCGAGACCCCGTCGGGGTTCCGACGATCGGAACCGGTTTTACCAACCGGTCGGCGACGTTCAAAGCCTACTGGATCAAGACGCGCGGACGGCCGCTGAAGTTCGGCGACACGATCACACGCGAAGAGTGTCATCGCATCCTTCCCCAGATCACCGATGAAGAATACGGCGCGGCGGTCGTGCGCCACATCAAGCCGACCCGTCAGCACCACTACGACGGCGCGGCCTCCGTTTGCTTCAATCTCGGTCCGCGCGCGGCCACATGGCGGTGGGCGAAGGCGCTTGCCAAAGGCGATGCCCGCGCCGCCGCCGAACTGCTGCGCAAGACGGGCACCACGGCGGCCGGCCGTCGTCTGCCTGGCCTGGTGAAACGCCGTCAGGCCGAGGCGCTGCTGATCCAGCGCGGGATCTATTCGACATCCAAGGCGATCAACGTCCCGCCGCGTGCCGACGTGGCGCGCGCGTCCAGCGCAAGCGACGAGCTGCGGCACTATCAGACGATCCTTACCCGTCTCGGTCACTACGACGGCGCCCTCGACGGGCTGGCCGGACCGACGACGACAAAGGCAGTCTTTGCTTTCCAGAAGGATCACCCACACCTCAAGACCGATGGCATTCTCGGCCCAGCGACGGCGGCAGCCCTTGAGCGTGCGGCGGCCGCTGGCGAGGCCGGTACGACAACCAGTGTCGGGGCGCTGGTTTCCGGCGCCGGCGTGGCCGCCGCACAGGGCGGCGCACCGGATTGGGTGCTTTGGGTTGCCGGCATCGGGCTCGGGTTGGCCGTCCTCGGCGGCGCGGTTGTCGCCTGGCGCTATCGCGACGAGATCCGCCACCGCCTGTCCGGCCTTTTTTCCCGGAGGGTCACGGCATGAGGGGGTTCCGCACGCTGATCGTCAACACGCTCGTCGCGCTTCTTCCGGTCGCCGCCGAAGTCCTGCGCTTTCTCGAGGTCTTCGACTGGCACCTTTACCTGGAACCACGCGATGCGCTCTGGGCGATGCTGATCGTCGGCGGGCTGAACATCTTCCTGCGCCGGATCACGCGGACGCCGATCGGGGGTGACGCATGAGCTGGCTTCTCTCCGTCGTCCTGCGCTTCGCGTCCTCCGGTCTGGTCGAGCGCACGCTGTCCTATCTGGAACGCCGACAAACGGAAGAAACCGGCCGCGAGAAACTGCGCACCCAGGTCGAAATCGAGGCGATCCGTGCGGCGATCGTCGAGACCAAGGAACTCGCGAAGTTCAATTCCGCGAAGCTGGAACACGCGGCCTTTTGGGGCTTCGCGGGTCTCTTCGTTCTGCCGCTCGGCGCGTGGTGGGCAGCGGTCATTCTGGACAGCATCTTCCGCTTCGGCTGGGGCGTTGCGACGGTCCCCATTCTGGAAGCCTGGGGCGGGCAGATGATCCAGTGGCTGTTCTATGTCGGCAGCGGCGTCGCTGCTCTCCGGTCGCTGCGGTAGGTGCTCATGTGGTTCGACTGGTCGAAGCTGAATGCGTTCCTGAGCGTCATTGCCCTTGGCATCAGCTCTGCGGGCGTCGTCTACACTTGGCTTACACGCGGGTCGCGCAAGAACACCCAGGCGATCGCGGCGCTAGAGGCCAAGGTCGAACAACAGCAGGCGCGGGTCGATCGGGTCGAAGCCAAGCTCAACACGCTTCCCGACCGCGACGATCTCCACCAGCTCGACAAGCAGATCGAGGGAATGAGCGTTCGCTTCGGCGGTGTCGAGGACACTTTGAAAGCGCTTCAACGCGTGACCGAACGGATCTCCGATTATCTCTTGAACAAGGAGGGCAAGCGTTGAGCTTCTCCGAACACATCGCGGGCGACTGCCGTTTGATCATCCTGCGGGCTCTCTCCGAAGAAACCGACCACCGCCTGAACGAAACGCTGCTCGTGCGCGTCCTGGAAACCTTCGGGCACCGCAAGTCCCGCGACTACGTCCGCACGCAGCTCCACCGGCTCGCGGAACTCGACGCGGTGAGCCTGTCGGAAGCCGGAACCGTGCTGGTCGCCGGCTTGCGCCGTGCCGGCCTCGATCACGTCGAGCGCCGCGCCTATCTGGAAGGCGTCGCCAAGCCCTCGCCGGTGGATTGACCATGAGCAAGGGGCGCGGCCGGCTGTCGGCGATCGACAGGCTCCCGGATGAATGCGAGGACGTCGTCGCCTGGGCGGCGAAGGAACTGACCGCGCGCGACCGAACGCAAGTCGAGATCTACACCGAGTTCCGCGAGAAGCTGATCGCCATCCAGGGCGAAACCGGCGCCGGCTTCGACGTTCCGTCCTTCTCGTCCTTCAACCGCTACAGCGTGAAGCTTGCCGCCATGGCGAAGCGGATCGAGGAAACCCGCAACATCGCCTCCGCCCTGAGCGACCGGCTCGACGCCGGCGCATCCGACGATCTTACGATCATCGCGGCCGAGGCGATCAAGACGCTGATCTTCGAGATCCTGCAATCGGCCGGCGACGGCGGCCTGTCGACCAAGGGCGCGCAGGAACTCGCAAACGCGCTTCGGGCCGCCGCAGCCGCGCAATCCGTGTCCACAACGCGCCGCCAGAAGGTCGAAGCCGAGTTCACTGAGAGGGTCGAGGAAGTCGTCGACACGATGAGCAAGGAAGCCGGTCTGTCGGCGGAAGCGGTTGAACAACTCCGTCGCGAATTCCTCGGGGTCCGGAAATGAGCGAAGAGCCCGGCAACCCCCGCGATCCCGATCTCTTCGCCGGTCCACCGCTGATCACGCGCGAACCGGAAGACCTGCCCGGCGACCTGCCGCGCGGCGCCGAGGTGCCGGACGATCTCGACCCGCTCGCCGACGGGATCCTGATGCCGCACCAGGTCGACTGGATCGCGGATAAATCCGACTTGAAGCTTGCCGAAAAGGGCCGCCGCACCGGCATCACCTTCGGCGAGGCGCTCGACGACACATTGATCGCCGCCTCAAAGCGCTCCGCCGGCGGCGACAACGTCTTCTACATCGGCGACACCAAGGACAAGGGCCGCGAGTTCATCGGCTATGTCGCGAAGTTCGCGAAATCGATCGGCGAAGAGCTCGCGGCGATCGAGGAATTCCTGTTCGAAGACCAAAAAGCAGACGGCTCGACGCGGATGATCTCCGCCTTCCGCATCCGCTTCGCCAGTGGCTACCGCGTCGAGGCCCTGTCGTCGCGCCCGGAAAACATCCGCGGGCTTCAGGGTATCGTCGTGATCGATGAGGCCGCGTTTCACCAAGACGTGCGCGGTGTGCTCGATGCGGTCAACGCGCTGTTGATCTGGGGCGGCAAGATCCGCGTGATCTCGACCCACAACGGCGTTCTGAACCCCTTCAACGAACTGATCCGCGAAGCGCGTGCCGGCAAGGTCCCGTTCTCCGTCCATCACATCCCCTTCGGCACGGCGGTCGCAAACGGGCTCTACAAGCGCGTCTGCCTGATCAAAGGGATCGAATGGACGGCCGAGGGCGAAGCCGAGTGGGAAGCGAAGATCCGGGGCGCCTATGGCGCGCGTCAGGCGGCCATGCGCCAGGAGCTCGACGCTATTCCCGCCGAAGCGGAGGGGGCAGCACTCACCCGCGTGCAGATCGAAGCCTGCATGGCGGACGGCATCCCGATCGTGCGGTGGGCGTGCAGCGACGACTTCAAGAATGCGCCGGAACACATCCGCAAGGCCGACACGCTCGACTTCTGCGAACGCGAGCTGAAACCCCATCTGGAAAAGCTCGACCCGCTGTTGCCGCATGTCTTTGGCGAAGACTTCGCGCGCAAGGGCGATCTGACCGTGATCAACGTCATGGCGATCACCCGCGCGCTCGTGCGCCGCTCCGGGCTGATCGTCGAGCTGCGCAATGTGCCCTTCGACCAACAACGCGACATCCTGTTTTACATCGTCGACCGGCTGCCGCGCATGTCGGGCGGCGCGCTCGATGCCACCGGCAACGGCGCCTATATCGCCGAAGTCGCCGCCCAGAAATACGGTCCGTCGATCATCGAAGTGAGCCTGTCGCGCGCCTGGTACCAGGTCGAAATGCCCGCCTATATCGAGGCGTTCTCCGATCGCACCGTGATCCTGCCGAAGGACGACGACATCCTGCGGGATCACCAGGCGCTGCAATACGTCGACGGCATCATCAAGGTTCCCGACGATCACAGCGTCAACGGCGCGGACGGCATGAAGCGCCACGGCGACAGCGCGATCGCCTCCGCGCTTGCCTGGTACGTGAGCCGTCAGGATCTCCCCGAGTTCGACTACACCGCCGCGCGGCATTCGCCGCTTGCGCAATTCGGGCAGAGCGGCGGACCGCCGCTCGACGATGACGACGACTTCGCCCGCGCCGGCGGCATCAATCCATCACGCTCAGGAGGCTTGTGGTGAGCACCTATCAGCTTGTCGATCCGCACGGTCGGCCCGTCTCGTCCCCGTCGCTCCTGAAGGAAGAGGCCGCGCCGACCCTGACCGGCGTGCGTGCGCTGTGGAGCGATCCCGTTGCTTCCGGTCTGACCCCGGGCAAACTCGCACGCATGCTGCGCAACGCGGTGGAAGGGGATCCCGCCGACTACCTTGCGCTTGCCGAGGAAATGGAGGAACGCGATCTCCACTACGCCTCGGTTCTCGGCACCCGCAAGCGCGCGGTGCTGGCGATCGAGCCGGCGGTCAACCCGCCTGATGGCGGGGCGACAGACGACAAGATCCTCGACGCGGTGCGCGAGCTTGTCGAAGCGCCGGAATTCGAGGCGATGCAGATCGACGTGCTCGACGCGCTCGGCAAAGGCTTTTCCGTCGTCGAGATCCTCTGGGAGTACGGGGCGCAATGGCGTCCGCGCGAGTACGCCTGGCGCGATCCGCGACACTTCCAGTTCGACCGCAAGACGGGACGCGAATTGCGCCTGCGCGAGGACGGGTCGATCGAGGGCCGCGCGCTGTCGCGCTATTCCTTCATCCGCCATGTGCCGAAGCTCAAGTCCGGCCAGCCGATCCGGGGCGGGCTGGCGCGCCTGAATGCCTGGGCCTTCCTGCTGAAATCCTACACGCTCAAGGACTGGGCCGCGTTCCTGGAGGTCTTCGGCATGCCGCTTCGCGTCGGCCGCTACGGACGCGGCGCAACGCCGGATGAAAAGCGCGTGCTCCTGCGCGCCGTGCGCGATCTCGCCTCCGATGCGGCCGCAATCATTCCGTCGGGCATGGAGATCGAGTTCATCGAAGCCAAGGGCGGCTCCGGCAATGCCGTCTTCGGCGCGATGGCCGATTATCTCGACGCGCAGATCTCCAAGGGCGTGCTCGGCCAGACGATGACCACCGACGACGGTTCGTCGCTTGCCCAGGCGCAGGTGCACGAGAATGTGCGCTACGACATCCTGCGCGCCGACGCGCGCCAGTGTGCTGCCACGATCAACCGCGATCTGGTCCAGCCTTTCATCGCCTTCAACTTCGGCCCGCAAGAACGCTACCCGACCGTCGATCTGCCGGTGGCCGAAGCCGAGGACATCAAGACGCTGTCCGACGCGCTCACCAAACTGGTGCCGCTCGGGCTCAAGGTCTCGATGGCGGAGGTTCGGGAGAAGATTGGCCTGAGCGAACCGGAGGAAGATGCGGACGTGCTGACGCCGGCGGCAAAGCCGAAGGCCGACCCTCAAGACAAGCCCGAAGCGGATGAACCGGAAGACGAGGATGCCGACGATCCGGCAACCGCGCGCGCATGCCCCTCCTGCGGCGAGATCCACGCGACCGCTCGCAGCGGCGAAGAGCCCGACGAGCTCGACGACCTCCTGGAGGGCGCGCTCGATGAATGGGGCGCGGATCTCGCGCCGGTCATGGATCAGCTCCAGGCGGAGTTCGCCGCCGCCAGTTCCTATGAGGATCTGCAAGCACGGCTCGAACGGATGGCCGGCACGCTCGACGTCGGGCCGCTGGCGCGCCGGATCGCCGATCTTGCCCTGATCGCGCACGGGCTGGGCGATGCCGGCTGATCTGCCCGAGCAGTTCCTGACCGCCTCGCCGGAGGTCACGCGCTATTTCCGCGAAAAGGGATCGCGGCCGACCTTCGATTGGCGCGACATCGCCCCGCGCGAACATGCCTATGCCTTCACGGCGGCGAAGACCGCCGGCTTCGATGTGCTCGACGATCTGCGCAAGGCCGTTGATGACGCCATCGTCAACCGCGTGCCCTTCGAGGACTTCAAGGCGCGGCTGACGCCGACCCTGCAGGCGAAAGGATGGTGGGGCAAGCGCATCGCGAAAGACCCGGCTGACGGCGTCTCCAAGATCGTACAGCTCGGCAGCCCGCGCCGGCTGCGCACGATCTATTGGGCGAACATCCGCACCGCCCATGCCGCCGGCGAATGGGAGCGGACCCAGCGCACGAAACGCTTCCTGCCGTACCTGGTCTACACGCTGTCGCTCGCCGAACGGCGCCGGCCCGAACACCGCAGCTGGGTCGGCATCATCCTGCCCGTCGATCATCCGTTCTGGGAGACGCACTATCCGCCGAACGGCTGGGGCTGCAAATGCGGCGTGCGCCAGATCTCAAGACGCGAAGCCGAACGCCTCGGCTACGACCCGGAAGACGGCGGCCCGCAGATCGTCATGCGGCCCTGGCGAAACAAGCGCACGGGTCAGACGGTGAATGTGCCAGTCGGCATCGATCCGGGCTGGGACACCAACCCCGGCAAGACGCGCGGGCAGAACGTCGCCGAGCTGCTGTCCGGTCGGCTTGGGGAGTTGCCCACGCCGACACGGCGCGCGGCGATTGCCGACTTCACCGCGTCGCCAGCGTTCAAGGTCTTCGTCCAGGACGCGATCGACGTCGGCCTGAAGCGCGCCGCACGGGTGCCGGCGCTCAAGGCGGAAGGGCTGTCTGGCCGCGATATTGCGGCGCGGCTAAATGGCGAGCACGGCTTCGCCCTAACACGTTTTCCGGTGGCGGTGGCACCTGGGCGCTTCGGAGACGACTATCTGCCCGTTATGATCGACGCGGCGACCATCGGCCATGCGGCCGATCACAGGCGGGTGGTCGATGTCTCCGCCTGGCCGGACTTCGGCGACATCCTGAAACGCGCACGGCTGCGCCGCGACCTCGCCGGCACCATACGCGCCTTCGATCCGGAGACCGGCCTGTTCATGGTGCTGGATCCCCTCGGCCGGAACTGGCGCATGCGCACGTTGTTCCGACCGCGCCGCAAGGCGCGGTATTTCGACAAGCAACCCGGAACGGATGTGGAGTGAAGGGCACACGGGCAGAAGGTCGCAAACCCTTCGCCAACACAGGTGGCCGAGCGCGCCCGAAGGCTTGATTTGCCCGTGTGCGAGCCAGAGTATACAGGTGTCGATGAAGTTTAAAAACTCAAAGGTAGATTAACGATCGTTCGGCGGCCACCAGAATTACGTCTGATTCGTGCCCCATTTCGGTAATTCAGTGGCCTCCAGGCAACTCCCAATAGCTGACGTTCGAGCAGCCCACCATACGCAGCAGTGCTTTGCCCTTAAAATTCTGCATGTACAGAAAAAATTCAAATACGCGTCAATATCCGATCATAGCTTCATGCAGCTTCAGAATGGTCACCACACCTTCCCCAGACACCCGAAACGACTGCTCGGTGATTTCATAACGATCAGCGCCTTTGGTATTGAACCAAGCGTCGGCACCTATTTTCCGGGGAAACCCTTCATCGCGGGCTTGGGGGTTGTGCAGAAGTTCGAAGGCGAAACTCTCGGCGTCCAGCTCATCTCGCGGGAACCAGAAACCAGGGATATTCTTCGCTGCCCTGAACCACTTGCGCCCGGCACTGACGTGATGGTGGATCATCATGAGGTTTGGATATCGATCACTGTCAATCACTCGGATCAATGTGGCCGTAAGACTGCATTGAAATACGCCTGCAATTGCCTTCAATGCTTTGAGGTCCAACTTGTGATGCTGTTTGCAGACCTCTCTGAAAAGCGACCAGGGCATCAGAAGATCCGCAGCATACTGGTCGGCGGCTCGTTCAACGTTATTGGTCTTCGAGAATTTCCCGATATCAGTAGATCGACACGCTATGGTCTGCCCGCGATGTTGCGCCCAGTGACCCAACTCATGAGCGATGGAGAACCTAGCCCGAGCCGGCATTGAATCAGGAAGAACCGAGATGATGCCGCGATCGCCCATGCCTGTAATCATGGCCTCGCAACTCTTGAGATGGCGACGCTTGATCTTCAGGCCGGCGAAGTAGGCTATAGCCTCGACATCAATGTCCTCCGGACGGCATATCCCGAGTGATTTGAGCAGAGCATCTGGCTTGAGGTTGGTTGGTAGCGGATCAATCCTCTTCACGGAGATCGGCCTCCAGCTCTGCAATATCTTCCGCTATGGCGTCCAAATCCGCGTCGATAGTCCCATCGCCAAATCGGGCAGCAAGAGTGATCTGTGCAGAAGTGTCGCCGGACTTTGCACGAACCAGCAACTGACGAGCATTTTCAAGATCAACAACTGTCGCTGTCAACGGCTGCGCTGCGGCTGCACCAGCCTTGGCCCGTTGCAGCCGCTCACGCGCCAGCTTTTGCTCCCCGTTGGCGATGGCATCGTTGAACAACTGCAAAAGCGGCTGGTCTTCAGCCAGCACAGGGCCCTCATCGGCCAGAATGAACTCAATGAGGTTATCCACCATATCCTTATTTTGGTCAGCCATGGGACTGTCCTTCCCTCGCGCGATACCCAGCGATAAATTTATCTATCTCTCGGTTAAATCTTGTCCGAAGCGCTGCCAGCCTCTTGGTATCTACACCAATGGTCCGTTTAAGGTCTTCGCCACGGAGCGCGTCCTGTACCCCCATTAACAGCATCTGCATTTCGCTGTCGCCGGCGAAGTGCTGCTCAAGATGGGCATACATCTCCTCAACCAATGCCTTTTGCTTAAGCTCGATCGAGTTATCGACTGCTTCCACGGCAAGTGTGTCATCACCATCCAACGCAGCATAGCCACCGTGAAGGTTGTTGACCTTTCTAACGTCGGACAGAAACGCATTGTCACTGGCCAGACTTCGCAGGACGCCCGCAAAAAACTGCGGAAATGTCTTTGTCCGCTTCCAACGTCGCTGTCCAGTTGAAATCCTGACGTACGCTTCGTTTATCAGTTCATCAGCCGACGCAAGATTGTCTTTGCCCGCCAAAAAATCGGCAACACGCGCCAAATTTACCCGGTCGCGATCAGTAAGCATCTGGAATGCCTCGCGGGCATCGCCAGCACTGAAACAATTTGGAGCTTGGTCCACAGAGCTCTCCGTAGAATCTGGCAAAATCGTATCTTGCCTATAGCGTTCCCATTTTTCCACCTCTCGGCCTTCGATTTTGTTGCGCTCGAGGCTCAGCATTCCGACACATTTTTTTCTTGTCGGAATGCTGAGCCTCGAGCGCAACCATCATAGGGACGGTCCGCCGTCGAAAACCAACTATGAGGGCTTAAAAATGAGCGCAAAAGAAAGCACCGCCGTGTTGAGCCACGGCAAAAATACCACCATTATCGAAATCGCCGGGACGGACCTTATCTTCCGCCGTGTCGACGTCGAGACAGACTCACCGACCGGCGGAAAGATTGCCAAGGTTGCTGGCTTCAATGCTGACCAGCATGCGTATGTTCTGCAGCAGCAGCGTGACGGTGATCTGGAAGACATCCGCGTCCAGGAAGAGGCTGACCTGAACAAAAGCCACAAGTTCATCGTAGCAGTGAGCGCCAGCACCAACCGCATCACGATCAATGACGAGACCATCGACTGGCCCGCCGACGTCATCTCTGGCGCCGTAGTTCGCAAGCTGGGCAGGATTGATGCCGATAAAGTCATCTACCTGGAACGGGAAGACGAGCCTGATCTGCTGGTGCAGGACATGGATGTTATCAAGATCAAAGGAAAGGGTGTCGAGGAATTCAAGAGCCGCAAACCGAAGGTTTGGAAGCTCAATGTCCAGGGCAAGACCGTCATTTCCACTCTGCCGAACATCTCGGCGGCGGACGCCATGGCACAGGCGAACTTCGATCCCAACGCCTGGATCATGATCCTGAAAGTCCAGGGCAAGCCGAAGCGTCAGCTTCAGCCCAACGACATTATCGACCTGACCACGCCTGGCATCGAAAAGATCCGGCTTACGGCCAAGGACGTCAACAACGGCGAGGCGCTCCCTGCACCCCGCCGTGACTTCGCTCTGCAAGCCGTCGATGTAGAGTATCTCGATAGCCTGGGCTTGCGTTGGGAGACTGATTCCGCCGGCCGTTGGCTCATCATCTACGAGTTTCCTGTGCCCCCGGGCTACAACGTCCTCACGATCACTTTAGCGATCCAGATCTTGCCCACTTACCCGCAGGTCCAGATCGACATGTTTTATGCCCACCCTGCCCTCAATCTTAGGTCTGGTGGTACTATTCCGGCCACACAGGCGACGGAAACCATCCGCGGCCTCATCTTCCAGCGCTGGTCACGTCACCGCGGCCCGGGATCAAAGTGGAACCCGGAAACCGACAATGTGGTCACCCACTTGGCGATTGTGGAATCGGCATTTGCCAAGGAAGTTGGACAATGATGCCGCAGACGACACTCGCATTTGCTGGGGTCACTCACGCGTCTCTCATGCGCCATCTCTTCCCGGGCGACGGCAAAGAAGCTGCCGCAATATTGATTTGCTCAGCTTCTCCCGCGCCACGTGACCGACTGATCGTTCAGCGAGAGATTTTGGTTCCGCACTGTGATTGCAAGCGCTTGCCAGATTTTATCAATTGGCCTGGCCGCTACATCGAAGATGCCATCGACGCAGCGGAGGAGCAAGGACTCACTATTTTGTTACTGCATTCCCATCCTGGTGGGTGGCTGGACTTTTCATCTCTTGATGACAGCAGCGACTTGAAGGTCATCCCTGGCCTCTTTCACGCTATTGGGAAGCGACATGGGTCGGCCATCATGACTCCTGACGGAGCCGTACGGGCGAGGCTCTATGATTTTGAGATGAACAAGACGCCTGTCGACTTGGTAACCGTTTCCGGAGATGACATCCTATATTTTTGGGATAGCGCAATTAAGAATGGTCGCCTTGATAAACCATCAATGGCATTCACCAGCCAGATGACCCGTGAACTATCATTCATGTCTGCAGCCGTAGTAGGAGTTTCAGGCACCGGCTCTATCGTCGCGGAACAATTGGCTCGTCTTGGTTTCGGCAAGATTGTCCTGATCGACTTTGATGTCATTGAGCGCAAGAACCTTAACCGTATCCTGAATTCGGGCCTGGCAGACGCAGAACTTCGCCGTCCGAAGGTCGATATCTTCGCCTCCGCAATTGAGACATATCGCGGCACAGGAGTAGCCGTGCCGATCAATGCTGCGATAAACAACCGCGATGCCGTCATTGCTGCCGGTCAATGCGACGTGTTGTTCAGCTGCGTCGACAGTCAGGAAGGTCGTCAGGTTCTCGATCTGATTTCGTCGGCGTTTGTGTTGCCACTGTTCGATGTGGGTGTAACGATCCCGACGCACAACGATGACGGCATTGTCGAAATCATCGACGTATGTGGTCGCATCGACTATGTTCAACCCGGCGGCGCGACGCTGGGGGACCGCGGGGTCTACACCCAAGAGGGGCTGCGAGCCGAGTATCTCCGGCAACATGATCCAGAGGGTTTCGACGCCGAATTGTCCGCTGGTTATATCAAGGGAATGATCGAAGAAACACCTTCGGTCATCACGCTTAACATGCGGGCCGCATCTGCAGTTGCAAACGAGTTTCTGGCGCGGGCGTTCGCCATTCGCCACGAGCCAAACCGCGACTATGCCCGGACCACTTTCAGCCTGTCAGATCCGGAAGAATGTTACCTCGGCGAAGATTCATTCCCGATGTCAGAGAACGCGCTTCTAGGTCGTGGCGCGCATGAGCCTTTGATCGGCCTGCCCGGGTTGGTAGATTTGGAGAACTCCGCATGAATCCGATAATTGCCTGGCTTAGGCGGCTATGGGATCAACATGGCCCAGCAAGACGACTGATCGAAGTGGACAGCGATGTCCTCCCGAACCCCCTTCCAATACGGAACCTTGTGCTCCTTCGAGACGACGGCGATGATTTGAGCGTTGGCATGCGCTGCCCGTGCGGGTGTGGTGCAACCATCGAACTCATGGTTATCCCCGAGGCCAAGCCCCAGTGGTCATTTTCCACCGATGCTCAAGGCCGCCCAACACTTCACCCTTCAGTATGGCGCAACACAGGTTGCAGGTCACACTTTTGGGTCCGAACTGGACGCATTCACTGGTGCGAGTGAAGACTTCTGCACCTCGATCACGTCTTTGAATGACCGCTGTTCGTAGGCAACCGGCTATACCTGCCAGCCCGCTCCCGGTCCCAATAGCGTCGTTCGCTCACCCTTGCAGCGACAGATCGCTTCCCGCGACGTGGTGTCGCCGGATATTCGATATTCTGAGCCGGCCCGTCTCTTCCGACCCGCGAGGCGTTTCCAGTCGCACTTCGCCTTCCAATCCCCGCCACACGCCCCAAACGCACGTCCTACCCCCTTTAAACCCCCTTTAACGGCGAAGCTGTTGCCGGGGCGCGGGTGCGGTTTGCATCGTGCGGATGTTGAAGCGGGGAAGTGACGCTTTCGACCGGATTTGACCGCCGGACCTGGCGACCCTCCGCCTGACACTGTCAGGGGCGCGGGTGTTCGGTACGTCCTGCACGTTGTCGCCCATGACGACGCGAACCGCAACCGCCCTTTTTTCGACAACCTCCATCGCCTCCGACACCGGTTCGGCGGCGCCCGCATGGGTGCAGCTCTTGCCCGCAGGGCCGGAGCTGGTTGCCCGCGACGGCCGGCGCTGGCGCCTGTCCGATCCTCAAGCTGTGATCGCCGCCTTCAAGGCAAACGGCGCGCCGCTCCCGATCGACTATGAACACGGCCAGGCGCACCGCGCGCCGAAAGGCGAAACCGCGCCGGCGGCCGGCTGGATCACCGCGATGGAGATCCGCGACGGTGCGCTTTGGGGCGCGGTCGAGTGGACCGACAAGGCCGCCGCCATGATCGCGGCACGCGAGTACCGCTTTTTGTCGCCCGAGTTTCTGCATTCCAAGACCGGCGAAATCCTCCGCATTGCCGGTGCCGGCCTGGTCAATCGCCCGGCGCTGCGCATGGCAGCGCTGTCGCGCGCCGAAGATCCCGCTTCTCCCGATGCTCCCTCCAACCTCCCGGAGACCTCCATGGACCTCACAGCCCTTTGCCGCGCGCTCGGCCTTGATGCCGGCGCTTCGATCGACAACATCCTCGCCGCTGTCGAACGCCTCAAGACCGAGCACCAGACAGCGACGGCCGCCGCGAGTGCGCCGGACATCGAGCGCTTCGTTCCGCGCGCCGATTACGACCAGGCGATCGCCCGCGCCGATACGGCCGAGACGGCGCTTGCCGCCGAACAGGCGAAGATCCGCGAGGCGGACGTGAATGCGGCGATCGAGGATGCCGTGAAGGGCGGCAAGATCGCCCCGGCTTCGCGCGAGCACTACCGCGCCCTTTGCGCCCAGGAGGGCGGCCTTGATCGCTTCAAGGATCTGGTCGGAACCCTGCCGGTGATCGGAAAGCCGTCCGATCTCGACGACAAGGACCCGGCGGCCGGCAAGACCGCGCTCACCGATCAGCAGCGCAGCATCGCCTCGAAGCTTGGCTTGTCCGACGAGGAATACGCCGCGACCGCCTGAGGCGCGCCGCAGCCCTTTGACCCACGGCGCGCCGCGCCCGACCGGAGATCCATCTCATGGCCCTCATCAAGGAACGTCAGACCCGCATGCGCCTGCCCGAGCGCGAAAGCCACCCGGTCGCGGCCGGCGTGAAGATCCTCGCCGGATCGCTCGTCGTGCTCGAGGCCGGGTTCGCCAGGCCGGGGCGCACGGCAACCGGGTTGATCGCGTTGGGGCGCGCGGAGCGCACCGTCGACAACACCGAAGGTGCTGCCGGCGAAGCCCGGATCGAAATCCTGCGCAAACGCGCTTTCCAGTTCGACAATCTCGACGCCGATCCGGTCGCCCAGGCCGACGTCGGCACGACCTGCTTCATCGTCGACGACGAGACGGTCGCCAGGACCGACGGCACGGGCACACGTTCGTCCGCCGGCCGCGTTGTCGCCGTCGACCCCGCCGGCGTCTGGGTCGAGATCTAAAAGCCCGGCACCGCCGACCGATTTCATCTTCTCCGCAAGGACCGCATCCGATGATCATTGACCAGCAATCTCTCGACGATCTCTTTCGCGGGTTTTCCCGCGCCTATCAAAACGGCTTCGCGGAGGTGAAGCCGTACTGGCCGCAGATCGCGACCATGATCACCTCTTCCACGCGCGAAAACTCCTATGCGTGGCTCGGCAAGTTCCCGAAGCTGCGGGAATGGATCGGCTCGCGCGTCTATGAAACGATGGCGACGCACCGCTATACGATCCGAAACCGCAAGTTCGAGGGCACGGTCGAGGTCGAGGCCGACGATATCAGCGATGACCAGTACGGGATGTACTCGCCGCTCTTCACGGAGATGGGCCGTTCGGCCGCAGCGCATCCGGACGAACTCGTCTTCGAAATGCTCGACCAGGCCTTCGAGGCGGAGTGCTACGACGGGCAGCCCTTCTTCGACACCGATCACCCTGTGATCGACCCGGAGACGCGCAAGGAAGTGTCCGTCTCCAACATGCAGGCCGGCGCCGGCGTGCCCTGGTACTTGATGGACACGACGCGGGCTTTGAAGCCGCTGATCTACCAGAAGCGCCGCGAATACCGCTTCGTGCGCAAGGACGATCCCAAGACCTCCGACCGCGTGTTCGACCAGGACAAGTTCACCTATGGCGTCGATGGACGCGCGGCGGCCGGCTTCGGGTTCTGGCAGATGGCCTTTGCGTCGAAAGCCGACCTCACCAAGGACAACCTGCGCGCGGCACGAAGGGCCATGATGGACCTGAAGAACGAGGCGGGCCGGCCGCTCGGGGTCAAGCCGAATGTGCTCGTCGTCGGCAGCACCCACGCCGATGCCGCGCGCGACCTGATCCTCGCCGAACGCCTGGCAAACGGTGAGACCAATACCGACCGGAACCTGCTCCAGATCATCGAGATCCCGCATCTCGCCTGAGCCTGACGGGCGCGCCGGCCGCGCCCGTGTCTCCTCGCCCTGATCCCGATCCTGCTTACAGGAGGCCGCCATGCCCCCCGAAACATCACCGTCCACCGCATCCGAAACAGCCAACCCGGCAGAGCCGAAAGCTGCCGGGACACAAGCCGCCAACGACCCCAAGGCGGCCGACAAGCCCCAGCCGGCCGAGAAATCCAAGCCCGTCGCGAAAGCCGCAAAGCCGAAGGCGTCCACCAAATCCACGCCGAAGCCCGACGACGGCAAGTCGAAACCGCCGTCCGATCCCGCCGAGGTTCTCGTCGTGACGGCGCGCCGACCGCGCCGGCGCGCCGGGCGCGCCTTCGGCAAGGACCCGACCGAGATCCCGCTCGCCGATCTGAGCGGCGCGGACCGCGCTGCGATCGAAGGCGACCCCGCCCTCACCGTGAAGATCCAGCCGGCCGACTGAGGCCGGCCCGTCAACCGCCACCCCGGAGCGCGTCGTGATCTACGCCAGCCAAGCCGACATCGAAGAGATCTGGGGCGCGGACTTCCTCGCCGACATTCTCCCCGAGGATGTCGATCCGGCGGCGGCGATCGCGCGCGCCCTTGAGTTCGCGGCCCGCGAGATCGATGCGCATATCTCGGCGCGCTATGAGCTACCGCTTGCCACGCGTCCGGACGTTCTGATTTCGCCTTGCGCCAATATCGCGGTCTATGTCCTGGCGAACCGGCATGCCGCGCTCACGACCACGATCGAGGATCGATACAAGGACGCGGTCGATCTCCTGAAACGCATCGCCGAAGGCAAGGCCGGGCTTGGATCGGCGGAACCGAAGATCTCCGTCGACGGCGCATCCAGCGACAGCGGCGCCGCCTTCTTCGCCGAACCGCGCCTCTTCGGCCGGGGGCGGTCATGACCGGCGTTGCGATCCGCATCGACGACAGCGATCTTGCCGCGCGCCTGGTGCAAATCGAAGGGCTTGCGGACGCACCCAAGGACGAGCTTTCCGATGGCATCGGCCGGCTTGTCCAGGAACAGACCCGGCGGCGGATCGAACAGGAAAAGACCGCGCCGGACGGCACGGCCTGGACGTCGAACCGCGCCGGAACCTCGATCCTCTATTCGGAAGGCCACCTGTCGCGCTCCGTCGATTACATCGCCTCAAGTCATGGTGTCACGGTCGGCTCGGGCCTCGTCTATGCCCGCATCCATCAGGAAGGCGGCACGATCAAGCCGAAGAAGGGCAAGGCACTTCTGTTTATGGTCGGCGATGCGGCCGTCTTCGCCCGCGCTGTGACCATGCCGGCACGTACATGGATGGGTCTTTCGGCCGAGAACCGCGCCGACATTGAGGCGGCCGCGCGGGACTGGCTCGGGAGTATCCTGCAATGAGCCGGATCAACGCTTTTCGAAGCGCCGTTGAAACCACCTTCAAGGCCGCTTTGCCGACCCTCAAAAGCTGCGAACTGCAGCTCGGCCGCTTCGATCTCGACGAACTGGAGCGCAATTCCATCCGCACGCCAGGTCTGCGCATCGGCGTCCTGCGCGCGCCCGTCCGGTCAAACGCCGACGGATCTTACGAGCTCCCGCTTGAATGCGCGGCCTTCGCGATCGTGCAAGGCCCGGAGCCCGCACGCGACAATGATGCCTGGGCGATGGCCGAGGCCGTTCTCGCCATCCTGTCACCGCGCCAGCGCTTCGGCCTGGACAACATCGGCGCGCCCTCAAAGCTGCGGATCGCGCCCGTTTTGAGCGGCAAGATGGACCGGCGCGGCGTTTCCGTCGTTGCTGTCGAATGGACGCAGGTTCTGCGCAACGCGACCGCCGGCGTCTTCGCCAATTTGCCGATCATAGACCTCATTTTCGAGGTGAACGGCGAGCCCTTCGATCCGGATGCGGAGGTTGCGCCGTGATCCCGACCGTCGCCCGCGAGATCCGAACCCTGCGCAAGTCGGTCGACGCGCTCAACCGGCGCCTTGCCGCAAGCCACATGACCGGCAAGGTCGTGGAGATCAAGGGCACCAAGGTGCGTCTTGAGCTGATGCCGCCGGACCCGCGCAACGGCAAGCCGTTCCTTTCGCCCTGGGTGCAGGTGCAGGAAAGCGCCGGCGATGGCGTTGGCGGCTATTCCACCCATGTGCCGGTCGCGATCGGCGAGACGATGCGGCTCCTGTCGCCGCACGGTGAAGTCGGCCCGCAATCGCTGGCCGTGCGGGATGGCTACACCAAGGACAATCCGCGTCCGACCGATGATGACAAACGGTTCGTCATCAAGCACGGCGATGCCCGTATCGAGATCACCCGCAATGCGATCGAGATCGGGATCGGCGGGGCGGCCTTGCGCATCACCGCCGACGAGCTGGTGACCACCGCGCGCACCCGGCTCAACAACGGCACCCGCAAGGTTCACCACGTCGACGCCCGCGACGAAGCCGGCCACCGCGCGATCGAAGGCGCCGACGACGTGCTCGTCTGACCCCATCCACAGGAGACCCGACATGCAGAAATCCTACCGCGTTCTCGAAGCCGCCGGCCCCTGGGTCGCCGGCGTGCGCAATCCCGGCAAGGGCAAGACGATCAAGCTCACCGCCGAACAGGCGCAATATGCGGTGATTGCCGGCGAGCTGGAGGACCCGGCCGCCGACAAGGCCAAGGCCGTCGACGCCGACAAGCCGGCCGCGAAGGCGAAAGGCTGACCCATGCGCACCGGGGTCGACGCCAGGACGGGACGCGTGTTGACCGGCTGGGACCATTGCGTCCAGTCGATCGGCAAGGTCATCACGACCCGTTTCGGAACCCGCGTCATGCGCCGGGACTTCGGCTCCCGCGTGCCCGAGCTTCAGGACGCGCCGGCCAATCCGCGCACGCTCCTGGAGCTTTATGTGGCGATCGCCGATGCGCTTGAAGATCCGCGCAACGGGGAGCCCGGCTTTCGTCTGCGCATGATCGATATGGTCGAGGGCGGCCGGTCCGGGCGCTTCGTCTTCCGGCTTGACGGCGTCTTCTATCCGGCAGGTCATCTTGGCGACTACAGCCTTCGCGAGGATCGCGTCGCCGACGTTCTGGTGGGGGCCGCATGACGATCCCGCAGCTTCCCGCCCCGGCGATTATCGAAAAGCTGGACTATGAAGCGCTGCTGGCGTCGCTGATCGAAGACGCGCGGGCGCGGCTTGCCGAGGTCGGCATTGCCTGGGACGTCGGCGCACTGGAAACCGATCCGGTGACGATCGTCTGCCAGGCCTTTGCCTATCGCGAATTGCTCCTGCGCGGGCGGATCAACGATGCGGCCCGCGCCAATCTGCTCGCGTTCGCGCGCAACTCCGATCTCGACCACCTGGCCGCCTTCTACGATGTCGTGCGCCTATCCGGAGAGACGGACACGCGGCTGCGCGAGCGTGTGCGCCTGACGATCCTCGGCCGCTCCGCCGGCGGGCCGGTCGAGCGCTACAAGGCGGTCGCCATGGCGTCGGACGTGCGGGTGCGCAATGTCGCGATCTGGCGCGATGGCCGCGACCCGACCGTGCGCATTGCGGTGCTCTCGACCGAGGCGGACGGTGTAGCCGATCAAGGCCTGCTCGACACGGTGCGCGCGGCGCTTGAAGCGCCGTCCGTGCGGGTGGTCTCCGATCGTTTCGAGGTTGCGTCTGCCGTCCGCAAGTTCGTCGACGTAGTCCTTCGGGTTCGACTTGCACCGGATGCGTCGCAATCGGTTGTCGCGGACCTGCCGACGGTCCTTCAGGAGGCATGGACGGCGGAAGCGCTTCTCGGGCTCGACCTCACGGCTTCGTGGCTTGTGGCACGCGCCATGCGGCCCGGCGTGACGCGGGTCGAGGTGATCGCCCCGGCCGAGGACGTCGTTGCCGCGCCGACGGAAGCGATCGCGCTGCAATCCGTCGTGATCGAGGACGGACGCCGAGGGCGATGACTATCAAGATCGACTGGGATCGCGATCCGGTTGCCCGCGTTGCCAAGCTCTTCGCGTGTCGCGAGATCGACCTTCGGCACCGCATCGCGGCCGGCCATGACAAGCTTGTCTTTCTCCTGGCGTGTGCCGGGCAGTCGAATACCGGAGGCCGCGGTCGATGACGACGACACTGGTTCCCTCCAATTCGACGCCGCTTGAGCGCGCGCTCGATTTGACTGGCGCCGGCGTGGTTGCCGGTCTTGAGCCGGCCGCGGATGCGATTGCCGGCTGGAAGATCGTCAACCCGCAGCCGGCGCTCGCGCCCTGGCTGACGTACGAATACAGCCTCGGGCCGTTGTCACCCTATGTGCCGAACCTCTACGACCTGCTCGACGACGGCATTCGCTGGGAGCGGCTGCGCGGCACGCATGCCGGCATGGCGATGGGGCTCGGCTTTGTCGGTTACTCGGCTGAGATCGTCGACCCGCCCGCGCGCCGTCTGGCCTGGGCGGACTATCAACTCGACCTTGATCGTGTCCGCGACGACGAGGCGGACCTTGTGCCGATCGACGGCGTTGCGCGGCTGTCGCAACCCGCGCGCTCGCACTTCCGGCGCGGCGTGCGCGGCCATGACGTACCGGCCGCCGAGGCGTCCTGGACGCGGGCAAGCACGTGCATTCTTGGCGACGACAGCGGCGTGCATCTCCCGGAAACGAGCGGTCTGGACGGGCCGAAGTGGTCCTTCGGGCGCGGGTATCCGTTCGCGGTCACCTTGAGCGAGGCGGAGCTGACGGCGCTTGGGATCTGGATCCCCGGTGACGGATCGTCCGGCCTGCGTTGGGTCGATATTCAGACGCCCTGGGCGGAGATCACGCAGACTTGGGCCGAGCTTGGGTCGCCGGGGACACGGAACGCGCAGATGGCGCAGACGCTGGCGGGCTTCGGCGCCTATGTCGGCTTCTGGCGCTCGAATGGCACGCTCATCGGCGCACGCCGGGCAAAGGCGATTTCTCAGGTCGGCGTCGTGCCGGCGGCCAGTGAGGTCTTCCGTTTCAATGGCGAAAGCCTTGCGCCGGCTGCCAGCGGCGACCGGGTCTATGTCGAGGCCTTGACCGGCTTCGGCGATGGCGCCGGCGAAGAAGCGGCGGAAGTCGGCGTCCTGTGTGGCGCGCATCATGCCGACCCGACAAAGCCCGGCGCGCTGTGGATCGACGCAGGCGATCTCGTGACGCCGCAAGCGGCGATTGCCCGAACGCCGGTCTCGATTGTGCTCGGCCGCACTGTGCGCGAGCGCGTCACCTTCCTTCTCGATTTTGAATGAGGATCGAATGGCCTTCAACCATCCCTTGATCGCGGACGCCTTCGACCGCACGCCGGCCAAGCCGGACGTCACCGATGTGGTGTTCCGCGAGGGCCGCTTTCTGCAGGGTGCCGAGCTGAACGAGGCGCAGTCCGTCCTGCGCGGTCGGATCAAGCGTGTCGGCGAGCTCTCCGCGCGCGACGGTGACCGCATCGATGGCGGCGCAATCCTCGTCGACGAGGCGGCCGGCTCGGTGTTTCTGGAGGCGGGCCGTGTCTTCGCCGCCGGAGACGTGCGCCCGGTCGATGAGGCAACGCTTGCCGGCGTGCCGATGGCCGGCGACGTCGTGATCGGCGTTCGGCTTGTGCAGGACGCGGTGACCGAGGTCGAGGATCCGGATCTTCTGGGGCTGGCGCCGGGAACGGCAGCGGAAGGCGAAGCCGGCGCCGCGCGCATCGTCGAGACGCTGCAGTGGGGCTTTGCCGGCGATGGTCAGCCGGGCGAGCTGTATCCGGTCTATCGGCTCCAGCACGGCGTGGCGCTCGACCAGACGCCGCCGTCGGATCTCTCCGAAACCGTCCAGGCGATCGCGGCCTACGATCGCGACGTCAACGGCTCCTACATCGTCGACGGCTGCCGCGTTGCGGCACTCGGGATGGTCGGCCTTGACCAGGTCTTTGTGATCGAGGCCGGCATCGCCAACGTCGACGGCGTGAAGTTCCAGCGCACGGCCTCGCTTCGTCTTGCGGTCGAGGAACGCTTCGACGTCGAGCGCGTGGACGCGGAACAGCATTCGTTCGATGACGGCGGCTCGGGCACGGCGACATTCGTGCTGCGCTTCCCGCCGCTCGCCAACTTGGTGACGGCGCTGATCACCAAGGAAGTGACCGAGACGGTCACCCATGGTCCCACCGCTGGCGCGCTCGACGCGCTCGCCAACACCAGCGTTACCGCACTGGTCGAAGTTACCCAGGGCGGCACGACCTATACCGCCGGCACTGACTACGTGCTGAACGCCGACCGCGTCGACTGGACGCCGGGTGGTGCGGAGCCGGCGGCGGGGTCGAGCTATACGGTCACATACCGTTACCGCGATGCGGTCGCGCCGGTTGCGACCACCGACACCAGCGTCACGCTGGCTGGCGGAGTGACCGGCGGCGAGGTGCTGCTGACGTACGACTACAAGCTCCCGCGCATCGACCGGCTCTGCCTCGATCCGGACGGTCGGGTCGTCTACATCGAAGGCATTGCCAGCCGCTCGCGCGCGGTGCCGCCGGCGGTCCCGGAGCGGCATCTGGCGCTGTGCCAGGTGGTGAACTCCTGGACGGCTGCGCCGACCATCATCAACTCGGATGTCCGGCCGCTCACCGTCGCGGGGCTTTACCGGCTCTATGCCCGCCAGATCGATCTCTACAATCTCGTCGCCTTGGAGCGCTTGCGCCGACAAATCGACAGCCGCGAGCCGGTCGCAAAGCGAGGCGTCTTCGTCGACCCGTTCACGTCTGATCGCTATCGCGATGGCGGTATTGTGCAGGACGCGGCCGTGTTCGAAGGCTCGTGCCAGTTGGCGATTGACCCGACAGTGTTTTCCCTGCCGATCGCTGCGCCCGTCATGCTCGACTGGACGGCCGAGACGGAGGTTTCGCAGCCGCTCTCGACGCGCTGCCGGCTGGTCAATCCGTATGCGAATTTCACCCCGATCCCGGCTGAGCTGGCGCTTACGCCTGCCGTTGATTTCTGGACGGAGACACGGACGGAATGGGCCTCGGCCGAGACCCGTGTGTTCGGCTCCGGCAATCGGGCGCGCACGACGACGGAGGCGGAAGAGGTCGATCAGCGCGAGGAACTGGCCGAGTTCCTGCGGCCGATCTCGATTGCCTTCACGGTGTCGGGCTTCGGCGCCGGCGAGATCCTGTCAGAACTCACCTTCGATGGCGTCGACGTGACGCCGGATCCCGTCTTGGTCGCCGATGCGAATGGCGAGGTGACCGGCACGATCGAGGTTGTGGCGGAAACCTACCCGGCGGGCCGAAAGCTTGTGCGCGCCACCGGCGCCTCGGGAACCTCGGCCTCGGCGGTCTTCGTCGGCCAAGGCCGGATCGACATCACGGTCATGCGGCAGGTCACCAATGTGACCCGGTGGAGCGATCCGCCGGTGTGGATCGCGCAGGAAGATGCGTCCACGCAGAACCTCGAAGGCGGGTCGGTCGACCCGCTGGCACAGACCTTCATTCTGCCTGGCGGCGCAGGCCGGCATCTGGCGAGCGTGACGGTGACATTCTGTGCGGTGGGCGATGCGGCCAATCCCTGCCTTCTGGAGATCCGCACTGTTGCTCAAGGCCTGCCGACGGCGGAGATCCTGACGCAGGCGTTCGTCGAGATCTCGGCGGTCGTGATCGGACAACCGCACACGATCGCGCTGCCGGAGCCCGTTTGGCTGCCGGCGGGGCGCGAGGTCTGCTTCGTCCTCAAGTCCGATGATGAAGCCCATGCGATCAACTCGGCCGCCGTCGGCGACTTCGACGCCGCCCGGCAGGAACGGGTTGCGGCGCAGCCCTATTCGGTCGGCGTCATGCTGTCGTCCAGCAACGCGAGGACCTGGACGCCGCATCAAGACGAGGATCTGACCTTTGCGCTCGCGGCCGCGCGCTTTGCGCCGACCACGAAAACCATCGCACTCGGGACGGTCGCTCTCGTCGACTGCACGGATCTCGTGATCCGCGCCGCCGTCGACCTTCCCACCGCCGCCTGCCGTGTCGTCTTCGAGGTCGAGCGGCCCGGTGGCGAGATCCTGCGGATGGTGCCGGATCAGGTGGTGGAGCTCACCGGACGGCTGACGGAGACGGTGACGGTGCGTGCGGTGCTCGCCGGAACGGAGACCGCCAGCCCGACGCTTTTCCCCGGTGCGCAATTGATCGCCGGAAGCCTGAGGGACACGGCGACCTATGTGAGCCGCGCCTTCATCGTCGACGGCGCGACACGCCTTCCGGTCTGGCTCAAGGCAAACCTCCCGCCGGGCTCGACTGTCACTGTGGAACTGCAGGATGCAGCGTCCGCCTGGCAGACGATCCCGCTCGCAGAGACCGAGGCGCTTGAACTGGCGGGCTGGGTCGACAGGCAGCACGAAATCAATCCCGTCGATCCGCAACCGACGTGGGGCGCGCAGACCCGCGTGCGGTTGACGCTCACCGGCGGGCCGGCTGCGCGGCCCTCGCTCGCGGATCTTCGGGCCGTGACCATCTAGGAGGCATGAATGCCCACACCAACGACAGCCAATCGCGGCTATCCGCTGCCGCACCCGGAAAACGAACTGGACACGGACGTCCAGCGGCTGGTCTCCGCACTGCAATCGATCGATGCGGATGTTGCCTCGCTCCTGATATCCGTGTCGCAGGCAGCGCTCGGCACGCACGGTCACGTCATTGGAGACGTAACCGGACTTCAGGCAGCACTCGATGCCAAGGCGGCGGCGAA
The DNA here is from genome assembly GCF_900105595.1 of Stappia sp. ES.058. Taxonomy (GTDB): domain Bacteria; phylum Pseudomonadota; class Alphaproteobacteria; order Rhizobiales; family Stappiaceae; genus Stappia. The sequence continues at coordinate 1,612,378 of NZ_LT629784.1, read as the reverse complement.
CCACACCCACGCGATCAACGATCTGACGGATGTCGACATCACCGGCGCCCCGGCCGGGCGACCACTCACCACGAAGGTGGGCGGCGGGGTCGGCATCGGGCCTGACTGGTCGACGGCGATCGCCGGCAAGCTCTCGAAGGCCGGCGGTCAGATGACCGGCGACCTGGAGACCAGCGCAGATATCCTCGCAGGCGCATCCTCGCGCGGCACGATCGGACGGGCGGGATGGTCCGGGAACTACAGCGCTTCCAAAATCCAGGGCATCTGGTCGATTGGCGATCAATACCGCGTCGACCTGGCGGCCAATGACTTCGGCGATCATTTTGGTTTGGTCTATGGCTACCACTCCGCCGGCAGCGGCGTGGAGAACAAGCTTCCGATCGCTGACTGGGGACACCAAATCCTTCTCACCAGTGCCGGTGTTCCGTTTATCGGCTTTTCCATGACCTACGGGCATGGCTGGTTCGCGGGGAATGTGGGGATTGGCAAGCTCCCCGAAGCCGAAAATCGTCTCGACGTAGCCGGCAGGGTGAATGCCGACGAGTTCACAATCGCGGGCCAGCCGCTGCCAACTGGCGCGCCTGCCGGGTCCATCATGCCGTTCGCGACGTCGACACCCCCGGCCGGCTGGCTCGTCTGCAATGGCGCGTCGGTCTCGCGTGCGACCTACACCGACCTGTTCGCCACCGTCGGCACCACCTTCGGGTCGGGCGATGGGAGCACCACGTTCAATCTCCCCGATCTGCGCGGCGAGTTCGTTCGCGGGTGGGACAATGGACGCGGCGTGGATAACGGGCGTGCGTTCGGGTCGGCGCAGGGCGATGAGCTTGGGGAGCACAAGCACATCTCAATGGAGGCAGCCAGCGGCTCCATTGGTGGCGGCAACGCCGGGGCGGATGCGGGCACCGGCCCCACCAACACATCCGGACGACACTCCATCACATATGCCAACACGACATACGAGGCGCATGAAACAGGGCTTGCTGGTGGCAGCGAGACCCGCCCCCGCAACGTCGCGCTCCTGTGGTGCATCAAGGCGTTTGACGTGGTGCTCGACCCGGCGCAGGTGTCTGCGGCGTCCGTCGTCGCGGACGTGGCGAGCAACGCTGACCGGATCGACGCGCTGGAAAGTGCCCCCGCTCCTGTGATCTCGGGGTACTACGAGAGTGCTCCGACAAGCGTTGCCGCGAACACCACATACACATTCGCCCACGATCTCGGCAGGAAACCAGCGTTCATCCAGTTTTTCGCCTACTGCTACGCCACGGGTTCCTACGCTTATGGGGCAAGTGTTGGAGACGAGGCTCGCTGTACGAACCCCGAAGGTTCAGGTGTTCGTTGGTATGCGGATGACACCAACATTTACATTCCGTTTGGAGCGGTGGGTGGATCGGAGTCCTTTAGCTTCAAAATGCACACAGGGTCCGGGGTAACATTGGGCCTTCCCAACAGCGCAATGGCTCCCCATTGGAAACTTATCGTGAGGGCATTCGGATGACCCAACAGGACACACGCTACGCAGTCCGTCCCGATGGCACGTCGCCGCAGGTTTTCATCGGCACCGGAGTTTCGCAGGGGCTGATGGAGGTTCCTACGCCCCCGCCCGCTACCGGGGCGAGTGCCTACGACTTCGAGACGGGAACGTGGGTGCCCTATGAGCCGCCGGTGGACCTTCACGCGCACCTCTCGGCAATCCGCCGTGCTCACGAAACCGGCGGAGTGACCGTCACCATCGGTTCGGACACGATCGAGGTTGCCACGGATCAGGAAGGTCGAACCAATCTTCTTGGCGCGCGCGTCGCGGCGCAGGAGGTTCCGGGGTTCGCGACCGTTTGGTCGGCAAACAACGGCCGGTTTCCCCTCGACGGCGCCGGCATCATCGCATTGTCGGATGCGGTTCTTGCGCACATCAACGGTGCGTTTGTGGCGCAGGACGTGGTTGCCGAAGACATCGACGCGGGCACTCTCACGACGCCCGCCGAAGTCGAGGCGGCATTCGCGGCGGCGGTCGCAGGCGTGTAACCCGCGTTGCCTGAACACCCGTTTCATGGCAGCGTGAAGGGCGTTCGAAAGCCCTTTGAGGCTTGCTGCTGACACTGTCAGGGGCGCGAGGTTCCATCCCCGAAACGTAGGTTTGCACTGACCCCGAACACGAGGATCAGCGCATGCCCACGGCTCCCTTCAATCACGGCACCCGCGTTCTGCGGCTTGGCGAAAGCCCGCGCCCGATCGCCGTTTCCGATGTGTCGACGCTCGGCGCGCTCGTCACCGCCCCCGACGCCGACAACACGGCGTTTCCGCTCGACGAGCCCGTGCACCTCTACACCCATGAGACGGAAAAAATCGCCCTCCTTGGCGCGACGGGAACCGCGCTCGACGTGATCAACGCGGTGAAGGCGCAAGGGATCGAGGGCTCCATCGTCATGGTGCGGGTTGCCGAAGGCGTCGATCCCGATGCGACGCGCGCGAACATGGTCGGCGCGGCCTCATCGCAGACGGGCGTGCACGCGCTCACCTATGCGCTCGGGCATGTCGGCGTCGAACCGGATCTCCTGATCGCGCCTGGCTATGCCGCCGGGCAGATCGCCAGCGCCAAGAACCCGGTCGCCGATGCGCTGGAGCAGGTCGCGAAGAAGCTGCAGGCGATCGCCATCCTCGACACCGGCGGACCCGACCGCGACGCAAGCCTTGCCTACCGCGCCGACTTCTCCGACCGCTTCGCCTATCTGGTCGATCCGATGGTGAAGGTCGCATCCGGCGCAAATCTCGTCGTGAAACCGGCGGCTCCCTTCGCGGCCGGTCTCTTCATCAAGCGCGACAAGGAAAAGGGCGGACCGTACTGGTCGCCGTCCAACCAGGAGTGCGGCGGCATCCTCGGGATCGCCCGGCCGGTCTCCTACTACGACGGCGAGATCGACCACGAAGCGAACCTGCTCAACGAAAACGGCATCGCCACTTTCATTCCCGCGCGGCTGTCGCAGGGCGCCGGCGGCACGTTTGCCGCGAACGGCCGCATCCTGTGGGGCAACCGCACGACGTCCACCGATCCGCTGTGGCAGTTCGTCAATGTGGTGCGCACGCGTGCCCTGATCGAGAAGACCATCGCACGCTCCTTCCGCTGGGCAAACGACCAGAACCTGAGCCCGCAGCTCGTCATCGCGATCATGCGAAGCCTGGACCAGTTCCTCGACGAGTTGAAGGCGATCGGCGCGATCCTTGGCGGGTCCGTCTATTGGGACCGGGACACCAACACCAATGCCTTGCTTCGCTCCGGCAAGCTGCGCATCGAGTTCGACGCCGAAGAGGCCCCGCCGCTTGAAGATCTCACCTTCGGCTCGCGCCGCAACGAGGTCTATTTCGACCTGCTCGCGGATGAAATCGAACGCCGCATTTCCGTCTCGTTCGAACGCGTCGGCGAAGCCGCGTAACAGGAAAGGACCCGGCCATGTTGCCCATTCTTCGCGGCTTCACCCTGATCGTGAACGACAGTCTCAACCTCGTGATCGAGATCGAAAGCCTGCAGCTCCCCGGTCTGGAAGAGATCACCGAGGATTACCAGCCGGGCGGTGGCGACCTTCAGGTCCAGATCGCCGGTCTCGGCGTCAAGGCGCTGGAAGCCCCCTTCAAGCTGAAGTCGCATTCCGCCGGTGTGATCGGCCTCTTCGGCGGTCCTCCCGGCGTGCGCCACAACTTCACCGGCAAGAAGTTCATCGTCGACGAGATGGACGGGACGGAGATCGAGCACGCGATCGACATCACCGGCCGGCTGATCTCGGTCGCGGAAGAGGAAATGTCCGGCGGCAAGGCGTCCGGCTACGACCACAAGATCGGGTCGATCACGCAGTATTCGCACATGGCCGACGGCAAGGTGCTGCACCGGTTCAACTTCGCAAGCGGCGGCTGGATGGTGCGCAACGGCGTGCCCGTCAACGAAGGCCGTCGCCGCGTTCTCTTCTCCTGACCTTTCAAACCCGGAGCCTTCCCGTGAGCGATCCCGTGACCGAACCGAAGCGCCAGATCTCCATTCCCCTGGACTTTCCCGTCGACGAAAAGACGAAGGACGGGAACCGCACGCATTCCTCGCTCACCATGAAGCGTCCCCGAACCAAGCATGTGAAGAAGCTGGTGGTGCTTCTCGGCGCGGACTTCCCGGCGAAGCTTTTCGGTGCGGCCGGAACCGGCAAAGCTGCCGATGCGGCCGCCGACAAGGCGGCGGCCGAGGCGCTGGCGCTCCTGACCGAACCGGAGCGGCTGGACGCATTGACCGAGATCCTCGCCGACATGTGCGGCGTGCCGCCGACAGTGATCGACGATCTCGACCCCATGGATCTCTTCTCCGTCGGCCGGGCGACACTCGATTTTTTTCCCGCGCTCATGAGTGCGTTCGCGTCGCAGAGTTCATGAGCGATCTGGCGGCGGTGCATCACTGGCCGCCGTCCGAGATCGAAGCGCTCGACTGGTGGGAGTTGCTGGCGTACCGCCGCGATCTCCCGCGCGTCCTGAAACTCACCGGCCGGATCAACTAGGAGGCGCGCATGTCCGGCATGAATGTCTCGCTGCTGATCCAGTTCCTGACCAAGGGCGCGGACAAGGTCCGCAACGAGGTCGGCGGCATCCGGAAGCAGTTTCAGGAGCTGCGCATGGGGTTCTCCGGCGCGATCCGGCAAGGCTTTTCTGAGACCAACATCGACACCGCGCTCAACAACGCCGAACAGCGGTTGAGCCGCGCCCGCGGCCGGCTGATGGATGCGGTCGGCATGGCCGTCACTCTCGGTGCGCCGGTGCGCGCGGCGATGCAGTTCGAAGAGGCCTTCGCCGACCTCGAAAAGGTCCTGGATGCGCCGGCGCGCAAGCTTGCCGAGATCCGCCAGGGTCTGATCGGCATGAGCCGCGAGATCGCGCTGTCGTCGACCGGGCTCACGACGATCATGGCCTCGGCCGCACAGGCGGGCATTCCGACACAGGAGCTGGAGCGGTTCACCAAGGCGACCGCGCGTGCGGCCGTTGCCTTCGACATGGCGGCCGGCGAGATCGGGACCCGCTTCGCCAAGCTGCGCAATGTCTACAAGCTCAACCAGGACCAGCTCGAGCTCTACGCCGACAGCGCAAACCACCTGTCGAACAACATGGCCGCGACGGCGGCCGAGATTACCAACTTCGCCAATCGCGCCGCCGGCGCGCAGCGAACCCTGAGGCTGACGGCCGTCGAAATGAACGCCGTCGGCGCGGCGATGGTCGCGGCCGGCATCATGCCGGAGACCGCCGCGCGCGGCCTTTCCGCGCTTGCGAACCGGCTGGCGCAGGGATCGAACAAGGCGAAATCCGCACTCAAGACGGCAGGGCTTTCCTACGCGGGCTTCATGGCATCTCTGGAAGACGATGCGCCAGAGGCCCTTTCCGACCTGTTCGACCGGTTGTCGAAATCGCCCGACGGCATGAAGGCGTTGATCGATCTGGTCGGTCAGGACTTCTCCGACGACTTCTCCAAGCTCCTGAACAATCCGGACCTGTTGCAGCAGGCGTTCGAACTGGTTGGCGACGAGGCCGACTACGCCGGGTCTGCACTCGCCGAATACGAGAAGCGCGCAGAGACGACGCAAAACAAGCTGGAGCTTCTGCGCAATCGCCTTGCCGCGCTTGCCATCGTGCTCGGTGATCAGCTTCTGGAACCGCTCGGCCATGCGGTCGAAGGTCTCGGCGCACTGATCGACAGGGTGTCCGCCTTCGCGGAACGCCAACCGGAACTGACCGAGGCCATCGTCCAGGGCACGGGCGCGTTGCTTGCCTTCGGCATTGCCTCGCGACTTGTCGGCTATGCCCATGCATTGATCGCCGGCCCCTTGATCAAGCTGATCAGCCTGTTCTGGAGGTTCAGCGAAAGCGGCCGGAACGTCTCGCTGGTGGCGCGCTCGCTGCGAGGCCTGCGCAGCGCGGGACGCGGGTTCCGCTGGTTGGCGGCGCAGGCGGGTCTCTTCCTGGCATCCTTTGGCCCGAACAAGGTGAAATCGGCTCTTGCCGGACTGCGCATGCTGGCAACCTTCGGAAAGGGCGCGGCGATCGGCGCGGTCTTCGCCAGTCTGAAGACCGCCGCCACCACCGCGCTTGCGGCAATCTCGGCCGCCGCGTGGCCTGTGACGGCCGCGATCGCCGCTCTGGTCGCTGCTGCCTTTTTCGTCTGGAAGTATTGGGAGCGGCTGTCGACCGCCGTCTCGGGCTTCTTCCGGGGGCTGGGCGAGGCCTTCGCGCCGGAAATCGAGGCGGTCAAGGCCGCATGGAACGGCTTTGTCGACAGCGTCGCCGCGCGCGCTCGCGAGATCGCCGAGGCGATCGGGATCAACGTCGATCGGGTCGCGGAATATTTCGCCCGGATGTTCGATTTCTCCGGCGTCATTGAAGGGCTCTCAAAGGCCAAACAGGCGGTCGCCGACTTCTTCGGCTCGCTCTTCACGCAAGAGAACCTGAGCGACGCAAATGCGGCCGGCATCGAGGCCGCCGGCAAGCGGATCGGCGAACGGCTTGGCGGGGCGATCAAGGCCACGCTACGCGCCTTCGTCGGGTTCGGAACCGCGATCGTCGACGCCATCCTGGAAGGGCTTCAAGGGTCTTGGGAGCGGCTGTCGACATGGTTCCAGACGCAGGTGGATGCGCTCAAGGGGATGCTGACGTTTGATTGGCCGTTCGGTGGGGGCGGTTCTCTCCCTGATCAAGCGAATGATATCAAACAACGGCATGGCCTGAATGATAGCGGGGTTCAATCGCCTTTCCCATCCGCACCAGCCGACCCGATCCCGCCGCTGCAGAATTACATCGACAGCCTGCCGCCGCCGAAGGTCGAACAGGAGATCTCCGCCTCCGTCACCGACAAGCGGCCGCCGCAAGTCAATGTCACGGTCAACCAGTCGATCAGCGGCGTTGTCGATCCGGTCGCCGCCGGGCGCGCCGCCAATGCCGGTATCGAGGCCGCCGTGCGTCGCGGGCGAACCGGCGCGCTGCATGATGGAACGGAATAGATCATGGCCGTACCGCTTCTCGCCCTCGGACGCCACGTCTTCGAGATCCTGCCGCTCAATTTCCAGTCGATCGAGCGCGAGACCGAAGCGCGCTGGCCGGCGATCGAGCGCTTCGGCCGGGCACCCGGTCGCCAGTTCACCGGGATCGGCGAGAACCCGGTGACGATCACCGGGCTTCTCTACCCGGAAGAGTTCGGCGGCCGCGACGAGTTCGAAGCAATCCGGGCAACGCAAATAGCGGCAACGCCCGTGATGATGGTCGGCTGGACGGCCGAGACCGCCGGTCGCGTGTTCGGTCGCGTCGTCATCCAGCGCGTGTTCGACACCCAATCGATCATCTCGCGCACAGGCCTGGGCCGGAAGTTGGAATTCTCCATTGAGGTCGCGCCGCATGCCGGCGACGGCGCACCGGGAGGGCTGTTCAGATGACCGTACTCCCGGCCGAGACGGTGCGCGTCACCAAGCCCGACGCGACGCTCGATCTGATCGCCTTCGAAAACGCGTCGCAGCGGCTCGGCGATACGGCACGCGCGTCCCGGCTTGCGGGCTATGTCGAGGCGATCCTGGAAGCCAACCCGGACCTGGTCACAGCCGGGCCTTTGCTGCCCCTGGGAGCGACCGTGCACCTGCCCGAATGGCGGATCGTGGAGGACAAGCAATCCGTGAGGCTGTGGGACTGATGCGCGACAAGCCCTTCATCGAAGTGACGGTCGGCGGCAAGCCCGTGAACGCGGTTTTCTATGAGCGGTTGAGCACCGCAACAATCCGCGACGAGGTCGGCCAGGATGCAGACACGGTGGAGCTTGCGTTCGACGATGCCCGCAACGAGGTCGCAGCACCTGCGCCCGGCGCGCTGATCGCGGTATCCTTCGGGTTCCGGGGCGTCGGTTCCTGGAAGATGGGGCTCTACACGGTTGAGGGCCTTGCCTTCGAGGGCGGGCCGGACGGCGAGCGACTGACGATCTCCGGGCGATCGGCCGACATGCGCTCCGATCTCAAGGAACCCGTCTCCGAGCATTTCGACGACACAACGGTCGGGGACCTTGTCCAGGAGCTTGCCGGCCGGCATGGGCTACAAGCGGTCGTCAGTCCGGCGTTGGCCGGCGAGACGCTTCCCTATATCGCGCGGCTCGACCAGTCGACGCTGGATTTCGGAACCCGGGTTGCCGACCGCTTCGGTGCGCTCTTCGCCGTCAAGGACGGCAAGATGCTGCTGGTCAAACGTGGCTCCGGCTCCGCCTCCGGCTTGACCCTGCCGGCGCTCACCATTGCCAAGTCGGATTGTCGCGACTGGAGCTTCGATGTCGATCCCCGTCCCGAATACGGGTCGACCTCGGCCAAATGGTACGACCGGGAAACCGGCAAGACCGTGATCGAGACCGAACGGACCGGCATGCAGGGACCCGAGCGCCGTTTGCGCCATGCCCTGCCGACACAGGCCGAGGCCAAGGCGGCGGCGAAGTCCGAAGGCGAGCGGCTGTCGCGGGCAACGGGATCGGGCAGCGTCACGCTTGCCGGCCTGCCCGAAGCCCAGGCCGAAACGGATGCGCAGCTCACCGGCTTCCGCCCCGAGATCAACGGACGCTGGCGGGTGGCGAGTGTGGAACACAGCTTCGCCGACACCTACACCACGACCATCGAACTGGAAGCGCCGGAAGGCGGGAAGAAAAAGGAGGGGGAAGAGTAGAAGACACGCCCTGTGAGGAGCGGGGAGCCCGGAATGCGACTTCCGGACCGTGGGGCCTAACGCCAATCAGATCCCCACACGCTGCAAGTCAACCTCAACAGCGACCCCGCCGCTTCTGCTGACCGGAACGATCGGCAGCGGGGTTGTTTCTATGTGAGGTACAACGTGGAGTCCATCCGATGCGCAAGCTGCCGTCGTCTCTTGATGAAGGCGCGCCCGCGAGCGATATCTGACACGATCGAAATCAAGTGTCCGCGATGCGGCACGATCAATGCCTTGAGGCCTGTCGAGCCCCAACCCGAGCGCCAGGAGCGCGAAGATGGGACTAAGGCTCAAGATGGCCGGAACTTTCGAAAAACATCCTCATGACTATGACGTCTGCTCAACCCCTCCGATGGCGACTATCCGGGTTGGGCCGCATGTGTTCAAGCTGGAAAGAGACAGGTTCGAGCAATGGGAGAAGGAACTGGCGGCCGAGGTCGGGTTCGCACGTGAAGACATGGTGGCGGAAGTCAAACGGAGGCTTGGCCTGTGATGGAACTCGTCTCCCCTGAAACCGTCGTCGCCGACCCGCACAATCCCCGCAAGACAGACCCTGCAAGGCTGGAACTGGTGAGGCTCTCGCTGGAGAAGTTTGGCTTCCTGCTTCCCCTCTATGCGACCAACTCCGGCGTGCTTCTCTCAGGGCACCAGCGCGCCGTCGCTGCTCGTCAGCTTGGGTGGCAGCTGCCGGTCGTTTTCCGTCAAAAAGACGAGCGCGACGCCCACGGCGTGAACCTCACTTTTAACCGGGCCACAAACGACTTTCGGCTGACGGATACGGATCACAGCAGGCTTCCGATCGAGGCCCTCTTCTCTCGGCTTCAAGATCTGCCCGACGCGCCCGATCCGTATCCCTGTTTGACGATGGAGCAATGGAGTGTCCGGGAGCTGCTGTCGCGCAATGTGGACAGGTTCGAACGCTACGCCGCCAATGCGGCCCGGCAGCTCGCGGCCTACAACGTCCAGATGCCGATCGTCATTACGCCGCATGGCGATGTCTTGAACGGCGTTGGCCGACTGCAGGAAGCCTCGGCGCGGCGGCAGGACATGATCGATTGCGTTGTGCTCAAGCCCGACCAGGACGCCGATCTGGCGCGCTTCATCCTGAACAAACTCAGCATGGACTTCAGCTTCTCCGACGGGTTCAAGGACGTCCTGCGCAACAATGCCTTTCGGCGCGCGCGCCAGCGTCGCCGATCACTTGGAAGCGGCTACCTGTTCGCGTTCAGCGTCAAGCGCTGCCGCGACTTCTCCATTGGGAAACACCGGAAGGAGTTGAAGGCGCTATACGGCGAGCGCCTGCTCGACTTTGGAGCTGGCCAGGGCGATGAAGCCCGGATGCTTCGAAAGATTGGCGTGAAGGTCACGACCTTTGAACCCTATCGGGCGCCGGGGAAAAAGCCGACGGTCACGGCAGGCCGCCGATCAGCCTTCCGCTTTTTAAAGGCCGTTTCGCAGCAATTGCCATTCTCGTCGGTGATGCTCTCCAGCGTCTTGAACAGCGTTCCGTTTGAGACCGACAGGGAGCACGTCGTGACGATCTGCGCGGCCCTTTGCTCACCGGACACGACCTTGTTCGCCGCCGCGCGATCTCGCAAGGATCCGAATTGGAAGGAATGCTCGACCGGGATCGGCTTGGGCGAAACCTCTTCGCGCAGTGCCCGTTTTGTGTTGAGCGACGAACCGGGGCTTGCCGTCTCCGAACTGAACGCTGATCCCAAGATCCAGAAGTACTTCCAGCCGTCTGAGTTTGAAGCGCTCTTCGAGAGGCACTTCGGCGCGGTGACGATCGGCGAACACATCAACAACGTGACTGCGGTCTGCCAACGCCCACATCCTGTCAATCCAGCTCGGCTCCGCAAGGCTTTGGAGTTCGAGTTTGATCTTCCCTATGCGGACGGCCGCATGGGGCTGGTTGAAGAGGCGCTTGCCGCATTCAGCAAGCGGTTGGGAGTTGAGCTATGACGGATTGGACGTTCCGGGGGTTTGAAGGGGCTTTTGATGCGCACGTCCGTGAGCAACTGCCCTGGTACGAACTGGCATCGGATGCGGCCGCCCTGATCGCGAGGCACTACATCCCGAAAGGTGGGCTTGTCTACGATATCGGATGCTCCACCGGGAATGTCGGTCGAGCGCTGGCTGGTGTCCTGGAGGAACGGCAGGCGCAGCTGATTGCCCTTGATGAGTGCCCGGACATGGTTCGGGCCTATCAGGCTCCGGGGACCGCGATCTGTGCAGATGCAGCGACCTTCGATTATCAGCCTTTTGACGTTGCGATCCTGTTTCTCACGCTCATGTTTCTGCCGGTCTCACAACGATTGAAGTTGCTCGCCCATCTCAGGGCGAGCCTTAAACCGGGTGGGTGCATCGTCGTCTTCGACAAGAGCGTGACCGCGCCAGGCTACGAGGGCACGGTGCTCGCCCGGCTCACCTGGCACAACAAGCTGCAGTCGGGCGCAACGCCGCATGACGTGGCCGAAAAAGAGATGAAGCTGATTGGCGTTCAAAGGCCGATCGACCGCCGGGAAATAGATCCAGCGATCGAGGTGTTCCGCTTCGCCGACTTTGGCGGGTGGATCATCACACCCGAGATCAACCCGTGTCCTTCCGCCTAGATCGCACTCTTGGGCGGGAGGATCTTGCGACAGTGACAGGGGTCGTGAGAGGGTCTCTCGATTGACAGGTTGTAACGTCCCGACATTGCGCAAGGACCGACGAGACCATGATTTGCCGAACGATGATTGCAGCAGCCACCGGGTTGGTTCTGAGCGCATCGAGCCTGTTGGCCATGCCCGATGCCAGCACGATGAAGCGCCTGGAAACGGTCGCTTTCTATATCGGTGCTATCGACCATTGCCGGATCGATGTCGAGACGGATCGGTTGGAAGCCTACTTCCTTAAATACGACGCACTGGAACCTGTGACCTGGGGAGCTGTTGAACGCGCCATGTCGCAAGGCGCATTCATCCGCCATCAACCGGGCAGCTCTCACTGTGGACTTGTGGAGCGGATCATGAGGGCGGAAGGGATCATCGATTGAAGGTGGTTTGAGCGGTCTTCAAACGGCGCTTCCCGACCCGAAATCGGTTGCCATTTGATCTTGCGCGCTGTGCCATTTGTTTTTGCGCGCTACACGATCCGCGTGGCATCGGCCCGTGCCTGATCCCGAAGCGCGGTGAGGACCGAGATACGTTCGCCAAGGGCAGATTCGGCCGCGTCGAGCGAACCCGCCTCGATAGCGTCGTAGAGCCGCTTGAGGCGGTTGTCGGCTTCGGCTGCGCGCTGGTTCAACTCGGCAATGTGCTGGCTGCGTCGCTCGACGCCTTCCTGTCGGCGCCCCAGAAGCGAAGCGAGCACGACTTTGATCCGCTCTGGGTCCAGCAGCCTTTCCTCGATATGCTTGACCAGCATGCGGTCGAGCTTATCCATGGGGATCGCCCGGCCCTTGCAACCGGTTTCGCCCTGCCGCGCCCGGGTCGAGCAGGTATAGTAGCGATAATGGTCGTTCTTGCCGGTGCGTAGCGTCATCGCGCCTCCGCAATTGCCGCAATGGCAAACGCCGGTCAGCAAATTCGGGCCGCTGACGACGCGCGGCGGCGTCACCTTCTTATTGTTGACCTTCAAGCGGTTTTGCACGGCCTCGAACGTCTCAAGGTCGATCAGCGGCGGCACCGGGACGGTAACGATTTCTTCCTCGGGCTTCACCACCCCCTTGTTGGAGCGGCGATTGAACCGATGCTCACCCATATAGGTGCGACGCGTCAGGATGCGGTGAAGCTGACCGATGCCCCATCGCCCGCCGTTGCGGGTGAACATGCGATTGCTGTTCATATGGTTGACGATGTTCTTGACGCCCATGGGGCCGGACATGCCGCCGCTCTTTCAGAGCAAGGCGGAAGATCAGCCGCACCGTGTCGGCGTGCAGCGGGTCAATTTCCAGCTTCTTCTTCATCTTCGCGCCGCGCTGCTCGGCATCGACGACACGATGCGTGGCGGCATCGCCGACACGATGCGTGGCGGCATCGCCGCAACGAGGTTTAGAAATTCACCCGCCCGTGCTCGCCCACATCGGGCATGTTGCCGGTCACATGGGCCTTGGCGATTTCATAGAGATAGGCGGCGCCGCCATCGGTGGCCCAGATCTCGCCGTCACGGGGCGTGAATTTCACCAGCCGCACGGCATCGTCGTCGCGCCCGTCGGGGAACCAGGCGGCGGCCATGACGGACCAGAGTTCATCGAGCTTGGCGACGTCGTTGGTTTCCTCGAGCCTGCCGAAGATATTGGCGTAGAAATTCGCCTTGGGGTCGGCCACGTAGAATGAGGCCTCGCCGCCGGATTTCGCGGCACGGTCGGCGGCGGAGCCTGCGGCGGTGATGAACCAGATCGCGTTCGCGTCCTTGTCGGGCATGGGCGACATCGGCACCGGCCTCTCACTGTCCGCAGCCAGAAGACCCGCGCGAACGTCGTCGAGGCGTTTCCAGAATTCCTGCTTGAGATCGGTATCGGTCATAAACGTCCTCCTTGTCTTGTTGCCGGAGCTCGAACGCGGATCGTGTTGCGAACAATGTGAAAATGCTCCGGCGACACACTTCAGTCCCTGTCAGATGTTGGTTCCGCGCGCGAGGTCAAGGGTCTGTGATTTGTAGCGGGCGAGAGAGCATCTCGCGTGCGTTCGTCCGGCGCCGGCATTCCGGCACAATCGCGACCGCCCCTATGTCGATCATGATCCCGTCGATCTCATCAAGCACGCCTCGCCGGAGATCCGGCGCAATCCGCCAGATGCAGGACCAGGACGGGGTCCATGCGTTCCGCGTGAAACACGGGCGCTACCGCCGTGACGAGCCCGAATGGCGTGCAATCGCGGTCCGATTGCCTGAGAGGCCCGACCGAACCAATCCCTGATCGCTTTGCGGGCGTTTGCTCAAATGTTTTGCAGTGCAATAATTAATTGCATATTGCAATTGACATGCAAGCAGCCTGCTAATAATCCTGAGGTCACAAGGTTGAAATGAGCCGTCCGGACACGTGAAACGTGCCCCCTGCGGACGTTCCCGAACATGGTCGAAACCCATGCGGTTAAACGTCCAGGTTCTCAAAGCAGACCAAAACGCCGTCGCTCGAACCGGAGCGGAAGGCCAAAAAAATCTGGAGGAAATCGCGCAGCACTGTCGATGGCGAACGGCTGACCCGTTCCACGTTGAGAAGGACCAGAGTGATGTATGCCGATGCAAAAACAGCCTCCAAGTCCGTTGAATTTGTCGGGAAGCGCTCCTCTGACTACAGGGATGCCCTCTCCCATTATTCCAATGTGTGGCTGCCCGACATTGCCTGCATGAAGCGATGTCTGTCGCCTTTGCCCGCAGAGCGGGTTCTCGAGGTCGGCGCCGGAAACGGATATTTCAGCAAGGCAATCGCTGACTGCGTGGGACCCGACGGCCTTCTGGTCGCCAGCGACCCGTCGGTCGACCAACTTGCGGGGCTCGAGGCTGAAAGCGCGCATGGAAACATCCGTGTGGTCCCCGCCTCCGCAGATGTCCTCGACATTCCTTTCACCGGGTTCGATGCGGTCTGGAGCCGCGGCGCGATCCATCACGTCACCGACAAGACATCAGCGTTCACTCGTTTTGCCGAACTGGCCCGCCCGGGCGGACGGCTTGTGATCGCGGATATTTTTGCCGGCACGCCGCTTGCCCGCTATTTTGACGGGTTCATCGCGCGCAGTTGCAGCACGGGCCACGAAGTCGCATTCCTTTCGCATGAGTTCGCCGAAAGCCTGTGCGCGCTCACAGGTTGGGGGCAACCGACGTTCGACGAGGTGATCACGCCGTGGGAGTTCAGAAACCGCGAGGATATCGGCCGGTTCCTGCAACTCCTGTTCTCGGCCAAGCCCGACTATTCCGCAGACGACTGCCTTGCGGCCGCCGACCATTACCTCAGCGTGAGCGAAACCGCATCCGGCTGGGCATTGATGTGGCCGATGACGGTGATGACCGCCTTTCGCCCGGCGCATGGTTGACGGGTGATGGCAAGGACCCTCGCCATGCCGCATCCCAGAAAGACAAAGGGCTCCGGCGGCCTGCAGGGCGCGCTTCGAAAACGTGGCCCGCGCCAGGACCGATCGCGGCCCGGGCTGCGGGTTCGCTCCCTGCGCGGTGACGATGCCGAACTCCGGTCGTTGCGCATGGACCACGCGCGCCTGCGATTGCCCGCGGCGCCCTCGGTCAGCCGGCTCGACCCAAAGACCGTCATGTATCACGGCAGCGCCGGCGCCTTTGCCCATATCGCGAGCCAGAAGGCCTTTCCGGACGCGCGCAGCATAGCGTGTGAAAATCTCTTCGAGGTCATCGACGCGGTGCGTGGCGGGCGGGCCGAGGCGGCTGTGTTGCCGTGCGAGAACATTCTCGCCGGCAGGGTGCCCGACATCCACATGCTGCTGCCGGACATCGGGCTGACGATTGTCGGCGAGATCTTCCTGCCGATCGAACTTCACCTGGTGGCACCACACGGTTGGTCTCTTCAGGACATCAAGCGGGTGCATTCTCACCCCGTCGCGCTCAAACAGATCCAGCGCTTTCTGGCCGCACACGGGCTTTCCCCCGTTGAGGAAAGCAATACGGCGACCGCGGCGGCCCTGATCAAGCAAAGGGGCGACCGGGGCGCTGCGGCCGCCGCGTCTGCTCTCGCCGCCGAAACCCACGGGCTGACAATCCTGACGCGCAATATCGAGGATATCCCCTTCAACATGACGCGCTTCTATGTGCTCGCGGCAAAGCCGGTCATGCCGGCGCCTGAGCAGCGCGATATCATGACCAGCCTGCTGTTCGAGGTGCGCAACACCCCCGGGGCGTTGTTTCGGGCCGTCGGCGGCTTTGCCGACAACGGCATCAACCTGACCCGGCTCGAAAGCTACCTCGTGGACGGTCAGTTCGTCGCCACCCGGTTTCTGTGCGAGTTCGAAGGGCACCCTGACCAGACCCGGGTGCAGCGGGCGCTCGCCGCGCTGAAGCTCCAGACCACCCGGCAGACCATCCTGGGCGTCTTTCCGATGCATGCCATCGGCTCGCGTGTGCGCGCCCGATCCGGTCGGACGTCGCGCGCCGACACCGTGCACGGGAACCGGTCGTAATGGCGAGGCCGCGCGCTCTTGAGACGGTCTCCCGGGACGCGCTGGATGCGGTTCTCGTCATCCTTGGGCCCCGGCTCGGGGATCGCCTGACCACGGCGATGCCGGTGCGCGACCAGCATGGGCGCGACGCCAGCTACCTTCCCGCCGCGCCTCCGGACGCCGTTGCCTACCCGCGCGATGCCGATGAAGTCGTCTTCATCGTCACGACCTGCCATGCCCATGGCGTGCCCGTGATCCCCTTTGGCACCGGCACGTCGTGCGAGGGTCATGTGGCCGCTCTTCGGGGCGGGATCTGTCTCGACATGTCGCAAATGGATGCCGTCGGTCAGGTGAGCTCCGCCGACCGGACCTGCCGGGTCGAACCGGGTGTCACGCGAAAGACCCTGAATGCGTTCCTTCGAGACAGCGGGCTTTTCTTTCCCGTAGATCCCGGCGCGGATGCTTCCATCGGCGGCATGATCTCGACCCGCGCTTCCGGCACCAACGCCGTGCGCTACGGCACGATGGCGGATCATGTCGTCTCGCTGGACGTGGTGCTGGCCGACGGAACGCTGGTGCGGACATCCAGTTTGGCCCGCAAGTCCGCCGCCGGATACAATCTGACCCAACTGATGGTCGGGGCCGAGGGGACCCTTGGCGTCATCGTCGCCGCGACTGTGCGTCTCCATCCAATCCCGGAAGCGGTCGAGACCGCACTGATTGCCTTCCCCTCCTCCGCGCTCGCTATCGAATGCGCAATCGCCATCATGGGATCCGGCATTCCGGTGGCCCGCATGGAGTATCTCGACGACGTCCAGATCCGCGCCGTCGAGCGGTATTCGAAGCTCGGGTTGAGCGACGGCGATACGCTCATCGTGGAATGCAGCGGCGATCCCGACAGCGTTGCCAGGCAGATGACCTGGATCACCGAGATCGCCTCCGACTTTGCTCCGCGAAACATCACCACGGCGCAAAGCCCGGAGGATCGCAGCCGGATCTGGAAGGCGCGGCATGACGCCTGGTGGGCGGCCATCGCCTTGCGCCCGGGCGCGAAAGGGATTCCCACCGACAGTTGCGTGCCCGTTTCGCGCCTTGCCGAGGCGGTCGCGGCCGCCCGAAAGGACTGCGCGGAGCTTGGCGTCACCGCACCGATCTGCAGTCATGTCGGCGACGGCAATTTTCACCTTTGTGTCGTCTTCGATCCCGAAAACGACGCCGAAGCAAGACGCGTCGATACGCTGCTCGAACGCCTGTCCCGGCGGGCGATCGCCCTCGGCGGAACGATCACCGGTGAGCACGGGATCGGTTACGGCAAGCGTGCCTATCTGGTCGAGGAACACGGCCTTGCGGGTCTGCAGGCAATGGCGGCGATCAAGCGTGCCCTTGATCCGCGCAACATCATGAATCCGGGAAAAATCCTCGAACCAGGCGACGCGTTGCCGTTCGAATGAAGGGGAGGACAACACGCATGGCGAACGAACCGCAATCCATTGCCGAGTTTCGCGACCTGGCCCGCCGGCGACTGCCGCGGTTCGTCTTCGACTTCATCGACGGGGGAAGCGGAAGCGAAAACACTCTTGCGGAAAACCGGGATGCGCTCGATCGCATCCGCTTGCTCGGCTCCGCGCCCACAAACGTCAGTGACTGTTCAAGCGCGGTCACCCTGTTCGGGCAGCGCCACGCCTTTCCGGCGATCATCGGCCCGACCGGTCTGGCCGGGGCGGCATGGCCACGCGGGGACATCGATCTGGCGCGCGCGGCGTCCGCGAGCGAGATCCCCTTCGTAATGAGCACCGCGGCCACCGCCACAATGGAAGAGGTCGCGGGAGCCGGCGCCGGGGCAAAATGGTTTCAGCTCTATCTCTTCAAGGATCGCGAGGTCAGCAAACGCCTGGTTTCCCGGGCACGGACCCTTGGCTTCAAGGCCCTGGAAGTCACCGTGGACAATGCCATACCGGGCCGGCGGCTGCGTGACGCCCGAAACGCGTTTTCCCTGCCGTTTCGCTGGACGCCGGCAAAGCTTGCAAGCCTTGCTCTCCATCCCGCGTGGAGCCTGCGCATGGCCCGGGCCGGCGCGCCGAAGCTGGAGGTCATGGCGGCGGAACTGGGCCTCCAGCGAACCGATACCATCGCGGAACTGATGCAGTCCCAACTCGACGGATCCGTGGGATGGGACGACATCAAGTGGGTCCGCGACGCCTGGGACGGCCCCTTGATCGTCAAGGGCATGCTTGATCCGGCACAAGTGCCGAAAGCGCTGGAGGTCGGGGTCGACGGCCTGGTCATTTCCAATCATGGCGGGCGGCAACTGGACGGCGCGGTCGCAACGATCGACATCCTGCCGGAGTTTCGATCGCGGGCCGGGTCAGACCTGACGCTGCTGGTCGACAGCGGGTTCCGGACGGGGTCCGATATCGCGCGCGCGCTGGCGCTTGGCGCCGACGCGGTGCAGATCGGCCGCGCAACGCTCTACGCGCTGGCGAGCGGCGGGGAAAAAGACGTTGGCCGGGCGCTCGCCATCCTGAAAAGCGAATTCGAAATCGCGCAGATGCTGATGGGTGCGCGCACCCTGAACGATTTCAAGATCTCCATGCTGCGGACCCATCATTCGTTCGCGATCCCGGAACCGGCGCCGCAGGCGCACTCCATGTCTCCCGCATCCGGCCCGCTGTCGCTTGTCGGTGGCGACTAACAGGGCGCCGTGCATTGAGCACCGGGATTGCAGCATCCCCTTGTCTTTCCGGAAACAACAACCACAGAAGGGAACAGTCAGATGCTTCGACAAAAACTGGCCGCATGCGCTGCGGCTGTCCTCATGTCCGCAATCGTCTTGCCGGCAACCGCGGCGGAAATGACCAAGATCGCCATCACCTACATCGTCGATCATCCCGCCATCGACGCGGCCCGCATGGGCATCGTCGATGAACTGGCGGACGGCGGATACACCGAAGGCGAGACCCTGGATATCAGTGTTCAAAGCGCACAGGGCAGCATGCCGACGCAGTTGCAGATCGCCAAGGCCTTTGCGGGCATGGCGCCCGACCTGCTGATCGCAATCAGCACCCCCTCGGCGCAGGCCCTTCAAAGTGCCGCCGGCGATATTCCCGTTCTCTTCGCGGCCGTGACGGATCCGGTCGAGGCCAAACTGGTCGCCAGCATGGAGGCCCCCGGCGGAACGATCACCGGAACCAGCGACAAGCAGCCCTTCGCACCGACGCTTGAGCTGATCAAGACTCTCGTTCCGGATGCAACGACAATCGGCGTGATCTACAATGCAGGCGAAGCGAACTCGGTGTCTCAAGTCGCGGCGCTGAAGCTGGCGGTCGAAGCCTTCGGACTGAAGCTTGAAGAAAGCACCGCATCCCAGACGGCCATGGTGGCGGATGCGGCCGTCAGCCTTGCCGGACGTGCCGACGCCATCCTCATTCCCACCGACAGCACTGTCGTCGCGGCCGTCGAGAGCGTGGTGAATGTCGGCAAGAAAGCCAAGGTGCCGGTGTTTGCCAGCGACACGAACTCGGTCGAACGCGGGGCCCTTGCGGCGCTCGGCTTCGATTACTACAAGCTCGGCCGCCTGACCGGCCAGATGGCCATTCGCGTGCTCGACGGAGAAAGTCCCGGCGCGATCCCGGTGGGGGTCCTGGATACACAGGACCTGTATCTGAACAAGGCCTCCGCCGCAGCCATGGGCGTGACCTTGCCGGGCGACATTCTGGAAAAAGCCAAGAAGGTTGTCGAATAACATGAGCGCGCTGGCTCTTTCCGGAGCGATCGAAGCAGGGTTGCTTTTCTCGCTCGTGGCGCTCGGGGTGTATCTCTCCTTCCGCGTCCTCAGCTTTCCCGACCTCACGGTCGACGGCAGCTTCCCTTTGGGAGCTGCCGCGACCGCTGTGGCAATCGTCAACGGCATCAATCCGTTTCTGGCGACCGCCATCGGCACATTTGCCGGATGCTGCGCGGGGTTCGTCTCCGCCTATCTCAACGTTCGCTTCAAGATCCTGAACCTTCTCGCCGGTATCCTGACGATGGTGGCGCTTTATTCGATCAACCTGCGTGTCATGGGACGTCCGAACATCTCCCTTTACGGTGAGGAAACGATCTTCACCCCGTTTACGCAGGTGCTGGATTTCGGCTTGTGGACCACCAGTACGGTTCTTCTTGTGATCGCGGTTGCCATGAAGCTCTTCGTGGACTGGTTTCTCGGGACCCAGGTCGGACTTGCCCTCAGGGCGAGCGGAGAAAATCCGGTGATGGCCCGGGCGCAATCCGTCGACAACGGCCGCATGACGATGGTCGGGATGACACTGAGCAACGGGCTTGTCGGGCTGGCCGGGGCGCTGTTTGCCCAGAGCCAGGGCGTCGCTGATGTGTCTTTGGGTATTGGAACCATCGTCACCGGTCTTGCCGCCCTGATCATCGGCGAGACCCTGTTCGGCTCGGTCAAGGTCGCCTGGGCGACATTCGGATGCCTGATCGGCGCAGTGCTCTACCGCCTTTTCATCGCCGCCGCCCTAAGCGCAGGGTTTCTCGGCATTCAGGCGCAGGACCTCAATCTTGTCACAGCCGTAGTCGTTGCGGTCGCGGTCATTCTGTCCCAGGCCCGGCGCAACAGCAGGTTCAAGCTTTGGCCGAGATTCCGGCGCCTTTTTTCCCAACCGCAACCGCAAAAGGGATAAGCGAATGCTCAGTGTCTGTGATGCCTACATCACCTTCAATCCCGGCACGCCGCTGGCGGTTCCCGCGCTTCGCGGTGTCGATCTCGACATCACGGACGGGGAATTCGTCACCGTGATCGGGACCAATGGCGCCGGCAAGTCGACGCTTCTGTCGGCCGTTGCCGGGGATGTGCGTCTCGATCGCGGCGGTATTTACATCGATGGTCACGACGTGACGGCACGACCGACCGAGCAGCGTGCGGGCATGATCGGACGGGTGTTTCAGGAACCGCGCGCGGGCACATGCAGTTCGCTGACGGTTGAGGAAAATCTGGCGCTCGCAGCGAGCCGCGGCGGGCGACGCCGCTTTCGCAATGCCCTTGGAGGGGCGCGCAAGAAGCGCGAACTCGCGGAACAGCTTTCGCGGCTCGGAATGGGCCTGGAAGACCGTCTCGGCGCCATGGCCGGCACGCTTTCGGGGGGTCAAAGACAAGCGCTCAGCCTTCTCATGGCCACCTTGCTTCCGATGAAGATCCTCATCCTCGATGAGCACACGGCCGCCCTCGATCCGGGGGCGGCGGCCACCGTGCTCGAACTCTCGGCGGAGATCACCGGGGAACAGAGGCTGACGGTCCTCATGGTGACCCACAGCATGCGAAATTCGCTCGACTTCGGCACCCGTACGATCATGATGAATGCCGGTCGGATCCTGCTCGACATTCATGGCGAGGCGCGCAAGGGCTATGACGTTCCCGACCTGCTCGAGCTCTTCAAGAAGACAACCGGCACCGAGGTCGAGGACGACCAGCTCATTCTCGCCTGAGGGTCAAAACGGACGTGCGTTCCGGCACATTCCGCCGGCACGCGCGCCTTGGCGTGGTGCGGGGCTACTCCGACCCAGATGCCCGTTCCCGCTCCAGCTCCGCAGCCAGCAATCCCGGGGGATTTTCCGGCACCATCTGGTGCAGGCGCGAAACCCGTATTTCGGCGAACAGTCCCGCGCCCGCATATGGCTCCGCATCGAGAAACCGGTCGACGGCCTCACGCGTTTCATGGGACAGAACCATCAGGCTCCCGATCACCACGGACCCGTCGTCGGTTTGCAGCGGTCCTCCGAAGGCGACCCTGTCGCCATGCGCAATCATGTATTCCAGATGTTCAGCGCGCGTGCGCCTGCGCAAGTCGCCGGCATCCGGCCGGTCTAGGCAATGAACGACAAATGGCATTTCGCAAGTCCTCCATCTTGGTCAGGAAGGCGCTCACCGAAAGCGTTTCATCCCCACGGACCGACGCCCTTGCGTCGTGCAGGCCGTGACGCCTCCAAACCCTCTGGCGACGTATCGGGCCCGTCATGTGTTATCGGCCGGCCACCATCCATCCCGGGCTTTCTCGAAGCCCATGCGATGCCTGGGTTCATGTTGTTCGACATGGGCGATTAAGCCGTTGCCTTTGTGTATTTAAGTGCATATGATTGCACGATGCAAACAATTAGCAATCAAAAATCTGATGACAAGAAAGCCGACAGCTCCGCCTCCGAAAACCGCGGCGCCGAGTTGCTGCAGCTCGAGAGTTGGCTTCCCTATCGGCTGTTTCGCATATCCGTCCGTGTGGCGGATGTCCTCAACGCCTATTACGGGCCGAGATTTGGATTTTCCCGATCGGCGTGGCGAACCATGGCGATCATCGCAAACCGCCCCGGCGCCAGCGCCAAGGAAATCTGCCAGGCGGGCGGGCTCGATCAGTTCTCGGTGTCCCGGGCGGTCAAACAGCTTGTGGAACTCGGGTTTGCGCGCCGAACGCCCGGACGATCGGATCGTCGCTACGCGGCGATCGAGCTCTCCGAAAGCGGCTGGTCGGCCTTCACTGAAATCTCCGATGTTGCCAAACGCCTCGACGCGGATCTGACGAGCGCCGTTTCGGAAGAAGAACTGGCGGCGCTCGATGGCATTTTGGCCCGGCTGGACAACGCCAGCACCGGAATTCTCGCACGCGGATGGCGTGGTGCGACGGATCCGGTCGCAGATTTGCCCGGTGTGCCTCCGGTCAAGCAGGGCGACAGATAGGCACGGGCCGCCCTCCCCGCTTCGGCTGTCCTGACGACGTCGGCGGACACTTGCAGGAAAGGGAACCATGGGCGCGTTTCTGTTTGCGGCCACGGCCGTTCTTTGGGGCAGCAGCGCCATCGTCACCGGACAGCAGGCGGTGTCCGGTGCTCCGGAAGTATCGGTCGGCTACCGGATGGCGGTGGTGAGCCTTGTGATGTTCGCATGGAGCTTTATGCGCGGACAGAATGTCAGCCTGCGCAGGCCGGATCGACCGTGGGTCGCGCTTCAGGGCATCTTGTTCTTCGGCCTGGCTTTCATCTCGTTTTACCATGCAACCACGCTCATCACGTCGGGCATCGCGGCGCTGGTGCTGTCGACGTCGTCCCTGTTCGCGGCCCTCATCGGATGGCTTTTCCTTTCGGCCCCGGTCACGGTGCGCATGTTGATCGGCATCGTCTCGGGAATTGCCGGTCTTGGCGTGATCGCGCTGCCGCAGTTGGCGGTTGTTTCGTCCAATGCCGAGACAATCAGCGGCGTTGCGTTCGCGCTTGCCGCTGCCGCCTGCACCGGATGCGGCACCGTCGTTGCCATGCGCAACCAGCGAGCCGGGATCCCTATTCCCGTCCTGATCAGTTGGGCGGCTCTTTGCGGCGCGGCGTTTTCCTTCGCTCTCGCCTATTTCGGGGGCTCAAGTTTCAGCGTCGATGTGTCGGTTACGTATTTCGCGGGCCTTGCCTATCTGGCGATCATCGCGTCCTGCATCACGTTCTTCATGTATTTCAGTCTCGTCCAGCGCATCGGCGCCGCCAGTGCCTCCTATACGCTTGCCCTGGTGCCTGTGGTTGCCTTGCTGCTTTCGGCGGTGTTCGAGAACCTCACGATTGACGCCTATGTGCTGTCGGGCGGCGTAGCGGTCCTGATCGGAAACATTCTTGTTCTGAGCTCCCAGGAGAGACGGACGGCTCCCGTTATTCCATCGATGAAGGAGGAATGAACCTCATGACCAAGACGGTTTACGGCCCCCATCCGGTGGCGCCGCTATCGGCAGCGGTTCGCGCCGGCGACTTCGTCTTTCTCTCCGGACAGATCCCCTTCGGCCCCGACGGCAACCTTGTCGGGGGCAACATCGAAACCCAGACCCGTCAGGTGCTCGACAATATCGCCGCAGCGCTGGCATTGGCCGACGCCACACTGGCC